>NZ_JBEXXX010000028.1:0-107620 GCF_040630635.1 Streptomyces sp. NPDC005761 | reverse complement strand
CCGCCACCTCCCGCACCGCCGCCGCACAGTCCGCCACCAGCCGGCGCTCCCCCGCATACACCAACCGCCCCGCCACCCCCCGCGCAGCCTCCACCATCCGCGCCGCCGCGGGGGGGGGGGGGGGGGGGCGCGCGCCCCCCCCCCCCCCCCCCACCCGCCCCCAGCCCCGCGCGGGGGGCGCCCCCCCCCCCGGCCGGGCCACCTCGGCGCGTGCGGGTGTGCGCGGGGCGGCCGGTGCTTCCCGGCCTCGGCGACCCGCGCGCGGCTGAACGGTGCGCGGGGACCTCGCAGGCCTCCCGCGCGCCGATCACGGCGAGACCGGCGCCCTGCACTGCCCGGCCCCTCGCGGGCGGTGGCGGCTTTCGGCTGTCACCACGCCCCCGGCGCCGGCGGCGGGACGACCGGCGGGCGGTCGTCGCAGGTGACCGTGTTGGGCAGCAGCCAGGGAGCGAGCCAGCCGCCGCCGTTGCCTCCCAGGTCCGTGAGGGAGAACTCCGAACCCGTCGCGGGGAAGTTGAACGAACCGCAGTTGTTGACGCCGACGGCGCCCACGTTGCGCGCGTCCACGTTCTCGAAGCTCGCCCCGCCCGCCGCGCGGGCGCTCAGCACCGAGGTGCCCGTACCGTCGACCCTGATGTCCTTGAAGTGGACGCCCTCGATGTCGTACCGGTCCTTCACGGCCCAGTCGGAGACGAGCATGACCGCGTTGTAGGTGCTGTCGAGGTAGTGGTCACCGGTGACCCGGATGTCCGCGGTGTCGATGCTCCTGTCCAGGGCGAAGATCCACAGGGCGCCGAGCCCGATCTTCCAGTTCAGCTCGTACGTACCGGCACGCACCGTCGTGTTGTCGTCGAGGTTCAGCTTTCCCGTGAACGGCTCGGCGCCGAAGCGGGAGCCGATGTGCAGAGCGCTGCCCTCGCGGACGGGGTCGGCGACCAGGTTGTTCGACACGGTGTTGTCGGTGCCGCCGTAGACCGCGATGCCGTTGGCGAGGACCGGGCTCTGGACGGTGTTGTGGTCGATGGTGTTGCGGGCGTTCGCCGTCCTCTCGGACCACATCGCCAGACCGTCGTCGCCGGAGTTGCGTACGAAGGTGTGGGTGATCCGCGAATCGGTCACCCCTGTATGGAAGTTGATGGCGTCGGCGATCTGGTCGACGATGATGTTG
The DNA here is from genome assembly GCF_040630635.1 of Streptomyces sp. NPDC005761. NCBI lineage: Bacteria > Bacillati > Actinomycetota > Actinomycetes > Kitasatosporales > Streptomycetaceae > Streptomyces > Streptomyces sp. NPDC005761. The sequence goes on along the minus strand of NZ_JBEXXX010000028.1, from coordinate 106,452 downwards.
CCGCGGACCCGCAGGTTCTTCATCGGCCCGTCGAACCACATGCCGACCTTGGTGTGCCTGATGTGCAGGCCCTCGATGGTCGAGTCGCTCATCGCGCCGCCGATGCCGTTGACCTGGTCGGTGTCGATGCGTGTCCGTACGTCGCCCTCGATGGCGAAGCCGGACAGGTGGACGTTGCGACTGCCGCCGTCGGCCGCGTCCTTGCCGTAGAAGCCGACCCCGGTGTGGACGGACCCGTCGGCGGCCGGCTCGTCGAGCGTCACCTCGCGGCCCTTGATCTTCGTGTACCAGTTGCCCGCGCCGGTGATCGTGACGTCGTCGACGACGATGTGCCGGTCGACGCGGTACGTACCCGGCGGGATGTACACCGTGAGATGGGTGCGCCGGGCGAAGGCGATGGCCTTCTCGATCGCGTCCGCCGCGTCCCGCCGCCCGGTCGGATCGGCCCCGAAGGCAAGGACGTCGGCGGCAAGGAGTTCGACGTGCGGCCGGCCGACGAGCTCCGAGTCCAGCAGGTCGACGACCGTCCACGCGGCCCGGCTCCCGGCGGGAACGGTCAGTCGGACGGTGTCGCCCGCACGGTAGGTGCGGCCGAGCAGAAGGCGCTGCTCGTCGTAGAAGTGGCTGGGCCGGAAGGGCTTCTCGATCACCGGGGCGGGGCTCGTGGCGGCGGGTACGCAGGAGCACTCGGTGATCCACCAGTCGGGGTGGAGCAGTTCGGCGCCGGGGTCGTCGGAGAACGGGTACTGGTTGTACAACCAGGAGTACTGCGAGGTCAGCGTCATCGTGGAGCGCTTCTTGCCGTTCACCGCGACGTCCAGCGGTGCCGTGATCCCGCCGCCGCCCGGCGCGTCCGGGATGCTGTAGCGGACCGTGATCGCGTTGGCGGCGCTCGGGAGCGTGAACTCGACGTGCTCGCCCGGGGTGAGCTCGACCGCCTTACGGCCGGACGCCTCGGCGGGAAGCGTGTACGCGGTGCGGTCCGGGCCGATGACCGTGCCGTCGGTGGCCGCGTTCTCCGCCTCCTGCTCGGCGAACGCCACGCTCGCGCCCCGCCCCGCGACGAGCGCGGGGTCCAGGGCGGCCCGGGTGACGACGGGGGTGGGGGCGGCGGAGTGAGCACCCGCAGGCGTACCGGCCAGCACACCGAGGCCGACGGCGGCCGCGGTCATCGAGGCAACGGCAGCCGCGTACAGCCCCGTTCGGCTCTGCGGTCTTCGCAGCCGCGCTCCGGCACCGGTGAACTTCCGTGACATCGCAGGCCCGTTTCTCTGAGGAGGGTGAGGCGGGGGTGAACGACCGGGATGTCCCGGTGGGGCGGCCGCCGAGAAGGTGAGCCGACAGTAGGACCCGTACGCCTCGCCCCACAAGACATCTGCCAGAGAATATCGACGTGTTGTGATTCACCTGCGCAATCTCGTCGGTTTTTTGCGCGCACCCACTCGCGTCGTTGCGATGCCCCTCGCACCCACCGGGACAGCTGCCGACCACTGAGCTACCCGGTGCGCACCGGGCAGTCACGGGCATCCCGAGGGATGCCGGACACGCCTCCGCACACCTCGAACCGGCCCTCCTCGCCCGGCCCCGCACCCACACTCGACCATCCGATGGCAACCCCCGGATACGGCAAGCGTTCGGCCCCGGACCAACGCCCGCGCAACGGTTGCGACTTCGCCCGCCTCCTCCCCCGCGACGCGGCCATCGCCGCGTACATCGACGGGCTGTGCGACGGCGCCGACATCTCCGTGAAGACTCTCGCCAAGGCGCTCCCGTACGGGCAGTGCGCGCTGCGGACCACGTCGAACCGCCTCCAGAAAGCGGGCATCTGCGCCGGGGCAGCGAATGCGTCGCCACCGAGAAGGCCCTGCTCTGGGTCACCCGTACGTTCTTCTCCCGTACCGCGCGCGACGACGAGTGGTGAGCGGCGTTCACCCGGGGCGACGTACCGCCCACCCAACGGCCCACCCGTTCCAGGGCGTTCGTGCTGGGCCCAGGACCGGCGCCTCGCCATGACCCTTCGCCGCCCCCGTCGGGCAACGCTCTCTGCCCTCGGGGGACCTGTCCCCGCCCGGTATGTCCCGGGTATACAAGGAAGGTTCGCTCCGTCCAGCCCGGAAGGTCACCGGATGCGCCCGCACGCCTCCAAGCCCGCCCACGACGACGCCGGAACCGGTCGTCCGGTGGCGCGCAAGCCCGCTCCCGCACCGGAGAGGGCCGGGAGCGCCGGCCCCCAGGGGCTGCTGCCGCTTCCGCGCGCGGCCGGGAACGCGGCCGTGGTCCAGCTGCTGCGCCAAGCGGGCCACGCCGGAGCCGAGGAGACGCACCGGCACGGCACGGACTGCGGGCACGAGCAGGGCGGGCCGGTCTCGGTGCAGCGCTCGGCGGTACACGACGTACTGCGCTCCGCCGGACAGCCCTTGGACAACGGGACCCGTACGGACATGGAGGCCCGGTTCGGCGCCGACTTCACCGATGTACGTCTCCACACCGGCGGCGCGGCCCGTACCTCCGCCGCCGAGATCGGTGCTCGCGCGTACACCTCGGGGAACCACATCGTGCTGGGCGACGGCGGGGGCGACCGGCATACCCTGGCCCATGAGCTGACCCACGTCATCCAGCAGCGCCAGGGACCGGTGAGCGGCACCGACAACGGCGGCGGCCTCCGGGTCTCCGACCCCTCCGACCGGTTCGAGCGGGAGGCGGAGGAGCAGGCGACGCGCGTCCTGTCCCGCAGTGCCCCGGCCCGTGAATCGGCGGAGGCGACAGCCCCCGCGCCCGGCTCCGGTGCCCCATCGGTGCAGCGGATGCGCAGCGACAACCCCCACGCCGCCGGCGGCGCGCACAACGGGTGGGAACTGACCGCGCACCACGTCGTCGCCCACTCCCAGCTGAGCGGAGCGCTGGACTCCGTGGACGCCGAGAAACGGGCAGCCCTGCTCCGCCAGGCGGTGCCCCAGGTGATCACCGACACGATGCTGGCGAATCTGAAGGTCGAGATCCCGCCGCACATGAACCGGGACGACTTCCGCACCAGGCTGCGCACCGCACTGGTCAAGACGGGCGGGGGCGGCACAGCCGAATTCCTGGGGAACAACCTCAACGAGATCCGCTACGCCTTCTACGAATGGCAGGGCGGAAATCAGTTCCTGGGGCCCAACACCGGTCTCCGCGCGGAACCGACCGGCAGCGGAGAGGACACGGACTACGACGGCCGGAGCTTCTCCGCGCTCGGGGATGCCCAGTTCACGAGTCTCACCGCTCTGGGGGACGAGCTGAAGGCCGCGAACGCGGCCCAGGACAAGAAGAAGCAGGCACGGCTTCTGCGCGAGATCCTGAACATCACCGTGAACGCCACCCCGCGTCCCTTCGACGCCACCGCCTGGACCGAGGTGACCTCGGTGGGAGAGGTGGACCGGCTGGCCGGCGCCCTGGGCAGGGCGCACATGCGGGACTACACCTACTTCATGATGCGGATGGACGACATCGGGAGGGGGAGGTACACCGGGATCTCCCAGAACGAGGAGAAGACGAAGTTCTTCTACTACGGTCAGCCGATCCACCCCATGGAGATCAAGGGCTCCTTCATCTACGTCAAACTGAACACCGCGCAGGAAACAGTCGTCACGAAGGAGAAGGTGTCGCTCGCCGAACTCCTCCCCGAGGCCCGGCCCGTCGGCGGGTCCATGGAATTCGACCTGCCCGCCGACGGTCGCGTCGTCAATGGAGCTCTCACCCTGCCCGGGTACGCGGGATCGATCCCCGTCGAGGAAGTCACGCCCACCCGCTACCGGATCGGCCAGAACATCTATCGGAACCGGAAGGTCGACACCGACGCCGCGGGGATGAGACTTTCCGACTTCTGCGAGGAGGTCGGTGTCCCGACCTCCACCTTCCTGCCCCGCGTCCTGGTGGAGGCGCTGGCCTGAAGGGGCTGACGGCCGGCTACGGGCGCACCTTCGAATCTGCGGCTGCCCCGGCCGGCCGAGTTCCCGGCGGGACCGGCCGCGCCCCGGAGCCCCGGTACGGCGGAGGGCCCGGAACCGCGCGTCGCGGTCCGGGCCCATCCCCTGCGGTGCCACCCCTGCGGCGGCGGTGCGTCAGCTCTGTGCGGTGTCGTCGTCCGCCTGCCCGGTGCCCTCGGCCGCGCCCGTCTTCTCGCGCATCTTGCGCACCAGCTCCGCCTTCTGGTCGGCGGCACCCTTGCGGTCGAGGTTGCGGTGCGGACCGTTGTTCTGCCGCTCGGCGCGGGACAGCCGCTTGCGCTGGCCGCCGCCCATGCCCACGGGGTTGTTGATGTTCTTGCTCACGGTCATGGGTTCTCCCGGTCATGATGTGAAGTGATCTACGGATTCATCGGTGGTGAGGGGCGGCGACGTCGAAGGCCGTCAGCGGGGGCCCATCACGCTCTTCCTCGTAAATCGACGCTGGAAGAACATGACAAAGACGTTACCCGCTTCCGTCGGCCCCGCACACCATCCTTCTCGCCGCCCCCGCACCGGCCGGGCCCGCGGCGTGCGCGCGGGGTGAGCCGTCCCTCCGGAAACCCCAGTCGCCCACCGTGTCGTGGCACCGGTCGACTCCGTGGCTCAGGACGGCGTGCTCCATGGAAGGCCGCGCCCTCTCACTCCTCACCCTGCGGCAGCATGATCAAGGAATCCGCGTGGACGGTGACCCGCACCGGGACGAACTCCCGTGCCTCGACCCTGGACTCGCCCGTGCCGGGGTTCCGCGCATACCGCGGGTGCGCGCCCGCGCTGATCTGCCAGCGAATGCGGTGGCCCGCGGCGAAGCGGTACGCGGTGACGCTCATCGGGACCGTGACGTGGGCCGGATCCTCGCCTGCCGTAAGCACCCGGGCGAGTCCGTCACAGACGTTGGTGGAGCGGCCCGCCGCGTCCACGTCGCACAGCCGGGTGAAGACGTCCGCGTGCCCGGTGTCCGTGGACACGCTGATCCTCGCGGAGACGGCGCCCAGCACCGTGACGGGTGCGGTCAGGACCGGGCCGGTGAAGGTGAGGACGTCGTCGCGGGACTCCAGCGTGCCGTTGTTCCGGGCACCCGCCGTGGCGGAGAGCAGCGGACCGCCGAGGGAGGGGGCGGGGGCGGCGGGGTCGTGGCGGAAGGAGGCCAGGGGGGCGGCGTCCGTGGGCGGCTGCTCGGTGAGGTGGCCGTCGGCGGTCGGGAACCACGAGGTGGTGGCAGGGGTGAGGGGCCACGCGTCGAGGTCCTGCCATGCCGCGTCCGCGCCGCCCCTGTGGATGCGTACGGGGGTGGGGCGCAGCTCCGAGGGGTCGTCGCACAGGTGGGCGCGGAGCCAGGCCAGGCTCTCGGCGAACACCTCGGGCCAGCCCCTCGTCAGGGCGGAGGTGTGCGTCCACGGGCCGACGAGCAGGGCAGCCTCGCCGCCCGCCCGCCGCAGCCGTGCGTACTGCTGGAAGGTCTGGTCGACGAGGGCGTCGTGCCAGCCGGTGACGAGGGCGGTGGGGATGCCCGGCCGGTCGGCCGCCCCGCCTGCCGACGCGCCCCGCCAGTACGGGGCATCGGCGTCCGGGTGCGTCATCACGTCGTCGAGCCAGGGCACTTGCTGCCCGAGGGCGGCCGTGTACGCCCCCTTGAGCGGGCGCGCGTCGACGATGTCCTTCAGGTGGCGCCTCAGGCGCATCGTCGCCTTGACGAACGGCCTCATGCCGCGGTGCTGGTAGGTCATTCCGGCGCCCACGAGGAGCGCGTTCTCCAGGTGGAGCACGCCGTCCGTGTGGAAGAGGGCGTACGGGTCGTGCAGGCCGACCTGGACCACCATGGCCTTCAGCTCCGGCGGCGGGTCCAGGGCGAGCGCCCACTGGACGTAGCCGAGGTAGCTGGGTCCGACCGTGCCCAGGGTGCCGTCGAACCAGGGCTGTTCACGCAGCCAGTTCACCGTGGCGAGGCCGTCGACGGCCTCGTTGCGCCAGAGGTCGAAGGTGCCGCCCGAGCCGCCGGTGCCGCGGCAGCTCTGCAGGATCACGTGGAAGCCCTGTTCGGCGAAGAGCATGCCGTACTGGGGGGACCAGGGCACGCCCCGGCCGTAGGGCGAGCGCACGAGAAGGGTGGGGAAGTCACCCGCGTCACGGGGGAAGTAGTGGTCCGTGATCAGGGCGCTGCCGTCGGCGGCGGGGACGGTGAGGCCCGGCTCCCACCCGGCCTTGTGCCGTGCGGCGGGCAGCCCGCGCCAGGTGGCCCGCATCAGCCGTGCCGACAGCGGCGGCTTGGCCGACGGCAGGGTCCGGGCGGGCCTCGGCAGGGCGTCGTGCGTGGGTGATGTCATCGTTCGCCTCCGTCGCTCACTCATTCTCGTACCGTGTACGAGAATAGTCGATGCTTGGATGGACGGGACAGGAGCCGCAGCGTGACGAAGGGAACAGCAGGACCGTGACCCGTGACGAAGGGACCGGCGCCACCGGCGTCGACCCCCGCGAACTCTGGCTGGCCCCGGACCGGCCCCGCCGGGGGCGCAGGCCCGCCTTCAGCCGTGAGGCGATCACGGTGGCGGCCGTCGCCCTGGCCGACGCCGAGGGGATCGACGCGGTCACCATGCGGCGGGTCGCCGCGGAGGTGGGCGCCGGCGTCATGTCGCTCTACAGCTACGCCCCCGACAAGGAGACGCTGCTGGACCTGATGATCGACCACGTCAACGGCGAGCTCGCGACCCACGCCCCCCTCACCGGCGACTGGCGCGCCGACCTCAAGGGCATCGGGCACCTCCAGCGCGACCACATGTTGCGCCACCCCTGGCTGGCCACCGCCGTGCCCGCCCGCCGGACACTCGGCCCCCGCACCCTCGCCTTCCTGGAACACGCCCTGGCCGCCCTGCGCCCCAGCGGCCTCGACGGCGGCGCCCGGCTGGAGGTCTTCGCCCAGCTCACCGCGTTCGTGGCCGGACACGTGGCCCACGAGGTGGCGCAGGCCGAGGCCGCGCAGGACCCCGGCCGGGCCACGGCCGAGGCGCTCTACCTCGCCACCGTCGCCGCGGACGGCCACCACCCCGAGCTGGCCGAGGCCCTCGCCTCGGCCGGACGCCCGGTCACCCCCGACGCGACGTTCGCCCGCTTCCTGAACCGCCTGGTCGACGGCCTGGACGCGGACTGACCGCGCGGCCCCGCGCCCTACCAGGTGCGGCGCGGGCACGCGGGCCGTACGACGCGCGCACACGAACGACGCCGGCCCCCGGGGATCGCTCCCCGGGGGCCGGCGTCGTACAGCTGTGCAGGAACTACCGATCCGTCAGGATCAGAAGTCCATGTCACCGCCCGGCATGCCGCCCGGAGCGCCGCCGGCAGCGGCCTTCTCCGGCTTGTCGGCGATGACGGCCTCGGTGGTGAGGAAGAGCGCGGCGATGGACGCGGCGTTCTGCAGGGCGGAGCGCGTGACCTTCGCCGGGTCGAGAATGCCCTCGGCGATCATGTCGACGTACTCGCCGGTCGCGGCGTTGAGGCCGTGACCGATCGGCAGGTTGCGCACCTTCTCGACGACGACGCCACCCTCGAGACCACCGTTGACGGCGATCTGCTTGAGCGGGGCCTCCAGCGCCAGCTTGACGGCGTTGGCGCCGGTCGCCTCGTCACCCGAGAGCTCGAGCTTCTCGAAGACGGCCGAGGCCTGGAGCAGAGCCACGCCACCACCGGCGACGATGCCCTCCTCGACGGCGGCCTTGGCGTTGCGCACCGCGTCCTCGATGCGGTGCTTGCGCTCCTTGAGCTCGACCTCGGTCGCGGCACCGGCCTTGATGACGGCCACGCCGCCGGCCAGCTTCGCGAGGCGCTCCTGGAGCTTCTCGCGGTCGTAGTCCGAGTCGGAGTTCTCGATCTCGGCACGGATCTGGTTGACGCGGCCCTGAACCTGGTCGCTGTCACCGGCGCCGTCGACGATCGTCGTCTCGTCCTTGGTGATGACGACCTTGCGGGCGCGGCCGAGCAGGTCGAGACCGGCGTTCTCCAGCTTGAGGCCGACCTCTTCGGAGATGACGGTGCCACCGGTGAGGATGGCGATGTCGCCGAGCATGGCCTTGCGGCGGTCACCGAAGCCCGGAGCCTTGACGGCAACGGACTTGAAGGTGCCACGGATCTTGTTGACGACCAGGGTCGACAGGGCCTCGCCCTCGACGTCCTCGGCGATGATCAGCAGCGGCTTGCCGGACTGCATGACCTTCTCGAGCAGCGGAAGGAGGTCCTTCACGTTGCTGATCTTCGAGTTCACGATCAGGATGTACGGGTCGTCCAGGGACGACTCCATGCGCTCCATGTCCGTGGCGAAGTACGCCGAGATGTAGCCCTTGTCGAAGCGCATACCCTCGGTGAGCTCGAGCTCCAGACCGAAGGTCTGGGACTCCTCGACGGTGATGACGCCTTCCTTGCCGACCTTGTCCATGGCCTCGGCGATGAGCTCGCCGATCTGGGTGTCGGCGGCGGAGATGGAGGCCGTCGAAGCGATCTGCTCCTTGGTCTCCACGTCCTTGGCCTGCTCCAGGAGGGCGGCGGAGACGGCCTCGACGGCCTTCTCGATGCCCCGCTTGAGAGCCATCGGGTTCGCGCCCGCGGCCACGTTGCGAAGGCCCTCGCGGACGAGTGCCTGAGCGAGAACGGTGGCGGTGGTCGTACCGTCGCCGGCGACGTCGTCCGTCTTCTTGGCGACCTCCTTGACCAGCTCCGCACCGATCTTCTCGTACGGGTCCTCCAGCTCGATCTCCTTGGCGATGGAAACACCATCGTTGGTGATCGTGGGGGCGCCCCACTTCTTCTCAAGGACGACGTTGCGGCCCTTGGGGCCGAGGGTGACCTTGACGGCGTCGGCGAGCTGGTTCATGCCGCGCTCAAGACCGCGCCGGGCCTCCTCGTCGAAGGCGATGATCTTGGCCATATGAAGTGGTCCTCCCGGACAGGGGTGGATTTCTCCGGACCGAGAGGCGCCCGCGACGGACGGCCTGCGTGTCTGCCGGTTCCTTGCCCCGGCAGACCTGCGGGCCTCACCGGCCCGGTCCAAGTTTCTGTCACTCTCACCCAGAGAGTGCTAAGCCAATAATTAGCACTCGACCCCCGAGAGTGCAAGCGTCCACCTCGGAGTGTGGACAGCCGCGGGGGCCGTCCCGCCGAAGCGGGCCCAGGGTGCGCGGCACGTCCCCGCCGCGACGGCCCGGGACGCACGAAGGGCCCGTACCTCTCGGGTACGGGCCCTTCGTGCGTGAGTAGTGTCGTTGACCGACTGCGTCGTGGCCGGCGGGCTCAGCCGACGGCGAGCTTGACCATGTCCGCCTGCGGCCCCTTCTGGCCCTGCGAGATCTCGAATTCAACTCGCTGACCCTCTTCGAGGGTGCGGTACCCGTCCATCTGGATCGCGCTGTAGTGGACGAAAACATCCGCACCACCGTCGACCGCGATGAAGCCGTACCCCTTCTCCGCGTTGAACCACTTGACGGTGCCCTGAGCCATGCCTAACTCCCCTATTACTGGCCCTTGCACAGGACCGCACTTCGCGGGCCCGGGTCAGAACTCACCCTCCGACAGGAGAGGGTGGGTGCGCCGGAACGCGTCGACCGCGGCCGAATGTATCTGCCCAACTGCCCTCTGCAACAGGTCAATCGGACGAGAATTCTGAGCAGAACCGATCGCCCGAATGTGAGGAATTCATGAGGATCCTGGGCAACTCGGGCCAGGCAAAGGCGACTTATGACGCAAGGAGCTCGCACACTTTGGCTGCATCTTGTCGTGGCCCGGCGCATTCTCATATGCGGGGGGCACGGGCAGCGGAGGGGGCTTCCCTCACCCTACCCCGCTCAACCATGCAGAATTGCCCCCTCCGCTTCTCTTGCGGAGGGGGCAATCGTGGTCACGCTGTGAAGTCGGCCCGGCGGCCTCCGGGGCCCGGGCCGCGGGCTCAGCAGCCGCCGGCGACGGCCGGGATGATCGAGATGCCGGCGCCGTCCGGCGTGGCCGCGTCCAGGCCGCCCTCGAAGCGCACGTCGTCGTCGTTGACGTACACGTTCACGAAGCGGCGCAGCTTGCCCTGGTCGTCCAGGACGCGGGCGGCGATGCCCGGGTGGTCCTTCTCCAGGGACTCGATGACCTGGGAGAGGGTCGCGCCCTCGGCCGGGACCTCGGCCTGGCCGCCCGTGTAGGTGCGGAGGATGGTGGGGATACGGACCTTGACGCTCATGGTGTGCCCTTCCTGAAGTCTCGGGTGGTCAAAAGCTTCTCAGCCGGTGGCGAGGCCCGAGGCGAGGCCGGCGGCACGGAAGGCGTCCAGGCTCGGACGGATCGTGGCGCTCGCCTGCGAGGTGGCGGCCACGGCGTCCAGCGTCTTGAGGCCGTCACCCGTGTTCAGGACGACGGTGGTGAGCGTCGGGTCGAGCACACCGGCGTCGATCAGCTTCTTCGTCACGCCGACCGTCACCCCGCCCGCGGTCTCCGCGAAGATGCCCTCGGTGCGGGCCAGCAGCTTGATCGCGTCGACGACCTGCTCGTCGTCGACGTCCTCGACGGCTCCACCGGTGCGGCGCGCGATGTCCAGGACGTACGGGCCGTCGGCCGGATTGCCGATCGCCAGGGACTTGGCGATCGTGTTCGGCTTCTGCGGCCGCACGACGTCGTGCCCGGCCTTGAAGGCGGCGGAGACCGGGGAGCAGCCCTCGGCCTGGGCGCCGAAGATCTTGTAGGGCTTGTCCTCGACCAGGCCGAGCTTGATCAGCTCCTGGAGGCCCTTGTCGATCTTCGTGAGCTGTGAGCCGGACGCGATCGGAATGACGATCTGGTCGGGCAGCCGCCAGCCGAGCTGCTCGCAGATCTCGTAGGCGAGGGTCTTGGAGCCTTCGCCGTAGTACGGACGCAGGTTGACGTTGACGAATCCCCAGCCCTCGCCGAGCGGGTCGCCGATGAGCTCGGAGCAGAAGCGGTTGACGTCGTCGTAGTTGCCCTCGATGCCGACCAGCTCGCCGCCGTACACCGCGGCCATGACGACCTTGCCCTGCTCCAGGTCGTGCGGGATGAACACGCACGAACGCAGGCCGGCCCGGGCGGCGGCGGCACCCACGGCACCGGCGAGGTTGCCGGTGGAGGAGCAGGAGAGGGTGGTGAAGCCGAAGGCGCGGGCGGCCTCGACGGCGATCGCGACGACGCGGTCCTTGAAGGAGTGCGTCGGGTTGCCGGAGTCGTCCTTGACGTACAGACCGCCGGTGACGCCCAGCTCGCGGGCGAGGTTGTCGGCCTTGACCAGCTTGGTGAAGCCGGGGTTGATGTTGGGCTTGTCCGCGACATCGGAGGGGACCGGCAGCAGCGGCGCGTAGCGCCAGATGTTGTCGGGTCCGGCCTCGATGCGCTTCTTCAGCTCTTCGGGGGAGCCGCTCGGCAGGTCGTACGCCACTTCGAGCGGCCCGAAACAGGACGCGCAGGCGAAAATGGGGCCGAGTGCGAATCGCTCTCCGCATTCGCGGCAGGAAAGCGCCGCGGCGGGACCGAGATCCACGGAAGCTTCGGTGTGTGCTGCAACAGTCTCAACAGCCATGATGGCGAGGCCCTTTCTCCTCATCTTCCTCGCGACGCATTTCGTCACGAGACGGAATTGGCACCTTCCCCACCTGACCTCGCGGTCGGCGGGAGGGTTGCCGGGACTTCAACGGGCCGTTCCCTCTGTCCCTCTGGATGAGCGCTGTGGCACTGGACCATGGATCCAGGCGTTTATCGGCGGACGGACCCCGGCATGCGACGGCCATCTGCGTTGTTCAAGACTGTAACCGAAGCACCGGACTGTTGAGATAGTCGTCCGAACCGCGAGATGGATCACATACAGGGAGTATCGACCGTGCTGGAAGAGGTCGAACGCTGGCTGACCAGGCGTTCCTGGTCAGCCGCCGACCGTCCGCTGGACCGTCTGCTGGCGGCCAGGAACGACGCGCACGGCACGAGCGTGAGTGTGGTGCTGCCCGCGCTGAACGAGGCGGAGACGGTCGGGGACATCGTCACGACGATCCGGCGCGAGCTCATGGAGAAGGTCCGGCTGGTCGACGAGCTCGTGGTGATCGATTCCGGTTCGACGGACGCCACGACCGAGGTCGCCCGCCGGGCGGGCGCCCGGGTGGTCCACCGGGACACGATCCTGCCCCGCATCCCGGCCGTCCCCGGCAAGGGCGAGGTGCTCTGGCGGTCACTGCTGGTGACCGGCGGTGACATCGTCTGCTTCATCGACGCGGACCTGAAGGACTTCTCGGCGGACTTCGTCTCCGGCATCGTCGGCCCGCTGCTGACCGATCCCTCGGTGCAGTTCGTCAAGGCGATGTACGACCGCCCGTTCGGCGACACCACGGGCCAGGGCGGCCGGGTCACCGAAATGGTGGCACGCCCGCTGCTCAATCTGCACTGGCCGCAGCTGGCCGGTTTCGTCCAGCCGCTCGGCGGCGAGTACGCCGTGCGGCGCTCGCTGCTGGAGCGGCTGCCGTTCCCCGTCGGTTACGGAGTGGAGCTGGGCCTGCTCGTGGACGCCCTGCACACGGTCGGCCTGGACGCGCTCGCCCAGGTCGACGTCGGCGTCAGGAAGCACCGCCACCAGGACGGCCAGGCGCTCGGCCGGATGGCGGCCGCCATCTACCGGACCGCTCAACTCCGCCTCTCCCGCGGGCATCTGGTCCGCCCGTCGCTGACCCAGTTCGAGCGCGGCGAGCACGGATTCGTCCCGCACACCTACCCGGTGGACACCGAGGAGCGGCCGCCGATGCGCGAGATCGAGGAGTACGTCTCACGCCGCGCGGCGTGAGGCGGGGAAGGCGACCGGCGCCGTGGGGAGTGCGTTTCACGCCTGGTGACGGGACCTGGCAGGGCTTCGCACGTTTGGGCGGTTCGTGATCGGGCTAGATTCCGCCCATGGTCTCCGAGCACGCCCCCCAGCCCGCTGCCCAGGTACTCGTCGCGTCCAACCGCGGCCCGGTCTCGTACGCGCTGCGCGAGGACGGCTCCCTCGACGCCAAGCGCGGCGGGGGCGGACTCGTCTCCGGCCTGAGCGCGGTCGACGACAAGATGTGGGTCTGCGCCGCCCTGGGTGACGGTGACCGTGCGGCGGTCCAGCGAGGGGTCGGCGAGCCGGGTGTCCGGATGCTCGACATCGACGCGGAAGTGCACGCCGACGCGTACAACGGGATCGCCAACTCGGTGCTGTGGTTCGTCCACCACCTGCTCTACCAGACGCCCGTCGAACCGGTCTTCGACGCGGAGTTCCGCCGGCAGTGGGCCTCCTTCGAGACGTACAACCGGGCCTTCGCGGAGGCGCTCGCCGAGGAGGCGGGCGAGGGTGCGGCGGTCCTCGTGCAGGACTACCACCTGGCGCTGGTGCCCGGCATGCTCCGCGAGCTCCGCCCCGACCTGCGGATCGGCCACTTCTCGCACACCCCGTGGGCCCCCGTCGACTACTTCCGGCTGCTGCCCGACGACATCGCCGAACAGCTGCTGCGCGGCATCCTCGGCGCCGACCGGGCGGCCTTCCTGACCCGCCGCTGGGCGGACGCGTTCATCGGCTGCTGCACGGAGATCCTCGGCGGCACCGGCCGCACCCGGATCGGGGTGCACGGCCTCGGCGCCGACGCGGACTTCCTGCGCCGCCGCGCGCACGAGGCGGATGTGGACGAGCGGATGGCGGCGCTGCGGGAGCAGGTGGGCCCCGGCCGGAGGACGATCGTGCGGGTCGACCGTACGGAACTGTCCAAGAACATCGTCCGCGGCCTGCACGCCTACCGAGCCCTGCTCGACGAGCGGCCCGAGTGGCGCGGGCGCGTCGTCCACATCGCGTTCGCCTACCCCTCGCGGCAGGACCTCGCGGTCTACCGGGAGTACACGGCCGAGGTGCAGCGCGTCGCCGACGGGATCAACGAGGCGTACGGGACGGCGGACTGGACGCCGGTCGTCCTGCACGTCAAGGACGACTTCGCCCGCTCGCTGGCGGCGTACCGGCTGGCGGACGTGGCGCTCGTCAACCCGATCCGGGACGGGATGAACCTGGTCGCCAAGGAGGTCCCGGTCGTCTCCGACGACGGCTGCGCGCTGGTGCTGTCGCGGGAGGCGGGGGCGTACGAGGAGCTGGGCGCCGACGCGATCACGGTGAACCCGTACGACGTGTCCGCCACCGCCGCGGCCCTGCACGAGGCGCTGACGATGACGGACGACGAGCGGACGGCCCGCACGGAGCGGCTGGCCGCTGCGGCGACCGCACTGCCGCCGCAGCAGTGGTTCCTCGACCAGCTAGAGGCGCTGCGCCAGGGCTGACAGGAACGCGACGACGGCCCCCGGCCCCGGCAGCAGCAGGTCGGCACGGTCGGCCAGTTCGGGTACTTCCGTGCCGCTGCAGACCAGCAGGCCGGGGGTGCCGTCGGGGCCCTCGGTGCGCAGTTTCTCCACGGCGGCGTACGCGGCGAGGTCGCCCAGGTCGTCGCCGGCGTAGAGCACGGAGCCGGCGCCGGTCTCGTGCACGTACTGGGTGAGGGCGACGCCCTTGTCCATGCCGGAGGGGCGCAACTCCAGGACCAGGCGGCCGGGTTCGACGATCAGGCCGTGCCGGGAAGCGAGCTCGCCCAGGGGGCCGCGCAGGGCCTCGAAGGCGGCCTGCGGGTCGGCGGCACGGCGGGTGTGGACGGCGAGCGCCTGGCCCTTCTCCTCTATCCAGGTGCCCCGCCAGGAGTCGTATTTGTCGAGGAAGCCGGGGAGTTCGGCCCGGACGGCGGCGACGCCGGGGTGCGGGGCGGGGGCGTGGACGGTGCCGGAGACGGCGTCCCAGCGTTCGGCGCCGTAGTGGCCGAGGACGACGAGCCGGTCGAGCCCCGTGACACCGGCGAAGCCGCCGTAGCGGACGGCGACACCGGCCGGGCGGCCGGTGATCACGGCGATCGACGCGACCTTGGGGGCGAGTGCGGCCAGTGCCTCGACGGCGCCGGGGTGGGCACGGGCCTGTTCGGGGTCCGGGACGATGTCGGCGAGCGTGCCGTCGAAATCGAGTGCGATCACGGCGCGGTCGGGCCGGGCGAGGAGAGCGGCGAGGCCCTCCTGGCCGGCGGGGGTGGCCGGGGCCGGCAGGGGTGGGGTGTGCGGAGTGCTGCCCATGGGGCGAGCCTATAGGCGGCGGGTCCCGGGCGGGGCCTGTCGCGGGGCGACCGGCACTCCGCCGGACGCCGCGGCCCGGTCGCCGAAGGGGCTGGATCCTGCCGGAGCCGCGGGGCTCAGCGGCGCCCGCGCCTGGCCTCCCGTACCCGGCGCAGACGATTGACCGTCACCGGGTCCGCCTCCAGGGCCCGCCGGTCGTCCAGCAGCGCGTTCAGCAGCTGGTAGTAGCGGGTCGGGGAGATGCCGAGCTGTTCCCTGATCGCCCGCTCCTTCGCCCCGGGCCCCGCCCACGACTGACGCTCGACCGCGAGGACCGCACGGTCCCGGTCGGAGAGTCCGGCGGGAGGAGCGGGCTCGTCGGGGCCGTTCGGAGGGAGGACGGTCATATCAGCCAATATATTGCGCGGGCCGCGGGCCGCTACTCCGCGCTCTCGGCCGCGGCGGACTCCTGCGCGATGTGCTGGAGGACGCTCTCCGGATTCGCGCCCGGCTCGACCGCCCTGCCGATGTTCTCCTTGATCGACTCACTGGCCTGGGCCCAGGACGTCTTGCCGAACGGGTAGAACTCCGCGCCCTGCAGCGCGGTCAGGAACTGGTGCAGCGGCTTGGACTTGGGGTCGTCCTCCATCGCCGCCGAAGCGCTGTCCGTGACGGGCAGCAGGTCGTACTTGTCGACGAACGCGATGACGTTCTCGTCGCTGAACATGAAGTCGAAGAACTTGCCCATCTCGACCCGGTGGCCGTTCTGCTTGAACCCCATGATCCAGTCGGCCACGCCCATCGATGCCCTGGTGGGGCCGTCGGCGCCGGGCAGCTGCACCATGCCGAAGTTCACGCCCTGCTTCTGGGCCTCCTCCATCAGGGTGGGGTGGCCGTTGAGCATGCCGACATCGCCCTGGGTGAACGCCGCGAAGGCCTTGGCCCGGTCGAGCTTGCCGGGGGCGACGGGGCCGACGAGCCCCTTGTCGACGAGGTTCGACTTCAGCCAGTCGAAGGTCTGGACGTTCTCCGTCGAGTCGATGTCGTACGAGCCGACGTCGTCGGTGTAGCCGCCACCGCCGCTGAGCAGCCACATCATGGTCTCGGCCTGGGACTCCTCCTGGCCCAGCGGCAGGGCGAACGGGTACTTCACCCCGCGCTGCTTGAGCGCCGCGGCGTCGGTGGCTATGTCGTCCCAGGTCTGCGGGGCCTTGAGGCCCGCCTGGGAGAAGAGGTCCTTGTTGTAGAAGAGCAGCCGGGTGCTGGCGACGAACGGCAGCCCGTACTGGATACGGCTGACCCGGCCGGCCTCCGCGAGCTTCGGCAGGAAGTTCGCCTGGGTGGGGATGCTGAGCATCTGGTCGGCGGAGTAGAGCTTGCCGGCCTTGGCATAGTCCGCGTACGCGCCGATCTGCGCGATGTCGGGGGCCTTCCCGTCCTTCACCATCTCGGCGACCTTGCGGTCGACGTCCGTCCACGGGTAGACGGTCACGTCGACCTTGATGCCGGGGTGGGAGGCCTCGAAGCTCCGGGCGACCTCGTCCCAGTACGTCTGGGACTTGTTGGCCTCACCGGTGCCGTAGTCGGCCGCGACCAGTTTCAGTGTGACGTCGCCCGAGCCTCCGTCGCCGCCGCAGCCCGCCAGCGCGACCGTCATGCCCAGTGCGGCGACAGCCGCCGTCAGTCCCAAGTAACGCCGCTGCACAGCTCAGTCCGTCCTCGTCGATTGCGCCACCCGCGGCACCCACGTCGGCGTGGGGGCCCTCCGGATGAGCTGCGATTTTGCACCACCCACGAGAAGGAGGTCTACACCACCGGGGTATCGCTTCCGCAACACAGCAGCATTGCACGCGACGCGGAGCGACTGCTAAGGAGGTCTCGGCCGGGCACGATCCGGCCCTCGCCCTCTATTGGTCCAGACCTCCCGGCCGCCGTGTCGGGCAGATCCGCACGCATACGGTGCCACCCGAGCCGCACCGGCCACCGCCCAGCCGCAAGGAGCCGTCGAGCATGTCCCGTACCGCATCAGAAATTGCCACCCAGCCCAGCTGCTGGCGTCGCGCCGCAGAGGCGGGTGCCGCCTTCGAGGGGCTGCCGCGTCCGGGCGAACGGGTCGCCGTGACCGGGTGCGGCACCTCCTGGTTCATGGCCATCGCCTACGCGGCGCTGCGGGAGGCGGCGGGCCAGGGCGAGACCGACGCGTACGCCTCCTCGGAGTTCCCCGCCGGGCGGGCGTACGACCGGGTCGTGGCGATCACCCGCTCCGGCACGACGAGCGAGGTGCTGGCGCTGCTGGGCGAACTGCGCGGCAGGACGGCCACCGTCGCGCTGACCGCCGACCCGAGGACGCCGGTCATGGAGGCCGCCGACACGGTGGCCGTACTGGACTGGGCGGACGAGGAGTCGGTCGTCCAGACCCGGTTCGCCACCACCGCGCTCGCCTTCCTGCGGGCCGGCCTGGAGGCGGCGGGCCCGCTCCCGGCCGGGGTGAAGACGGTGGCCGAGGCGGCCGTCGACGCGGAACTGGCG
This sequence comes from Streptomyces sp. NPDC005761, assembly GCF_040630635.1. NCBI lineage: Bacteria > Bacillati > Actinomycetota > Actinomycetes > Kitasatosporales > Streptomycetaceae > Streptomyces > Streptomyces sp. NPDC005761. The sequence goes on along the minus strand of NZ_JBEXXX010000028.1, from coordinate 88,840 downwards.
GTGACCGAGCCGCTGGACGAGACGGTGGTCGCGGCCGAGCAGTGGACGTTCCTGGGGCGCGGCTGGACCTATGGGCTGGCACAGGAGGCCGGACTGAAGATGCGTGAGGCGGCGGGCGCGTGGACCGAGTCCTACCCCGCGATGGAGTACCGGCACGGCCCGATCGCGATCACCGGCGCGAACCGGGTGGCCTGGGTCTTCGGCCCGCTGCCCGAGGGGCTCGCCGGTGAGGTCGCGGCGGTCGGCGGGACGCTCGTCGCCCACCGGTCGGCGGACCCGATGGCCGACCTGATCCGGGCGCAGCGGCTCGCGGTGGTCCTGGCGGAGTCGAAGGGCTACGACCCGGACCACCCGCGCAACCTGTCGCGCAGCGTGATCCTTCCGGGATAGGGCCCTTGTCGGCGGGTTGCGGCCGGTTGCCGCCGGTTGCGCCCCCGATTTTGTATGGATGCGCAACAAACAGCGATAGTGGACTAGACCTTTTGGGGTTCGTCGGGCGAAACTGTTTCCCGTGAAACACGTCATCGCCCTCGATGTGGGCGGCACCGGAATGAAGGCCGCACTGGTCGGGGCCGACGGCACCCTGCTGTACGAGGCGCGGCGCGCGACCGGCAGACAGCGGGGACCCGACGCCGTCGTGGAGTCGGTCCTCGCCTTCGCGGCGGACCTGCGCGCGTACGGCGAGGAGCACTTCGGCGAGAGCGCCGTCGCGGCCGGCGTCGCGGTGCCCGGCATCGTCGACGCCGAGAACGGGATCGCCGTCTACGCGGCGAACCTGGGCTGGCGCGACGTACCCATGCGCCGGCTGCTCGGCGAACGGCTCGGCGGTGTACCCGTGGCCCTCGGTCACGACGTCAGGACCGGCGGACTCGCCGAGGGCCGGATCGGCGCGGGCAAGGGCGCCGACCGCTTCCTGTTCGTGCCGCTGGGCACCGGGATCGCCGGCGCCATCGGCATCGCCGGCACCATCGAGGCGGGCGCCCACGGCTACGCGGGCGAGATCGGCCACATCGTGGTCCGGCCGGACGGCCCGGACTGCCCCTGCGGCCAGCGCGGCTGCCTGGAGACGCTGGCCTCCGCGGCCGCCGTCAGCCGGGCCTGGGCCGCCGCGTCCGGCGACCCGGAGGCCGATGCCGCCGACTGCGCCAAGGCCGTCGAATCGGGCGACCCCAGGGCCGTCGAGGTGTGGCGCGACGCCGTCGACGCGCTCGCCGCCGGGCTCGTCACCGCGCTCACCCTGCTCGACCCCCGCACACTCATCATCGGTGGCGGTCTCGCCGAGGCCGGGGAAACCTTGTTCACACCACTCCGTGCGGCCGTCGAGGAACGTGTCACGTTCCAGAAGCTGCCCCACATCGTCCCGGCGGCCCTCGGGGACACCGCCGGATGCCTGGGCGCAGGGCTGCTCGCCTGGGATCTTCTCTCCACGGAGGTATCCGCCTGATGGCCGGACGCGCAGACAGCACCGTTCTCGCAGGCGCCCGGGTGGTGCTCCCCACCGGGACCGTCGAGGACGGCCGGGTGATCATCGAGGGCACCCGCATCGCCGGCAGCCGGGCCGAGGACGCCCGCACCGTCGACCTGTCCGGCCACTGGATCGTCCCCGGCTTCGTGGACATGCACAACCACGGCGGCGGCGGCGCGTCCTTCACCTCCGGCACCGTGGACGAGGTCCTCACCGGTGTCCGCACCCACCGCGAGCACGGCACCACCACCCTGGTGGCCTCCACCGTCACCGGCGAGATGGACTTCCTCGCCGAGCGGGCCGGCATCCTCTCCGAGCTCGTCGAACAGGGCGACCTGGCCGGCATCCACTTCGAGGGCCCCTTCATCTCCCCGTGCCGCAAGGGCGCCCACAGCGAGGGCCTGCTGCGCCACCCGGACCCGGCCGAGGTCCGCAAGCTGATGGACGCGGCGCGCGGCACCGCCAAGATGTTCACGCTCGCCACCGAACTGCCCGGCGGCATCGACTCCGTACGGCTGCTCGCCGAGCACGGCGTCATCGCCGCGATCGGGCACACGGACGCCACGTACGAGCAGACGGTCGAGGCGATCGACGCCGGCGCCACGGTCGCCACGCACCTCTACAACGCGATGCCCGCCCTCGGTCACCGCGCACCCGGCCCCATCGCGGCCCTCCTGGAGGACGAGCGGATCACCGTCGAGCTCATCAACGACGGCACGCATCTGCACCCGGCCGCTCTGGAGCTCGCCTACCACCACGCGGGCGCGCACCGCGTCGCGCTGATCACCGACGCCATGGACGCGGCCGGTTTCGGCGACGGCCAGTACCAGCTCGGCCCGCTCGCCGTGGAGGTCAAGGACGGCGTCGCCCGGCTCGTCGAGGGCGGCTCCATCGCGGGCTCCACGCTCACCCTGGACACCGCTTTCCACCGGGCCGTCACCATCGACCGCATCCCGGTCGGCGACGTGGTGCAGTCCATCTCCGCCAACCCGGCCCGCCTCCTCGGCGTGTACGACCGGGTCGGCTCGCTGGAGCCCGGAAAGGACGCCGACCTCGTCGTCCTGGACGAGGACTTCCGGCTCAAGGGCGTCATGCGCAAGGGCGAGTGGATCATTCAGCCGCAGACGGTCTGACGTCCGTCCACGCAGTACGTGGACCGAGGACCGGCTACGTAACGAAGAGACGGCGGTTGGTGCCGACGTCTGGGCCGACTGCCGTCTCTTTGACATGATCGCGTGGGAAACAGGCAGGGAAAGCGCGTTCCGGCAAGAGATCCGCGCTCTTTACGGATCAAGGGGGCGGCCGAGTTGATCCTGACGGTCACGCTGAACACGGCACTCGACCTGACGTACGGGGTACCGGCACTCGTCCCGCACTCCAGTCACCGCGTCACCGACCTCTCCGAGCGCCCCGGCGGCAAGGGCGTCAACGTCGCCCGGGTCCTCGCCGCCCTCGGCCACGACAGCGTCGTCACCGGCTTCGCCGGAGGCGCCACCGGAGCCGTACTGCGCGAACTGCTCGCCGCACTCCCCCGCGGGGCCGCGGCCGTCACCGACGCACTCGTGCCCGTGGCCGGCGACACCCGCCGCACCCTGGCCGTCGTCGACCGGACCACCGGGGACACCACCCAGTTCAACGAACCCGGGCCGCACGTCACCGCCGACGAGTGGACCGCGTTCCTCACCTCGTACGGGCAACTGCTCGGCACGGCCGACGCCGTCGCCCTGTGCGGGAGCCTGCCGCCGGGCATCCACGTGGGCGCCTACGCCGAACTGGTCCGCCTCGCCCGCACCGCCGGCGTCCCCGTCCTCCTGGACACCAGCGGCGAACCGCTGCGCCGCGGCATCGCGGCCCGTCCCGACCTCATCAAGCCGAACGCCGACGAGCTCGCCCAGCTCACCGGCTCCCGCGAACCCCTGCGCGGCGCCCGCGACGCCCGCCGCCGCGGGGCCCACGGGGTGATCGCCTCACTGGGACCCGACGGCATGCTGGCGGTCTCCCCCGACGGCAACTGGCAGGCGTCCCCACCCGCGCCCGTCAAGGGCAATCCGACCGGAGCGGGCGACTCCGCGGTGGCCGGACTGCTGTCCGGGCTCGTGGAGGGCCTGGACTGGCCGGACCGGCTGCGACGGGCGGTGGCACTGTCGACGGCGACCGTGCTCTCCCCCACGGCCGGTGACTTCGATCGTGCGGCGTACGAGGAGCTGCTGCCGCGCGTCGGTATCGAGGAACACGCAGACGCGGCCTGAACGCCGCGCCCCCACCGGGCCCGCCCGCCGGGCCCGAGGAAGCCACAGAGGTCAGCATGCCGCTCGTCAGCACCGGTGAACTCGTCTCCGCCGCCCAGGCCCGGGGACACGGGATCGCCGCCTTCAACGTCATCACGCTGGAGCACGCCGAGGCGATCGCCGCCGGTGCCGAGCGCGCCGGCGCCCCCGCCATCCTCCAGATCTCCGAGAACGCCGTGAAGTTCCACGGCGGCCGGCTCGCACCCATCGCCGCCGCGGCCGCGGCCGTCGCCCGCACCTCCGGCGCCCCGCTCGCCCTCCACCTCGACCACGTCGAGTCCGTCGACCTGCTGCACCGGGCCCACGACGAGGGCTTCGGCTCGGTGATGTTCGACGCCTCCAAGCTGAGTTACGAGGAGAACGTACGGACCACCGCCGCGGCGGTCGCCTGGGGGCACGAGCGCGGCGTCTGGATCGAAGCCGAACTCGGCAAGGTCGGCGGCAAGGAGGGCGAGGCACCCCTCGACGCCCACGCCCCCGGTGTCCGCACCGACCCGGCCGAGGCCGCCGCGTACGTCCGCGCCACCGGCGTCGACGCCCTGGCCGTCGCGGTCGGCTCCTCGCACGCCATGACCGAGCGCACCGCCGCCCTGGATCACGAGCTGATCGGCCGGCTGCGCGACGCCGTCCCCGTCCCGCTGGTGCTGCACGGCTCCAGCGGCGTCCCGGACGAGGAGATCCGGCGGGCCGTCACGGCCTCCGGGATGGTCAAGATCAACGTGGGTACGGCACTGAACACCGCGTTCACCGGAGCCGTGCGCGCCCACCTCGCCGAGAACACCACCGGCGTGGACCCGCGCAAGTACATCGCACCGGGCCGCGAGGCGATGGCCGACGTGATCCATCACTTCCTGGGACTCGTCTCCGGCACCACCCGCTGACCCGGACCAGCGAAACGGGCCCCGCCCCACGCGCTCGGCGTGGGGCGGGGCCCGGTGTTCTCCGTCAGCCGGCACGCGCCCCCGCAGGACGGGGGCGCCTCGGGAGGACTCAGCCCTTCGCGGGGGTGACCTCGACCCAGTCCAGGATCACGTCGCACTGATTTCCGTCCTGGCACGAGATGCTGATCTCGTTCTCACCCTTGACCAGATCGACGGGCGCCCAGGTGGTCTGCCAGTTCTTCTCCCAGTTCGGGTCCGAGGACTGGATGAAGTCCTTGAGCCCGATCGGCTGCGAGTTCGGCTTCCCGTTGACCGTCAGCGTCGCATTGGCGTCCTTGTCCGGGATCGCGTAGCGCACGGTCAGCCGGTACCCACCGGCGTTCTCCATGTTGGCCCGCCACGTCACGGACGATCCGACGGCATTGAAACCGGAGACGTACGATCCGTCGGGGCCCTCGGCCCCCTTGACGCTCTTGTCCACGGCCGCCGTACCGCCGAGCTTCAACGACGCCGCGTCCTGCTTCGGGAGCTCGACCGGGGTCTCGGCGCTCTTGGACTGCTCAGGCGTCGGGGACTGCTCGACCTCACCGGCCGGGCCTGATGAGGACGTCGCCTCGTCCTTCTTCCCACCCTTGTCGTCGTCGTCCGTCATCAGCGCGACTCCGATGCCGATGAGTACGACCGCGACCACCGCGAGCGCCCCGATCAGCAGGCCCTTGTTGTTCGGACCGCTCCGGCCGGGGCCGCCGCCACTGCCGCGACCGCCCTGGTGCGGCACCTGCGCGGTGGCGGCGCCACCGGGGTACGTCTCCGGGGCCGCGTACTGCGCGTTCGGCTGGCCGTACTGCGCGTTCGGCTGACCGTAGGGCGCCTGGTGCTGCCCGTACGCCTGCTGCGGCGGCACCTGCCCGTACTGGCGCTCGCCGACGGTCCGCACCTGGTTGTACGAGGTGCGGGGCACGCCCGGCTGCGCGGCAGGACCCGGGTAGCCGTATCCGCCCTGCCCCGGCGGCTGCGCGCCGGCTGCCTGCCCGTCCTCGTAGAGGTAGCCGAACGGATCGTCGTCCTCGGGTGTGCTCGCGCCGTTGTTCCCGGCCATCCCTGGGTCACTCCTCACCATGTCGCCAGCCGTCGCCACATCTCGCCAGCCGTCGCCGACCGGCCGAGCCTACCCCGAACGGACCACGCCAAGAATTGCCGGAGGCGGGGCGGCGACCGGGGTGAGGCAGGCCACGTGCCCCCGGAACGACGGCGCGGCGAACGTCAGCCGGCTCGCCGGTGAACCTTGGACCGGGACCGCTTCTCGACGTACATCCGCTGGTCGGCGGAGCGCAGCACCTCTTCCGCGGTCATGCCGCAGGAGGCCCAGCCGATGCCGAAACTGGCCCCGACCCGCACCGCCCGGCCGTCGACCCGAATGGGCGGAATGATGGCGTTACGCAGGCGTACAGCCAGGTCCGCGGCGTCTGCGGCGCCGAGTCCGTCCGCGAGAACGACGAATTCGTCACCCCCGAGCCGGGCGACGGTGTCCCCGTCCCGGACACACGTGGTGAGCCGGCGGGCGACCTCGATGAGAACCGCGTCACCCGTGTGATGTCCGAAGCGGTCGTTGATCGACTTGAAGCCGTCCAGGTCGCAGAAGAGGACCGCGAGCCCCTTCGACCCGTCGTCGTTCGCCGTGTCCGGTGCGACGGAATGCACATGGTGGTCGTACGGGCCGACACCCCGGCCCGCGTCGAACCCGTCGGCGGGGAACCCGTGCACCCTGGTCTCGTCGACATCGCCGTACGCCGCGTCCAGTGCCTCCACGTCACTGGACGCCACCGAGTGCGGGCGCTCGCACAGCCGCGCGCTGAGCCGGGCCCGCAGCTCCGCACTGTTGGGCAGCCCGGTCAGGGCGTCGTGCGAGGCGCGGTGGGCCAGGTTCAGCTCGTGGCGCTTGCGCTCCTCTATGTCCTCGACGTGCGTGAGGAGGAAGCGCGGCCCGTCCGCGGTGTCCGCGACGACGGAGTTGCGCAGCGAGACCCACAGATAGGTGCCGTCCCGGCGGCCCAGCCGCAGCTCGGCACGGCCGCCCTCGGCGGAGGTGCGGAGCAGGGTGCCGATGTCCTCGGGGTGGACCAGGTCGGCGAAGGAGTAGCGGCGCAGCACCGAGGCGGGACGGCCCAGGAGGCGGCACAGGGCGTCGTTGGTACGCAGCAGCCTGCCGTGCTGGTCGCCGCCCATCTCGGCGATGGCCATGCCGCTGGGGGCGTACTCGAAGGCCTGACGGAAGGATTCCTCGCTGGCCCGCAGCGCCTGCTGTTCACGCTCCAGGCGGACCAGGGCGCGCTGCATGTTTGCCCGGAGCCTGGCGTTGCTGATCGCAATGGCCGACTGGGACGCGTACATCTGGAGCGCCTCACGGCCCCAGGCACCGGGGCGGCGGCCGTTGCGGGGGCGGTCGACGGATATGACGCCGAGGAGGTCGCTGCCGCCGCCCGAGGCGTACATCGGGGCGTAGAGCCGGTCCTGCGGGTGCCACTCGTCCTCGAAGCGGGGCTCGGGGCCCTCGGTGTGCCACTGCGGGACGTCGTCGTCGAGGAGGACCCAGCCGTCGGTGTGGGGTATGAAACGGAGTTCGTCCCAGATCTCACCCATGGCCAGCCGCCGCTCCCAGGAGATACGGGAGCCCACGCGGCCGGTGATCAGGGCCTCGGCGGCGCTGTTGCCGGCGAAGGCCGCGACGACGAGATCACCGTCGGGACGGACGAGGTTGACGCAGGCGAGCTCGTAGCCGAGACCGGCGACGATTCCGTCCGCGACGGTCTGCAGTGTGTCGGCCAGGCTCCGCGCCGTGTTGAGATCGGCCACGGCCTGGTGCAGCTGCCGCATCGTCGCAAGACGGACGTACGGCTCCGACTCGGCCTCCATCGCTCGCACTCCCCGAGACCTCGACAGCACTCCAGATTTCATATCGACGCACTTGACGTACTTACTGCAGTGTCACGGCCACTGAATCACAGTGAGCTGTGCACCCGGTACACAGGGTCAACAAATATTGCACTCTGTGACTCAAGTCACAACAGATGGTGAAGGGTCCTCAGGTCCACCCCTCAGTGGTCCGTCCTTTTCTTGAACGCAAAACGCAAACCTCCCCGACACCGGGCCCGGAACGGGCAGGTCCTAGGACCCGGCTGGTCCCCTGGCCCGATGCGGGGGCCCACCGTACGCGGCTAGCGTTCCCGGTGTGTTGCAGACGAAGCCCCCCACCCCGCGTACCGAAACCGTCCCCCATGCTGAGGGGGTGAGCAACGACGAGTTCCGCGGCGCCCTCGCCCGGCTGGCAGCCGGAGTGGTCCTGATCACCGCACAGGAGCCCCCGCTCGACGAGCACGGACGCGGCGAGGACGTGGGGATGACGGCGACCGCCTTCATGTCGGTGTCGCTCGACCCGCCGCTGGTCATGGTGAGCCTGCGCAACGACTCCCGGATGGACGACCTGCTGGCGGAACAGCCCCTGTGGGCCGTCTCCGTACTGTCGGAGAGCCAGCGTCACATCGCGGGGCGGTTCGCCATGAAGGGGCGGATCAGCGACCGGCTGCTCTTCGAGGACATCCCCTATGTAAGGGGCGAGGTGACCGGCGCGCCCCTGGTCGGCGGCGCGCTCGCGACGCTGGAGTGCCGCACCGAGCAGCGGATCACGGCGGGCGACCACACCCTGGTGATCGGCCGGGTGCTCGGTGCGCAGCTGCCGAGCGGGGACGGCGGCCCGCTGACGTACTTCCGCGGGCGCTACCGGCAGCTGGGCTGACGGCGGCACGGGCAGCGACGGCACGGGGGCCGTCGGCGGGGGCAGCGGTGCGGCGGACCGCGGGCGGCGACGCGGGGGCCGTGCGGCGGGCAGCGGTGCGGCGAGCGGCGATGCGGGGCCGTGCGGCGGACCGCGGGCGCCGTCCGTGACTACCAGTCGCGACCGGAGCGGCCTCGTTTGGTGTCGCCGCGCTGCTTCTTCTCGCGCAGTCGGCGTTCGTTGATCCCGCGCGGGATCTTGCGCTTGACGCGTGGCTTGGGCGGCGGCGCCGTGGCCTCGGCCAGCAGGGCCGTGAGCCGCACGGCGGCGGTCTCCCGGTTGCGCCACTGCGAGCGGTGCTCCGAGGAGCGGACCGACACGACGCCGTTCACGAGGCGGCTCGCCAGCCGCTCCAGCGCACGCTCCTTCCACACCTCGGGCAGCGACTCGGTCGCCGCGAGGTCGAAGCGCAGCTCCACCTGGGAGTCGCTGGTGTTGACGTGCTGCCCGCCGGGCCCGGAGGACCGCGAGAAACGCCACATGAGCTCGGCCTCCGGTAGGGAGACCGCACCGCGGATGACATAGGGCCCGGACATGACACCCATGTTCCCCGCCCCACGGGGGGTTCGTCACCTCCTTTTGGCGCCCGCCTTCCTCCGTCTGCCCGCACCCCGTCATCAGTTCGGTAAAGAAAGTAAAGGCGGAAGGAACCTCACGGTCCCCTGCCTGCGTTATGAACTGTGACGGTAGCTTCGTGATGGCACGAAGCCCGCAGCGACAGATGAAAGGGACTTCCCATGGCAGTAAGCCTGTCCAAGGGCGGCAACGTCTCCCTCACCAAGGAGGCCCCCGGCCTCACCGCCGTCACGGTCGGCCTCGGCTGGGACGTCCGTACCACCACCGGCACCGACTTCGACCTCGACGCCTCGGCGATCGCGGTCAACGCGGCGGGGAAGGTCTTCTCCGACGGGCACTTCGTCTTCTTCAACAACAAGGCGACGCCGGACCAGACCATCGTGCACACCGGTGACAACGTCACGGGTGAGGGCGAGGGTGACGACGAGCAGATCAACGTCAACCTGGCGGGCCTGCCGGCCGACATCGACAAGATCGTCTTCCCGGTGTCGATCTACGACGCCGAGACCCGCAGCCAGAACTTCGGCCAGGTGCGCAACGCCTACATCCGCATCCTCAACCAGGCCGGCGGCGCCGAGATCGCGCGCTACGACCTGAGCGAGGACGCCGCGACCGAGACCGCCATGGTCTTCGGTGAGCTGTACCGCAACGGCGCCGAGTGGAAGTTCCGCGCCGTGGGCCAGGGTTACGCCTCGGGCCTGCGCGGCATCGCGCAGGACTTCGGCGTCAACCTCTGACGCTCAGCACAAACGCTTCACGGGAGCCCCCGGCCGAACGTCCTGCGGCCGGGGGCTCCCGCGTGTCCGCTTACCACTGAGCGCTCCCAACAGGGCCTACGACACGCAGTGTTGCCCCGTCGATGGAAATCCGCCGGATAGCGGACACGGACGCATCCCAGTCGGACAAGAAACGGTCAAAGAATTGTGAGGTAATTGTTGGTACACCGTCAAAACTGGTCATTCGGTGGCACGCTCTCCGCTCGTAACCCCCCACGGAACGAGCAACGGAGAACGCATGACCCCCCACATGAACACTCGTCGCGCCGCAGCCCTGGCCGCCGTGGCCGCGATGGTCGTCGTCGGAGTGCAGACCGGTGCGGCGAACGCCACGCCGGGCTCCTCCGACGGCGGTTCCTCCGCCTCCCCCCGCACCGCGTCCCCCGCCTTCAGCAGCGCCTCCGCGCGCACCGGCGCCATCAAGTCGGCCCAGACCGAGGCCGCTTCGGCCGCCGACACCCTGGGGCTCGGCTCCCAGGAGAAGCTGATCGTCCGTGATGTGATCAAGGACGCCAACGGCACCGTCCACACCCGCTACGAGCGCACCTACGCCGGACTGCCCGTCCTCGGCGGCGACCTCGTCACCCACACCACGAGCAGCGGCAAGCTCAAGGGCGTCACCAAAGCGGTGAAGACCCGGATATCCGTGCCGTCCACGACGGCGAAGATCAAGACGGCGGCGAGCGCCCGCAAGGTGATCTGGGCGCGCGGCGGCACGCCCGTCCTCGCCTTCGAAACCGTGAAGACCGGTGTGCAGAAGGACGGCACCCCGAGCCGGATGCACATCATCACGGACGCCACCACCGGCAAGAAGCTGCACAGCTACGAGGCGATCGAGACGGCCGGCGTCGGCAACAGCCAGTACAGCGGCAAGGTCGACCTCTCCACCACCGCCTCCGGCTCGGGCTTCGAGCTGACCGACGGCGACCGCGGCGGCCACAAGACGTACGACCTCAACCAGGGCGAGAGCGGCACCGGCGACCTCGTCACCGACGACGACGACACCTGGGGCAACGGCGCGGGCGACGACCGCCAGACCGCCGCGGTCGACGCCCACTACGGCGCCGCGAAGACCTGGGACTTCTACAAGTCGGCCCTGGGCCGCGACGGCATCGCCGGTGACGGCAAGGCCGCCTACTCCCGGGTCCACTACGGCGACGCGTACGTCAACGCGTTCTGGGACGACAGCTGCTTCTGCATGACCTACGGCGACGGCGCCGACAACAAGAGCGCCCTCACCGGCCTCGACGTCGCGGGCCACGAGATGAGCCACGGCCTGACCGCCGCCACCGCCAACCTCGACTACGCCGGAGAGTCCGGCGGCCTCAACGAGGCGACCAGCGACATCTTCGGCACCTCCGTGGAGTTCTTCGCCGACAACGCCACCGACGTCGGCGACTACCTCATCGGCGAGAAGATCGACATCAACGGCGACGGCACCCCGCTGCGCTACATGGACAAGCCCAGCAAGGACGGCGGCTCGGCCGACTACTGGGACAGCGCCGTCGGCGACCAGGACGTGCACTACTCGTCGGGTGTCGCCAACCACTTCTTCTACCTGCTGGCCGAGGGCAGCGGCGCGAAGACCATCAACGGTGTGGACTACGACTCCCCGACCTCCGACGGCTCCACCGTCACCGGCATCGGCCGGGACAAGGCCGTCCAGATCTGGTACAAGGCCCTCTCCACGTACATGACCTCGACCACCGACTACGCGGCCGCCCGCGTCGCGACCGAGAAGGCGGCGACGGACCTGTACGGGGCGGACAGCGCCGAACTCAAGGCCGTCGACGCCGCCTGGACCGGCGTCAACGTGAAGTAACGCGCGCCGTACCGCATGCGGAGCCGGTCAGCCGTCCGCGGCCGGCCGGCTCCTGCCGTACAGCCAGTCCTCCCACAGCTCCGACAGGTCCTCCCCCGTCGCCTCCTCCACATAGGCGGTGAAGTCCGCCGTCGAGGCGTTGCCGTGCCGGTGCGCTTTCGTCCAGCCGGCGAGCAGCGCGAAGAACTCCTCGTCGTCGTCGACCACCTCGCGGATCTTGTGGACGACCATGGCCCCGCGCCCGTACACCGGCTGCTCCGAGATGTCCGCGGCGCTCGGCGGATCGGCGGGCGGGAAGTCCCAGTTGTCCTCGTCCTCGTAGGCCTCGTCGAAGGACTCCTGGGCGGGGGTGTCCTCCTTCTCCTCCTCCCACAGCCACTCCGCGTACGTCGCCAAACCCTCGTTGAGCCACATGTCGCGCCAGGTCGCCGGCGTCACCGAGTCTCCGAACCACTGGTGCGCCATCTCGTGGACGAGCAGCCCGATGCTCGGCGGGCCGGGGAAGAACGGCCGGTTCTGCGTCTCCAGCGCATAGCCGGAGTCCCCCTTGCGGTCCACGATCGCGCCCGTGGCGGAGAAGGGGTACGGGCCGAAGTGCTCGGCCCCCCACCTCACCACCTCGGGGATCCGGGCCAGCGTCCGCGCGCTCGCCTTCGCCGACTGCGGGTCCACGGCGGTGAACACCGTGATGCCGCCCGCCGTCGTCGAGGACTTCGTCTCGAAGCGGCCCACGGCCAGCGTCGCGAGGTAGCTCGCCATCGGCTCGGCCGTGTGCCAGCGGTAGGTGGTGCGCTCCCCCGCCGTCGTCGGCGGTCCGGCCGGCACCCCGTTGGAGACCGCGGCCAGCCCCTTGGGGACGGTGACCACCAGGTCGTACGAGGCCTTGTCGCTCGGGTGGTGATTGCCCGGGAACCACGCCATCGAGCCCGTCGGCTCACCGAGGGCGAGCGCGCCGTCGTCGGTCGGCAGCCAGCCCTCCTCGGACTCGTCCGCGTCGGTGATGGTGCGGGGCGAGCCCGAGTAGCGGATGACGGTACGGAACGTCTCGCCCCGGTGGAGCCGGTCCTCGACCTTCGCGTCCGTACGCAGCGTCAGCTCGTTGCCCGCCCGGTTGACGGCGGCCGGACGGCCCTCCACGGTGGCCGAGTCCACGGTCAGACCGGCGAGGTCCAGGTTGAAGGAGCTCAGGTCCTGCGTGGCCCGCGCGGTGATCACGGCGGTCCCGCGCAGCGTCTGCTCGTCCGGGTCGACGTCGAGCGTGAGGTCGTAGTGCGTCACGTCGTAGCCGCCGTTGCCGAGCTTGGGGAAGTACGGGTCCCGCAGACCGGAGGCCCCGGGTTTCCCCTCCACCCCGCCCGTTCCGGAGGTGCAGGCGGGGGCGAGGACGGCGAGGGCGAGGAGCAGGGCGGCGGGCCCGGCCTTCCTGCGGGCGCCGCGCACCGGGCCGCCTGCCGCGTCGCTTGCCGGGGGTCGGTGATCCACACCGGTGATCCTATGTGCGGAATGTCGGAGTCCGGGAACTCCGGGGCAGGGCCCGGGTGGTCCGGTGCTCGGACACCGCGATGCGATGCGGGATCCCGGAGCCCGGCACTCCCGGGCGGGACCCGGCGCTCCCGGGCGGGACCCGGAGACCCGGAACGGGACCGGAGGCCCGGAGCGGGACCCGGCACTCCCGGGCGGGACCGGAGGCCCGGAGCGGAACCCCGGGCCCGGAGCGGGACCCGGAGACCCGGAGTCGCGGGTGGTCCCGGGGTCCCGGGACCCCGGGGTCCCGGGGCTCCGGGGTGACGGGTGGTCACGGGACCTCCCGCAGCAGGGCCGCGATCTCCGCGAAGCCCCGGCGCTCCGCGTGGGCCAGGGCCGTGACGCCGTCGCCGTCCGGCAGCCCGGGCGTCGCCCCGGCGGCCAGCAGCAGCTCCACGATCTGTTGGTGCGCCCGGCCGCCGTCGCCGAGGATCACCGCCTCCAGCAGGGCCGTCCAACCCAGCCGGTTGACGTGGTCAACGTCGATGTCGGTGACCCGGAGCAGCTCCCGCACGTATCCGACGTGGCCCCGCTCGCTCGCCGGGATCAGCGCGATGCCGCCGAACCGGTTGCGGAGCTTCAGGTCCGGCCCGGCCGGCAGCAGGACGTGGAGCATCGCGACGCTGCCTGTGACACCCGTGGCCAGCCAGGGGCTCTCCTCGCGGCTGTCCTGCGCGTCGGGGTCGGCACCCGCGTCGACGAGCAGCCGGGCCGCCTCCACATGGCCGCCGTGGACGGCCAGGAGCAGGGGGGTGCGCAGCTCCTCGTCGCGGACGTCCACCCGGGCACCGCCCTCGACCGCGGTCCGCACGGAATCGGTGTCACCGGTGCGCGCGGCGTCGAGCAGCTCCTGATCGAGGGCATTCATATCCGTCTCCCGTGAGGTGGTGACGACTACTTGGCGAGGGCGGCCACGCCGGCTCGGGCGAACTTCTCGTCGAGGTCGCCGCTGGGCGCTCCGGCCACGCCGATGCCCGCCACCGGAGCACCCTTGACCTGGACCGGGGCGCCGCCCGCGAGGAACAGGGTGCCAGGGATGTCCTTCAGGTTCGGGGCCTGGGCGAGCCGCCCGGCCAGCTCGGACGTCGGGGCGTTCCAGGACACGGCGGTGTACGCCTTCTTCTCGGCCGACTCGTACGCCTGCGGGCCCGAGCCGTCGCCGCGCAGCGTCAGGATGGTGTTGCCGTTGCGGTCGACGACCGAGACGGCGACGCGCTGGTTCTCCTTCTCCGCGGCGTCGAGAGCGGCCTGCGCGGCCTTCGAGGCGGCGTCCACGGTCAGGTGCGTGGACTGCTGGAGGTTGCGGTTCGCGGTGTCCGCCTTGACGGTGGCGGCGGGCGCGGCGGCCGGGGTGGAGGCGTTCGCGGACATGGCGCCGAAGGTGCCGGCCCCGAGGGCGGCGGCGGCGACGGTACCGGTCAGGACACGGGTGCGCAGCGACATCTTCTTCATGGTGGGTTCCTCCGGAGTGGCTGGGGGCGGTTCCTGCGTTCTGAGATCAATCCTCCGGCCGGATCCGGGGCCGTACGGTCGGCGTACCGGCTCGACGCCGCGCGCGGGACGGCTGACGGCCCCATCGGCCGATCGGTTGATGCGGGGGTGGCCCTTCGGGGTGACGATGAGATGTCCGCGCAGGTCAGGAGCAGGGGTACGAGGTGGAGCAGGGGTACGAGGTGGAGCAGGGGTACGAGGTGGAGCAGCGAAACCGGTCGGTGCGCGGCGCGGGGCAGACCGGCGTCCCGGGCACCCGTGGTCTGGCGCTGCTCATGCACGCCGCGTTCTTCCTGCTGCTGGGCGCCTCGCTGACGCGCTTCCTGCTCCGTCACCCCGGCGAGACGCGCACCCCGTGGATCATCGGGCTGTCCATCGCCCTGGCCGTCCTCTACGTCCTCGGCCCCGTCCTCGGCTCCCGCCCGACCCCGCGCAGCCTCGTCTGGCTCGGAGTGCTCGTCGCCGTGTGGATGGTGCTGGTCGTCCTCGCGCCGAGCTTCGCCTGGTGCGCGGTCCCGCTCTTCTACACCGGGCTGCGCATCCTGCCGCCGCGTGCCGCGCTCGCACTGGTCGCGCTGCTCACTCTGTTCGTCGTCGCCGCGCAACTGCGGCTGGCCGACGGCTTCGACCCGAACCTGGTCCTCGCCCCGCCCGCCGTCGCCGCGGTCGCGACCGCCGTCTTCGTCCACATGCAGCGCCAGACCGTCACCCAGGGCGAACTCATCGACGACCTGCTGCGCACCCGCCGTGAACTGGCCGCCACAGAACGGCGCGAAGGCACCCTCGCCGAGCGCCAGCGGCTCTCCATGGAGATCCACGACACCCTGGCCCAGGGCCTGTCCAGCCAGCAGATGCTGCTCCAGGCCGCCGACCGCACCTGGGACGCCGACCCGGCGACGGCCCGCCGGCACGTACGCACCGCCACCGGCATCGCGGAACGCAACCTCGCCGAGGCCCGCCGCTTCGTCCACGACCTGGCACCCGCCGATCTCGCCGAGGGCGGCGGCCTGGAGGCGGCGCTGCACGCCCTCGCCGCCCGTGAGACCGCGCAGGCCCAGGGCCGGCTCAGCGTCCGCTGCCATGTCGAGGGCACACCGCACTCCGCCCTGCCCGACCGCGTGCAGTCCGCACTGCTGCGGATCGCCCAGGGCGCCCTGGCCAACGTCACCGAGCACGCGGGCGCCACCGAAGCCGCCCTGACCCTCACCCACCTCGACGACCGGACCGTCCTCGACATCGCCGACAACGGCCACGGCTTCACCCCCGGCGCCGGACCGCCCGACGGGGTGCGCGGGCACGGGCTGCCCGCCATGCGCGCCCGGCTCCAGCAGCTCGGCGGCACCCTGGCCATCGAGTCCGCCCCCGGCGAGGGCACCGTGGTGACCGCCGCCGTCCCCCTCACCGGCGAACCGCCCACCGCCCCCGGCCCTCAGGAGTCCCCATGACGCCTTCGCACCCGCCCGTCCGGATCCTGCTCTGCGACGACCACGCGGTCGTGCGCGCCGGACTCCTCGCCCTCCTCGGCAGCGAGCCCGACATCGAGGTCGTCGGCGAGGCCGGCAGCGGCGAGGAAGCCGTCGCCCTCGCCGCCAGGCTCACCCCCGACGTCGTCCTGATGGACCTCCAGCTCGGCGAGGGCATCGACGGCGTCGAAACCACCCGCCGCATCGTGACCGGCACCGACAACGCCCACGTCCTCGTCCTGACGACGTTTGACACCGACGCCGACATCACCCGGGCCATCGAGGCGGGCGCCACCGGCTACCTGCTGAAGGCGGAACGCCCCGAAGAACTCTTCGCCGCGATCCGCTCCGCCGCCCAGGGCCGCACCACCCTGTCCCCGCCCGTCGCCAGCCGCGTCATGGCCCGCATGCGCAAACCACTGCCCACCCTCACCGACCGCGAACGCGACATCCTCGGACAGCTCTCCCAAGGCCTGGGCAACCGCGACATCGCCCGCGCCCTCTTCATCAGCGAGGCCACCGTCAAGACGCACTTGGGCCGCATCTACGACAAGCTCGGCGTCGACACCCGCGCCGGTGCGGTCTCCGTGGCCAAGGAACAGCGGCTGCTGTCCTGAGCACCCCGCCCACGCCCCGCACACCCCCTGTCGCGGATCCGCTGGTGCGGAAGCGGCACGCCGGGCATGACACCATCGAACCGTGCTCGACATCGGCTACTCCCTCTCCCGACGCTTCCCCGATCCCCCGCAGACCGACTACCGCCGAGCGGACGTCCACGCGCTGCGCCACGATCTGTTCTCCGGGGACGTCTACCTCGCGGACACCAAGGAGGACCGCGAAGTATCCACAGCCTGGGGATGGGTACCGGTGCTCGACTTCGCCTGGGCACTGTGCGACATCGTCGAAAAGATCGACCAGGACCCCCGCGGCAACCGCTCGCACCGCCGCCAGTTCGCCGAACTCGACTTCACCGAGTCCTCCGACCGCATGCTCTTCGAGCGCCGCTTCGGCTGGGTCGACGTCGAAGCCGACTGGATGCCCGCCGAGGAAGCACCCCTCACCTTCAGCCACTCCCTGCTCCGCCGCGAGGCCCGCGACTTCCTGCACGACCTGATCGCCGACCTCGCCGACATGCACGAGGGCCTCGCCGACAACCCCACCGTCTGGGACATCCAGGCCCGCTTCCCCCGCCTCTGAGCGAGCCCGGGCCCCCTCACGCCTCCACCCGCACCCCGATCTGCGCCGCGAACGCCGGAGCCAGCTCCACCAGCTGCGCCGGACTGATCACCGCCCCGGCCAGCCGCTCCACCCCCCGGGCGATGTCCAGCTCAGCGACCGCCCGCAGATCCACCGACTCCATCCGCACCGCACTGAAGTCGGCCCGCTTCAGCACACAGTCCCGGAACTCCACCCGGGACAGCTGCGCACCCCCGAAATCCGGCTCCGCCAGCACACACCCCTCGAACACCACGTCCTTCAGCCGGGCCTTGCGCAGATTCAGGTAGTCGATCTTCCCGCCCCTGATCAGGACCCGCTCCAGCACCGCCCCGTGCATCTGCACCCCGCCCAGACGCGCGTCCACGATCTCCACGTCCCGCAACGACACCCCCGCGAGATCGGTGCCCACCCCCCGCACCCCCGTCAGCACCGAATCGATGAACCGGGCCCTGACCAGCTCCGTACGGTCCAGAGCGCAGCCGTCCAGCGCACAGTCCATGAAACGCGCCCCCGGACCCGACTCGTCCGCCAGGTCCACGGCATCGAACCGCACCCCGTCGTAATCCCCGTCCGGCTCCAGCCCACCGCCCCCGTACGCCACCAGCGGCGGCAGCCGCACCTCCGGGCGCCGCGCCTCGGCGACCCCGCCCCTGCCGCCCCTGCCCGTACCGCTGCTCCGCACCATGCCCCCATCGTGACGCACACCACTGACAACGCCCCGTCGCCGATGTCACAACCCCGCCCCCGCCGCACGTCCCGTCACCAGACGCACCTCCCGCGAAGGAGACCCGGACCATGCAGCGCATCCACGTCATCGGCGGCGGCCTCGCCGGATTCACCGCAGCCATCACCGCAGCCGAATCCGGCGCGCCGGTCACCATCCACGAGGCCCACCACACCCTCGGCGGACGGGCCAGGACCGCCGAAGGCCCCTACCGCACCAACGACGGCCCGCACGCCCTCTACCGCCACGGCCCCCACCGCGCCTGGCTCCACCGCCGCAACCTCCTCGGCCCCACCGTCACCGTGCCACCCCTCGAAGCCACCCGCCTGCGCTTCCGTCACCGCGGCACCCTGCGCCGCACCCCGCCGCTCGCCGTCCTGCGCCTCAGCCGCCGCGACGCCGCCCACGCACCGGTCGACGCCGACTTCCGCACCTGGGCCACCGCACAGACCGGCGAGGAGGGCGCCCGCGCCGCCGCGCACTACGCCGCCGTCGCGCTCTACCACCACGACCCCGGCAGCCTCTCCGCCGCGTTCGTCCAGGAACGGCTCCGCCGCGCCGCCGCCCTGCCTCCCGAAGCCCGCTACCCCGTCGGCGGCTGGGACCGGATCGTCGACCGGATGGCCTCCCGCGCCTGGAACCTCGGCGTCCGCATCGAGACCGCGTCCCGTATCGACACCGCCCGGCTCCACTCCCTCGCCCGCACCGGCCCCGTCGTCGTCGCCACCTCGCTCGACGCCGCCCGCAGCCTCCTCGGCGACCCCACGCTCACCTGGCCCTCCGGCCGCACCGCCCTCATCGACCTCGCCGTACGGCGCCGCCGCGGCGACGCGTTCGCCGTCTCCGACCTCGACGCCCCCGGCTGGATCGAGCGCTTCACCGCCCAGGACCGCACCCTCGCCCCCGCGGGCCTCCAACTCGTCCAGGGACAGTTCCCCGTCGGCCCCGACGAGAGCAGGGCCACCGGCACCGCCCGCGCCGAACACCTCCTCGACCTGGCCTTCCCCGGCTGGCGCGAACGCACCGAATGGCGCCGCGACGCCCTCGCCTCCGGCCGCACCGGAGCCGTCGACCACCCCGGCACCACCTGGCGCGACCGGCCCGCCATCGACCGCGGCGACGGCATCTACCTCGCCGGGGACCAGGTCGCCGCCCCCGGCCTCCTCAGCGAGGTCTCCTTCACCAGCGGCATCGAGGCAGCCCTCCTCGCCCTCGGAGCCACCACGGACCGCACCGCACCCGGCACACCGCTTGACCTCAAGCGCACCTGAGGTCGGAGGGTGGACCCACCCAGACCCACACCCCGGGGAGCCCACCATGCACGCCGTCCGCCTCCACGCCTTCGGCCCCGCCGAGAACCTCACCTACGAACACACCGACGACCCCGTCCCCGGCCCCGGCCAGGTCCGCATCGCCGTCCGCGCCGCCGGCGTACACCTCCTCGACACCGCCCTGCGCCAGGGCCTGACCGGCCCCTTCCCGGCGCCCACCGAACTGCCCACCGTCCCGGGCCGGGAAGTCGCCGGGACGGTCGAATCACTGGGCGAGGGCACCGACCCCGACTGGCTCGGCCGCCGCGTCGTCGCCCACCTCGGCGCAGCCCCCGGCGGCTACGCCGAACTCGCCGTCACCGAAGCGGAGAAACTCCACACCCTCCCGGAGGGACTGGACGAGTCCGAAGCCGTCGCCATGATCGGCACCGGCCGCACCACCCTCGGCATCCTCGGATTCACCCCACTCGGCCCGGACTCCGTCGTCCTCGTCACCGCGGCCGCCGGCGGCATCGGCACCCTGCTCGTGCAGTACGCCAAGAACGCCGGAGCCACCGTCATCGGCCTCGCCGGCGGCCCCGCCAAGGTCGCCCAAGTCCACGCCAACGGCGCCGAACTCGCCGTCGACTACACCCTCCCCGACTGGCCACGCCACGTCCGCACCCATCTCGACACCCTCGGCCGACGCGCCACCGTCGTGTACGACGCCGTCGGCTCCACCACCGCCCGCGCCGCCGTCGACCTCCTCGGCAAGGGCGGACAGCACGTCGTCTACGGCTGGTCCGGCAGCGGACTCCAGAACGGCCGCCCCCTCACCTTCACCGACGACGAACTCGCCGCACGCGGCATCACCTCCGAACACGTCCTCGGCCCCGCCATGCTGGAGCGCGGCGGCGGCCTGCGCGCCCTCGAGACCCGCGCCCTCGCCGAAGCCGCCGCCGGCCGGCTGCGCCCCGCCGTCCAGCGCTACCCGCTCGCCCGTGCCGCCGCGGCACACCGGGACCTGGAGACCCGCGGCACGACCGGCAAGGTCGTCCTCATCCCCTGAAGCGGGCAGCCGTCAGCCCCCGAGCTCCGCCAACGCCCCGTCCGTCAGCCGGTACACCGTCCACTCGTCCTGCGGCCGCGCACCCAGCGACTCGTAGAACGCGATGGACGGGGCGTTCCAGTTCAGCACCGACCACTCCAGACGCTCGTAACCACGCTCCACACAGATCCGCGCCAGCTCCGTCAGCAGCGCCTTCCCGTGCCCGCCGCCACGGCGGTCGGGACGCACGTACAGGTCCTCCAGATAGATGCCGTGCACCCCGCGCCACGTCGAGAAGTTCAGGAACCACAGGGCGAAACCGACGACCTCACCGTCCTCGTCCGACACGGCGATGTGCGCGTACGCGGCGGGCCGCTCACCGAACAACGCCTCGTGCAGCTGCTCCTCCGTGGCCTTCGCCTCGTGCAGCGCCTTCTCGTAATCGGCGAGCTCACGGACCATCGCGTGAATCGCGGGGACATCGGCAGCGGTAGCGGTACGAATCATGGGGGCAGCGTAGACAGCTCCCGCCCGCCCCCTACCCCCGCCCCAGCAGCAGCCGCGCGACCTCGGCCTGCTCCGGCACCAGCCGCCGCCCGCCCTCCCCGGTGTCCCAGCACGCGTTCTGCAGCACCCGCCCCAGCGTCCACGCCCGTGCCCGCCCCCGGTCCAGCCCCAACACCTCCGTCAGCAGATCGAACCGCCACACCACGTCCGCCGCCTCGAACCGGTCGACCAGCGCCGGAAACAACTCGAAGCCCGCATCCCCCACCAACGGCTTCGGATCGATCGCCACCCACCGCCCGCCCCGCCCCGCCAGCACGTTCCCGAAATGCAGATCCCAGTGCAGCAACCGGTCCCCCGGATCCCCCGCCACCTCCCGCACCGCCGCCGCACAGTCCGCCACCAGCCGGCGCTCCCCCGCATCCACCAACCGCCCCGCCACCCCCGGCGCAGCCTCCACCATCCGCGCCGCCGCCTCCCCCAGCCCCCGCAGCCCCGACCCCTCCGCGACCCGCACCGACGTCAGCCCCGCCAACAACTCCGCGACGACCCCCACCGCCTCCCGCGCATCCGCCACCCCCGACAGCGCACGCTGCCCGTCCAACCGCTCCAGCAGCATCGTCCCCGTCACCGCGTCGTGGTCCAGCAACCGCACCGCACCCGCCGACACACCGCCCCACAGCCGCAGCGCGACCGGCTCCCCCACCGTCTCCTCATCCACCGGCTGCAACTTCAACGCCGCCCGGCACCCGTCCGCCACCCGCACCACCGGCAGAACCAGCGCACACACCCCGTACGACGAAGCGCCGTCCGGCCTCAGCCCCCACCGCTCCAGGAAATCCTCGGCCATCCCCGGCAGCGCGGCGATGAACGCCCGCCCCGCCTCGCCGTTGTACGTGGACTGTGTGGCGATCAGCGCATCCGGAATGTCAATCACGCCACCGATCCTAGGAGCGTGCGTCAATCGGCTATGACCCCGAGCCACCCCGCCCCGCCCACACGGCCCCGCCCCGCGCCCGCCACGTGGATCCGCGGCGCCGGCTCATGGATCCGCAGCGCCCCCGGCACCTACATCTGGCTGACCGTCCTCTTCGTCACCACCGTCATCGTCCACCAGATGTCACCCGCCTTCGAGGAGGACTTCCTCCGCCAGCGGTCCACCAACATCCATGAACTCTCCCAGAACCCCGTCCGCGTCCTCATCAGCAGCGCCTTCTGGATCGACGGCGGCACCTGGCTCCCGTACGCCGTCCTCTACACCGTCTTCCACGCCCCCGCCGAACGCCGCCTCGGCACCCTGCGCTGGCTCACCGTCGCCGCCACCGCCCACGTCCTCGCCACCCTCGTCAGCGAAGGCGTCCTCGCCTGGGCCATCCGCCAGGGCCACGCGCCCCAGACCGCCGTCAACACCCTCGACGTCGGCGTCAGTTACGCCCTCGCGGGCGTCGTCGCCGTCCTCACCTACTACGTCGTACGCCCCTGGCGGTACGTCTACCTCTTCGCCGTCCTCGTCATCTACGCCGTCCCCCTCGTCACCGGCGCCACCTTCACCGACGTCGGCCACTTCACCGCCGCCCTCATCGGCCTGGCCTGCTACCCGCTCACCCGCGCCCGCCCCGAGACGAAACCGGCCCCGGCGAAGTAGCGTCCCGCCAGGAGCACCTCACCCATACGGACAAGCAGGGGCAACATGAGCACCGTCAGCACCGTCAACGGCGGCATATCCTTCTGGTACGCAGACCGGGGCACCCCGGCCCCCCGCGAGCCCCTGCCCGGCGACAGCACCGCCGACGTCTGCATCGTCGGCGGCGGGTACACCGGACTCTGGACGGCGTACTACCTCAAGAAGGCCGTCCCCTTCCTCAACATCACCGTCCTGGAAGCCAAGTTCTGCGGCTACGGGGCCTCCGGACGCAACGGCGGCTGGCTCTACAACGGAATCGCCGGCCGCGACCGCTACGCGAAACTCCACGGCCACGACGCAGCCGTCCGCCTCCAGCAGGCCATGAACGACACCGTCGACGAGGTCATCCGCGTCGCGGCCGAAGAGAAGATCGACGCCGACATCCACCGGGGCGGCGTCCTCGAAGTGGCCTACACCCCGGCCCAACTCGCCCGCCTCAAGGACTTCCACACCGTCGAGATCGCCTTCGGCGAAACCGACCGCACCCTGCACGGCGCCCGCGAAACCTCGAGACGCATCCGCGTCAACGGCGCCGTCGGCTCCACCTGGACCCCGCACGGCGCCCGCCTGCACCCCGCCAAACTCGTCACCGGCCTCGCCGACACCGTCGAGGCACTCGGCGTCACGATCCACGAATCGACCCCCGTCACCGAGATCAGGCCCAAGCACGCCGTCACCCCCTACGGCACCGTCCGCGCCCCGTACGTCCTGCGCTGCACCGAAGGCTTCACCGCCGCCCTCAAGGGCCAGAAGCGCACCTGGCTCCCGATGAACTCCTCCATGATCGTCACCGATCCCCTCCCCGCCTCCGTCTGGGACACCATCGGCTGGAACGGCCGCGAAACCCTCGGCGACATGGCCCACGCCTACATGTACGCCCAGCGCACCGCCGACGACCGCATCGCCCTCGGCGGCCGCGGAGTCCCCTACCGCTACGGCTCGGCCACCGACAACGACGGCCGCACCCAGCCCGCCACCATCGAGGCCCTGCGCGAACTCCTGATCCGTCTCTTCCCCACCACCGCGGGGACCCCCATCGCCCACGCCTGGTCCGGCGTCCTCGGCGTCCCCCGCGACTGGTGCGCCACCGCCACCCTCGACCGCTCCACCGGCCTCGGCTGGGCCGGCGGCTACGTCGGCTCCGGCGTCGCCACCACCAACCTCGCCGCCCGCACCCTGCGCGACCTCATCCAGCAGGACTCCGGCCAGTCCGGCCCCACGGAGCTGACCACCCTGCCCTGGGTCAACCACCGCGTCCGCCGCTGGGAACCCGAACCCCTGCGCTGGCTCGGCGTCCACGGCATGTACGCCGCCTACCGCGCCGCCGACCGCCGCGAACTCACCTCATCGCGCCCCGGCACCGACCGGATCGCGAAGATCGCGGACCGGCTGTCGGGGCGGGGTTGAACGGCTGACGAGGCGGGGGCGAGAGGCTGACCGGCTGACGGCGTGCCGAGCCGGGTGACCATCTGGGCAGGACGCCTGCCCACGTGACGACCTGCCCGGCGACGACCCGCTCAGCTCCCGTCCGGGTCCCCGTCGCTGCGGATGGCCTCCTTCATCTTGGCCACCGCGAAGCCCCAGCCCTGCTCGACGGTCGGCTTGGCCGGGACCGCGATCTCATCCGGGTTGGTGAGCACGTCGAGCAGGACCGGCCCCGGAGTACTGAAGGCCCGCCGTACCGACTCCTCCAGGTCGTCCGGGTCCGTCACGCGGATACCGGTGAGACCGAGGGCCGTGGCGACGGCCGCGAAGTCGGGGTTGTCCAGCACCGTGCCGAACTCGGGCAACCCCGCCTGCTCCTGCTCCAGTTTCACCATGCCGAGACGGCGGTTGTCGAACACGACCAGCTTGACCGGGAGCCGGCACGTCTTCAGTGTCATGAGGTCGCCGAGGAGCATGCTCAGACCGCCGTCACCGCAGAACGCCACGACCTGGCGCTCCCGGTCCAGGCACTGCGCGCCGAGCGCGTGCGGCATGGCGTTGGCCATCGAACCGAGGTTGAACGAGCCGATCAGCCGCCGGTCGCCGCGCATCTCGACGAACCGGGAGAGCCAGACCGTCGCCATTCCCGTGTCGGAGGTGAAGACGGCGTCCTCGGCGGCGACCCGGTCCACCACGGCGGCCAGGGCCTCGGGGCGGATGTCGTGCGAGCGGTTGTCCAGCGCGGAACGGATCCGCCCGACCAGGCCCTTGTCGTGCCCCGGCTCAGCGAGCCGGGCCTGGCCCGCACGCCACCGTTCGAAGCCCTTGCGCGCGTTCTCCAGGTGCGAGCGGTCCCGGGCCCCCTCCGTTCCGGGCGGCGGGGCGCCGACCTGGGTGAGAAGATCCCGGACCGTCGCGCCCGTGTCACCGACGAGCCCGACCTCGACCGGCACCCGGCGCCCGATGTGCGCGGCTTCCGTGTCCACCTGGATCACCGTCCGGCCCTCCGGGTACCACTCCCGGTAGGGGAAGTCGGTGCCCAGCAGCAGGAGCGTGTCCGCGTCGTGCAGCGCCGAGGCTGCTGCGGGGTTGCCGATCAGCCCGGTCTGACCCACCTGGAACTCGTTGGATTCGCCCTCGAAGCCCTCCTTGGCCTTGAGGGTGAGCACCATGGGCGCGGCCAGGCGGTCGGCGAGGGCCAGGACGTCCTCACGCGCGGCAGCCGCGCCCCGTCCGACGAGCAGCGTGATCCGCTCCGCGCCGTCGAGCAGCTCCGCGGCCCGGCGCACGGCCGACTCCTCCGGCCGGCTCACGGGCATCGTCAGGGAGAAGCGGGCCGGCCGGTCCGTGCCGAGCTCCCGGTCGCCGAGATCGCCCGGCACGCTGAGGACGGCGACGCCCTTGCGGCCCAGCGCGTTGCGCACGGCCGTCTCCAGCAACTGCGGCAGCTGGTCCGGAGAGGTGACCGTGGCGCGGAAGACCGCCACGTCATCGAAGAGCGCGTCGTTGTCGATCTCCTGGAAGGTGTCGCTGCCGAGATCGGCAAGCGGCACCTGGCCCGCGATCGCCAGGACCGGGGTCCGGCTCTTGGCCGCGTCGTACAGTCCGTTGAGCAGGTGCACGGACCCTGGGCCGACCGTGCCCATGCACACCCCGAGGGTGCCGCTGAGCTGCGACTGGGCACTCGCGGCGAACGCCGCGGCCTCCTCGTGCCGGCAGCCCACCCACTCGATGTCCTCGGTCGTGCGGATGGCGTCGGTCAGCGGGTTCAGCGCGTCGCCGACGACGCCGAACACCTGGCTCACGCCCAGCTCGCTCAGGGCGTCCACGATGGTGCGGGCAACGGTTCGTGCCACGGGATCCTCCAGATCACACGGTGAAGCGGTCGGGGTCGGCCGCCGCCCAGTCGGCCGCCCAGAGCGCGGGCGGCCCGGCCAGCAACTGCCCCGGCTCCAGCCATTCGTAGAGCTCCTCGTAGGAGCGGATGGTGTATGGATCGATGCGCCGATGGAGCATGTGGGGCCGCAGCTGCGCCGGATCGGTGACGCCCATGGACGCCATGAGCTTCAGCGCGCTCGCCACGGTCGCCTCCTGGAGGCGCTGTACGCGGGCCGTCTTGTCGCCGACGTCGAGGGCGCGGGCACGTCGGGGATCCTGGGTCGTGACACCGGTGGGGCAGGTGTTGGTGTGGCACCGCTGCGCCTGGATGCAGCCCACCGCGAACATCATCGCCCTGGCCGCGTTGCCGTAGTCGGCGCCTTGCAGCAGGCGCTTGACCAGGTCGGTGCCGGTGGCGATCTTGCCGCTCGCCCCGACCCGGATCCGGTCGCGCAGCCCCGCCCCGACGAGGGCGTTGTGCACCATGATCAGCCCCTCGGTGAGCGGGGTGCCGACGTGGTCGGCGAACTCCAGCGGCGCCGCGCCGGTGCCGCCCTCCGCCCCGTCCACCACGATGAAGTCCGGCGTCGTACCCTCGTCCACCATCGCCTTGCACACGGCGAGGAACTGCCGGCGGGAGCCCGGACAGATCTTGAAGCCGGTCGGCTTCCCACCGGACAGCTCGCGCAACGTGGCAAGGAAACGGACCAGTTCACGCGGGGTGGAGAACACCCGGTGGTACGGGGGTGAGATCACCGTCCGCCCCTCGGGCACGCCCCGTACCCGCGCGATCTCGGCATTGACCTTCGCGCCGGGCAGGACTCCGCCGATCCCGGGCTTGGCGCCCTGGGAGAGCTTGAGGGACACGCACCTCACGTGCTCGTGCGCGGCCTTGTCGGCGAACTGCCGGGGGTCGAACCCGCCGTCCTCCGTACGGCAGCCGAAGTACCCGGTGCCGATCTCCCAGACGAGGTCACCGCCCGGTCCCAGGTGGTATTCCGACAGCCCTCCCTCACCGGTGTCGTGCGCGAAGCCTCCGGCGGCAGCGCCCCCGTTGAGGGCGAGGATCGCGTTCGACGACAGGGAGCCGAAGCTCATCGCCGACACGTTCAGCAGCGCCATGTCGTACGGACGGGAGCAGTCGGGTCCGCCGATCCGCACCCGCGGCGGCTCCTCCGGCATCCCGACGGGTTTCATGGACGGGATCAGGAACTCGTATCCGGGCAGGTAGACGTCCCGCTCCGTGCCGAAGGGCTGCTCGGCATCGGTGCCTTTCGCCCGCTCGTACACGATGCTGCGGACATCCCGGTCGAAGGGGCGGCCGTCGAAGTTGCGCTCCACGAAGTACTGCTGGAGTTCGGGCCGGACCCGCTCCAGGAGGAAGCGCGCGTGCCCGACCACGGGATAGTTGCGCAGCACCGAGTGACGCCGCTGCAGCAGGTCCCACCCACCCAGCACACCCAGCAGAACGCCCGGAACCGCGGCGCACCACCACCATGGTGAGAAGCGCACCGCGGCGACGGCCGAGGCGAGTCCCGCGGCCAGGGTGAGGAGAACCGATCCGATACGTGTCACGCAGGACTACTTGCCTGCCGGACGGACCCCATGTGCCGCCATCCGGTCAAGAGATCGTCAACGGACAGGCACGGACCGGATCGCGAAGAGCGCTGACCGGTTGCCGCCTCCTGTCGCCCCGCTGCTACGGTCGTGGCAGTCAGCGGACACCCAGGGGTACTCCCGCTGCATGGGCCAGTCCACGCAGGCGACCCACGGACACGCCGGCCAGGCGGGAGATGATCACGCTGGGCAGCATCTGGTGCTGCACCCAGCCGGGCGCCATGCCGCACACGGCTTCGAGGGTGTCGGCGGCCTGGTCCCAGCGGCGGCATTCCACATGAGTCAGGGCCACATCGAGGCCGTACCGGGCCCGGGTGGCGAGAGGGACGGTGTCGTCGAGCTTGACGGTATCCATGAGGCGCAGCGCTCCAGGGATGTCGCCGAGAGCAACGGCGATGCTCATGGCCTGGGTGGCGGCGTAGAGGGGACCGTAGGGCTGCGCGTGCCCTCCACGGGCGTGTTCGGAACCGAGCCGTGCACCGACGGCGTGAGCCTGAGAAAGGTACTCGCGGGCGGTCTCGGCGGAGGAGCCGCCTCGGGAAGCCGCTACAGCTGCATCGGTGACGAGCTGGCCGTAGACCGCCAGCCGATCCGGGTCGTGTTCCGACATCTTCGGCTCGATCCGGTCCGCCTGGGTGGCGGCGAGCGAGAACCCCTGCGCGGTCCGACCGTCGCGGAGGTCGACCCATGCGGTGGTGGCGGCGAGGTGCGCGTCACGAAGGTCGTCGCCCGCCTGTACGGCGATCTGTCGGCCGTAGGTGAGCGCCGCGTATGCAAGGTCCCGTGAGCCCCAGACGTTCGCGGCCATAGCGGCGGTCTGGAAGACGTCGGCCAGGACGCCGGCGGCTGCCGTCTTCTCGTCGGTGTTCGATGCGTCGTACCGTGCGCGGGCCTCGGGCAGCAGCGCGCCGAGCAGAACCCCCAGTTCGGCGTACCGACCCGCCCAGTAGGCGGCGTCGGCGTCCTGTACAACGGCCCGGAGCTCGTCGACCGTCCCCGGTTCGACCTCGGCCGGGATACCGAGGGCGGCGTCGTGGGTGGCTCCGGACAGGGACCGCAGGGCCGCTCGCTCGTCGCGACTCACCGCGCCCTTGCACGGTCCCGATCGCGGGGATCGCGGACCGCTTGTCGGGGCGGGGCTGAGCGGGTACGGGCATAGAAAAATCCCAGGTCAGCATCACGCTGACCTGGGGATTGAGCCGCCTGTCGGAATCGAACCGACGACCTTCGGATTACAAAGCCGGAGCTCTACCAACTGAGCTAAGGCGGCGTTGCGCACGCGAAATCACGCGCGCGACCCTCACTTTACACAGCACCCAGTCCACCGATCCATGAAGTTCCGCCACCCCCGTAACCGCCCGAGCACCCGTGCGTTAAGAACACTGACGTGCTGATCCGGATATCAGACAGTCGGGGGAGGGGGGCATGATGGACACTGCAGACCAGCCGACACGGGTGGCGGGCGACGAGGCCAAGCGCATCAAGCGCGAGGCTCTGGGCATCGCCGACCGCAAGAAGCACCACGGTCGGGCGGCGGTCGCCATGAAGAGCCGGGCCAAGGAGCCCGGCACACAGCAGCGCGTGTACCGGTTCTATCCGACCCCGTCGCAGGCCGAGCAGTTGGAGAAGACCTTCGGAGCCTGCCGCTGGGTCTACAACGAGGGGCTGGCGCTCCGGGTGGGTGCCTGGGAGCGGCATCGCGTTTCGGTGGGGTTCGCTGAGACCTGCCGGGCGTTGACGGGGTGGCGGCAGGCTTCGGAGACGTCGTGGCTGCGCGAGGTGTCCTCGACGGTGTTGCAGCAGTCGTTGCGCCATCTGGACGGTGCGTTCACGCGGTTCTTCAAACAGTTGGCGAAGTACCCGCAGCGAAAGGCGAAACGCCGGTCGCGGGATTCGGCGACGTACGTACGGACCGGTTTCCGCTGGGCGGAGGATCCCGAGCGGCCCGGCACGGGGCTGGTGACGTTGGCGAAGCAGACGGTGCCCCTGGACGTGCGGTGGTCGCGGCCGTTGCCGGCCGGGGTGACACCCGTGACGTTGTCGGTGACGCGGGACCGTGCGGGCCGGTACTTCGTGGCGATGCTGGTCGAGGAGCGGATCGATCCCCTGCCCGCCGCCTTCGTACCGGGCGGACGCGCGCCGAAAGCCGTGGGGATCGATCTGGGGCTGGCTGCGCTGGTGACACTGGACGACGGAACGAAGGTGGATCACCCGCGCCTGCTGAAGAAGTACGAAAGGGAGCTGGCTCGGCTGCAGCGGGGGCTGCATCGCAAGACGAAGGGGTCCAAGAACCGGGGGAAGGCCCGAGAGCGCATCGCCCGTCTGTACGCCCTGATCAGCGACGTACGCAGAGACATGCTGGACCAGCTGACCACCCGCCTCGTGCGCGAGAACCAAGTGCTCGTGGTGGAAGATCTGGCCATCATGAATCTGCTGCGTCCGGGTGTCGGAAAGGGGCGTCGGCGCAAGGCCCGACTGAGTAGCTCGATCATCGATGCCGCCTGGGGCGAACTGATCCGGCAGTTGCGCTACAAGTGCGCCTGGTACGGGCGGACGCTGGTGATCGTGGACCGCTTCTTCCCGTCGACGCGTCGGTGCTCCGACTGCCACGCCAAGGGGCCGTCGCTCGACGTGTCCGTACGGGAGTGGACGTGCGCGGAGTGCGGTGCGGTGCACGACCGCGACGTGAATGCGGCGCGGAATCTCCGGGAGGAAGGCATGCGGCTGTACTGGCTCGTGGCCTCCGCACTCCCGCCGGGGCGAATGCCTCCGTCTGTGATCAAGGCATCGGAGCTGGCAGACGTACTGCTGGCTGCGTGAAGTAGTGAAGGACTGCGGTACGGACCGACGGGCCGTCGGCCACAAGGCCTGTGGAGCCCATGTAAGACCGGCCGGACGCACCCCCCGGGGGTGCGTCGGGGCGGCAGGGGTGATGAAGCAGGAAGCGCCGCGATCGCGGCAGGGTCAGAAGTGCTTTGCTCTGCCTGCACAAGGCGCGAGGTCAAAAGTATGCCGCTCCCCATCATGCGGCCAGCGGCAGATTGTTCCTCATGACGACCAGGAGATATTCCTCCCCAGAGAACTACTGACAGATCCGAAATCGCCAGGTAGCGTCGCTGAAGGTTCACTCAGTTGGACCAGACCACTCCCTTTACAACGGATCGTCCGGCACGTTCCTGCCGGTTGAGGAGAAGATTCAGCATGGCCAGTGTCACGTTCGACAAGGCGTCCCGCGTCTACCCCGGCTCCACGAAGCCGGCCGTCGACCAGCTCGAGATCGACATCGCGGACGGTGAGTTCCTCGTCCTCGTCGGTCCTTCCGGTTGTGGCAAGTCGACCTCCCTGCGCATGCTCGCGGGTCTCGAGGACGTCAACGGTGGCGCCATCCGCATCGGTGACCGCGACGTCACGCACCTGCCGCCGAAGGACCGGGACATCGCCATGGTGTTCCAGAACTACGCGCTCTACCCGCACATGTCCGTCGCGGACAACATGGGCTTCGCGCTGAAGATCGCCGGTATCAACAAGACCGAGATCCGGGCGAAGGTCGAAGAGGCCGCCAAGATGCTGGACCTCACCGACTACCTGGACCGCAAGCCGAAGGCGCTCTCCGGTGGTCAGCGTCAGCGTGTGGCGATGGGCCGCGCGATCGTGCGTGAGCCGCAGGTCTTCCTCATGGACGAGCCGCTGTCGAACCTCGACGCCAAGCTCCGTGTCTCCACCCGTACGCAGATCGCCTCGCTCCAGCGCCGTCTGGGCATCACGACCGTGTACGTCACGCACGACCAGGTCGAGGCCCTCACCATGGGCGACCGTGTCGCGGTCCTCAAGGACGGTCTCCTCCAGCAGGTCGACTCGCCGCGCAACATGTACGACCGCCCGGCGAACCTCTTCGTGGCCGGCTTCATCGGCTCCCCGGCCATGAACCTGGTCGAGGTCCCGATCACCGACGGTGGCGTGAAGTTCGGCAACAGCGTCGTCCCGGTCTCCCGCGAGGCGCTCACCGCCGCCGCGGACCGCGGTGACCGCACCGTCACGGTCGGCATCCGTCCCGAGCACTTCGACATCGTCGAGCACGGCGGCGCCGCCGCGACCGGCCTCTCCAAGGCCTCCTCCGACGCCCCGGCCGGCCTGGCCGTCTCGGTCAACGTCGTCGAGGAGCTCGGCGCCGACGGCTTCGTCTACGGCGCTGCCGAGGTCGGCGGCGAGCACAAGGACCTGGTCGTCCGCGTCGGCGGCCGTGCCGTCCCGGAGAAGGGCACCAAGCTCCACGTCGTGCCGCGCCCGGACGAGCTGCACGTCTTCGCGACGTCGACGGGTGAGCGTCTCACCGACTGATCCCGCAACACGCACCGCGACAGCCCCGCACGCTCTCCGTGCGGGGCTGTCGCGCGTTCGGGGTTTGGGGCGGCCGGGGCAAATTCCCCGGCACAACGGTCATTTCACTCCGGGTCGTCAACACGGGATTCGAAAAGCGCACTCGAACCATCGCTCGCGAGAGTGACGTAATGTCGCCAATTCATCACCGCCCGCTACGCTCGCTGCGTGACCCACACCGCGCGCCGTATCGGCCGAACTCTCGCTTTCGTACTGCCTGTCGTCATGGTCCTGTCCGGGACCCTCGCGGTCACCGCCGTGCCGTGGGCAACGCACAACTCCGACTCGACGATGCTCACCGCATCGGCACAGACCGTCTCCAAGCGCGCCAAGGCGCGTACTCCGCAGGACATTCTGCGCGACAAGCTTCTCCTGGAGCTCCAGGAGAAGGACCCGGGCGTCGCGTTGACGGATCTCCAGCGCGCCGTGGAAGGGCGTCCCTCGCTCGCGCGGCACTGCATGTCCATCGCGAAGGCGTTGGGCAAGGCCGCGGTCGAGCAGTACGGTCCGACGCGGGCCCACCGGTTCTCTCGTCCGGTCTGTGACACGTCGTTCGCCTCAGGTGTCGCGCAGTTCAGCTGACCGTTCCCGGCCGGGCACGGCATATCGTGCCTGGCATGCATACGTTTCCGACGCAGGCCGTGATCCTGGCGGGTGGCCAGGGGTCACGGCTGCGCCCGTACACCGATGACCGCCCCAAGCCGATGGTCGAGATCCCGGGCACCGGGACGCCGATCATCGGCCATCAGCTTGCCTGGCTGGCTGCCGAGGGCGTGACCGACGCCGTGGTGTCGTGCGGGCATCTCGCCGAGGTGCTGCAGGAATGGCTGGACGCGGCGGTGCTGCCGCTGCGGGTGACGACGGTCGTGGAGTCCGAACCGCTCGGCCGCGGCGGCGGGCTGAAGTACGCGGCCACCCGGCTGCCCGATCCGGAGCAGCCCTGGTACGCGACCAACGGCGACATCTGGACGCGTTTCTCGTTGCGCGAGATGGCCGCCTTCCATGCGGAGCGTGATGCGACCGCGACGCTGGCGCTGGCCCGGCCCCGCATTCCGTGGGGTGCGGTGGAGACGGATGCGTTCGGGCACATCACGGACTTCATCGAGTCCCCGCCGTCGCCGTATCTGATCAACGCGGGTGTGTACGTGTTCTCTCCGGCGTTCACGGCGATGCTGCCGGACCGGGGCGACCATGAGCGAACGACGTTCCCGAGGCTGGCGCGCGAGCGCAGCCTGGCCGGGTATCCGTTGCCGCACGGGGCGTACTGGCGGGCCATCGACACGGCGAAGGATCTGACGGAGGCGGCCAAGGAGCTGGACGGGCGGTAGTGGCCCCGCCCTCTTTCTCTGCGTCACCTTGCCGCGTCGGAAGGGGCGGGCACCGGAATCAATCCCGGTGCCCGCCCCTTCCGCGTGGCGTGGTGGGTGTCAGCCGAGGAGGCCGCCGATGGGGTTGCGGCCGCCACCGCCACCACTGGTGCCGCCCGTGGAGCCGGTGCCGGGGTCCGTGCCGCCGGTGGTGGAACCGCCGGTGGGGCCGGAGGAGCTGGGGCCGGAGCTGCTGGCGGGGGGCTGCTGGGGGGTGGTCTGCTGCGGGGTGCTCCGTCCGGTGCCCTGGGTCTGGCTGGGCTGTCCGGTGCCGGCTGCCTGGCCGGACTCGCGGACGCTGTCCGTGGCGGGTGTGGAGGCCTTGGCGGACGGGGTGCGGGGGGCGGTGGTGCGGGAGGGGGTGGGGCGCTGTCCGGTGGGGGTGTGGGAGGCCTTGCCGCTGCGGGACTTCTCGGGGAGCGGGGTGCCGGGGAGCTGGTTGGTGGGGACGCCGTTCGGTCCGGGGACGGTGACGACTTCGGAGGAGCGGACGGCTCCGCCGAGCATGGAGCCGATGAGGAGGGTGAGCCCGACGACGACGGTGGCGACGACGGCGCCGCGGCGCAGGACGCGCCGGCGGAGGTCCCAGATCTCGGAGCGGGGGCCGAGCTTGCGCCAGGCCTCTCCGGCGAGGCGTCCGTCGACGGAGTAGACGGGGGCGCCCGCGATGATCAGGGGGCTCCAGGCGGCGAGGTAGATGATGTCGGGCGCGTCGTAGGCGGCGACGGTGCGCCAGCTGACGGTGACCAGGAGTGCGGCGGACAGGAGGGCGCCGATGGAGGCGGCGACGCGCTGCCAGAGGCCGAGGACGGTGAGGACTCCGACGACGACCTGGAGGAAGGCGATGGTGAGGCCCGCGCCGACGGGGTGGGAGAGCGCGAAGTCCCGGAGGGGTTCCGCGAGCGCCCAGGGGTGGAGCGAGGTCAGCCACTTGACCATGGAGCCGCGGTCGCCGCCGTCGAAGTAGACGGGGTCGCAGAGTTTGCCCATCCCGGCGTAGATGGAAATGAAGCCGAGGAAGACGCGCATGGGCAGGAGGACGACGCCGAGGTTCATGCGGCGGCCCGGGTAGTACGCGTGCCGGACGTTGTCGCCGGGGCGTCGCTCGCGGGTCTCGGTGATGTCGTAGGCGTCGGGGTCGCGTCCGTCGGTGTCGTACGGGCCGGGCTCGACGGGGTCGTAGGCGCCGACGGCCTGGCGCATGGGGGGCAGCAGCGGGCCGCCGGGGCGGCGGGGCTGGTGCGGGGCGGTGATGACGGGGTTGGGCTGGGTCTCTTCGAGGCGCGGGATGACCTGGGTGCCGGAGCCTGCGCGTCCGCTGTCGAGCTCGTAGGAGGCGTACGGCTCGTAGGGGTCGTACGACGCGGTGTCGGGCAGGCCCGCGGTGGAGTTCCGTACGGCCTGGAGGAGTCCGCTGGCGCCGGGGTCGCCGGGGGCTGACCTGCCGCTCCACACGACGGGGGCGCGTCGGCCGCGTCCGGCTCCGGTGCCGCTCATGGCGGGGATCCTGGGTGCTCCGGCGGGTGCCGCACCGCGCAGCCGTGCGCGCTGGCCGGGGGCGAGCTGCACCCGGAAGCTGGCGTGGTTGACGATGACCTGCGCGGGGTCGCAGTCCACCTTGGCCATGCTCAGGGCGGGTTGTTCGTCGAACCGAGGCGTTCTGGTGTCCACACTCATCTAACCGAGTGATGTGTGTTTAGGACACTGCCTTGACGGTGTCGAAGTGTCCGAGGCCCGTCAACAGGTGGTGGCGGGGTGCGCCGGGGCGTGCGTACGTCCGGATGCGCCCCCGTTCGGAGGCCGTCCGAGGGCGGCGTCCGGCGGAGCTGTCCTCCGTCGGCCGCCGCCCGTGCGGGTGGTCCTGCGGGCCGCAGGACCGGTGCCGGATCAGGCGCGCCGGCGTGCGACCTCGTACATCACGATGCCGGCGGCGACACCGGCGTTGAGGGACTCGGCGCCGCCCGGCATGGAGATGCGGACGCGGTAGTCGCAGGTCTCGCCGACGAGGCGGCCGAGGCCCTTGCCCTCGCTGCCGATGACGATGACGACGGGGCCGCCGAGGGCTTCGAGGTCCTCGACGGTGTGCTCGCCGTCGGCGGCGAGGCCGACGACCGCGATGCCTTCCTTCTTGTACGCCTCGAGCGCGCGGGTCAGGTTGGTGACCCGGGAGACGGGTGTGCGGGCGGCGGTACCGGCGGAGGACTTCCACGCTCCGGCGGTCATGCCGGCGGCGCGGCGTTCGGGCACGACGACGCCGTGGCCGCCGAAGGCGGAGACGGAGCGGACGATCGCGCCGAGGTTACGGGGGTCGGTGACGCCGTCGAGGGCGACGATGAGGGGGTCCTCGCCGTTGTCGTAGGCGGCGGCGGTGAGGTCCTGCGGGTCCGCGTACTCGTAGGGCGGGACCTGGAGGACGAGGCCCTGGTGGTTGAGGCCGTTCGTCATGCGGTCGAGCTCGGGGCGCGGGGCTTCCATCAGGTTGATGTTGCCGCGCTCGCCGGCGAGCTGGAGGGCCTCGCGGACGCGCTCGTCGTTGTCGATGTACTGCTGGACGTACAGGGTGGTGGCGGGCACGCCGTCGCGCAGGGCCTCGAAGACGGGGTTGCGGCCGACGACCATCTCGGAGGTGCCCTTGACGCCACCGCGCCGCGGGGCGGGGCGGCGGTTGGCGGCCTGCTTGGCCTTGGCGGTCGCGATGCGGTTCTTCTTGTGCTTCTTGCGCGCCTCGGCGGGCGGCGTCGGTCCCTTGCCTTCGAGAGCACGGCGTCGGTTACCGCCGCTGCCGACCTGCATGCCCTTCTTGTTGGACGTGCGGCGGTTCCTGCGCTGGCTGTTCCCGGCCATGACCTACCTGTTTCGTTGCTTCAGACGTGCGTACGTATAAGTGAAAGTGTGCCGCCCGGCGGGCCGGGCGGCACTCGGGAGGACTACTGGCGCGGGCCGAGTGTCCACCGTGGTCCGGTGGGGCTGTCCTCGATGACGAGCCCGGACTGGTTGAGCTGGTCGCGGATGGCGTCGGCTGAGGCCCAGTCCTTGCGCTCGCGTGCGGACTGGCGCTGGTCGAGTACGAGGCGTACGAGGGTGTCGACGACGCCGTGGAGGTCGTCGCCGCGGTCGCTCTCGCCGGCCCAGTGCTCGTCGAGCGGGTCGAGGCCGAGGACACCGAGCATCGCACGGACCTCGGCGAGGCGTGCGACGGCGGCTTCCTTGTCGTCGGCGGCGAGGGCGGAGTTTCCCTGGCGGACGGTGGTGTGGATGATCGCCAGCGCCTGCGGGACGCCCAGGTCGTCGTCCATCGCCTCGGCGAAGGCGGGCGGCACCTCGGTGGCGGGGGCGACGGTCTCGCCGGCCTTCTCGGTGACGCGCTGGACGAAGCCCTCGATGCGGGCGAACGCGGACTCGGCCTCGCGCAGGGCTTCCTCGCTGTACTCGATCATGGACCGGTAGTGCGGGGTGCCGAGGTAGTAGCGCAGCACGATGGGACGCCAGGCCTTGACCATCTCGCTGACGAGGACGGAGTTGCCGAGCGACTTGGACATCTTCTCGCCGGACATGGTGACCCAGCCGTTGTGCACCCAGTACGTGGCGAACTCGTCGCCGAAGGCCTTGGCCTGGGCGATCTCGTTCTCGTGGTGGGGGAAGATCAGGTCGATGCCGCCGCCGTGGATGTCGAAGGCGGTGCCGAGGTACTTGTGCGCCATGGCGGAGCATTCGAGGTGCCAGCCGGGGCGGCCGCGTCCCCAGGGCGTCTCCCAGCTGGGCTCGCCGGGCTTGGACGCCTTCCACATGGCGAAGTCGCGCTTGTCGCGCTTGCCGGTCTCGTTGTCGCCGGAGGGCTGGCGCAGGTCGTCGAGGTCCTGGTTGGAGAGTTCCAGG
Source organism: Streptomyces sp. NPDC005761 (assembly GCF_040630635.1). NCBI lineage: Bacteria > Bacillati > Actinomycetota > Actinomycetes > Kitasatosporales > Streptomycetaceae > Streptomyces > Streptomyces sp. NPDC005761. Next base: position 51,754 of record NZ_JBEXXX010000028.1, on the reverse strand, counting down.
TAGCCGGGGAACGAGCGGACGTCGAAGTACACGTTGCCGTCGGCCGCGTAGGCGTGTCCACGCTCGATGAGGCCGCGCATCATCTCGATCATCTCGGTGATGTGGCCGGTGGCGCGGGGCTCGTACGTGGGCGGCAGGCAGCCGAGCGCGTCGTAGCCGTCGTTGAACGCGCGCTCGTTCTCGTAGCCGATGGCCCACCAGGGGCGGCCCTGTTCGGCCGACTTCTTGATGATCTTGTCGTCGATGTCGGTGACGTTCCGGACGAACGTCACGTCGTAGCCGCGGTAGGCGAACCAGCGGCGCATGATGTCGAAGTTCAGTCCGGACCTGATGTGCCCGATGTGCGGGGCGGCCTGGACGGTCGCGCCACAGAGGTAGATCGAGACACAGCCCGCTGTGAGCGGGGCGAAGTCACGGATCTGCCGGGCGCTGGTGTCGTACAGGCGAATAGTCACGCCTCAAGGGTAGTGGGCGCGCACCAGTGCCCCGCGACCCTTGGGGGGATTGCGTGGACAGTTGTTACGGCTCCGGGCGGGACGGAGCCGTGACCGGTGATCGCCGGGGGCCGTTCAGATGCGTCCGACGACCTTGCGGGGGGTGATCCGGACGACGACGCGGGGGTCGTCCTCGCCGGATGCGGGGTTGAAGTCGGCGTACTTCTTGCCGGTGTACTTCTGGGACAGCTCGTCGATGAGTTCCTGGCCGCCCTCGGTGGTGAGGGAGGCGGTGCCTCGGATCTCGGCGTAGGTGTAGGGGGCGTCGAAGGGCTGGACGACCACGGAGACGCGCGGGTCGCGGGCGAGGTTCTGTTCCTTGCGGCGGCCGGTGGTGGTGGAGATGAGGACGTCGTCGCCGTCCCGCTTCACCCAGACCGGGGACACCTGGGGGCTGCCGTCGGGCTGGATGGTGGCGACGGTGACGAAGACCGGGGTGTCGAGCAGCGCCTTGAGTTCTTCGGAGAGTGCGGCGGTCATGGCGGACGTCCTCCTGAGGGGGTGGGTGGTGCCCCTACACCTACCCCGTCCGTGTCCTTCCCTCTCCGCTTCGGGTGCGCGCCCACCGGAAGGGTCAGTGCCGGGTCGGGCTACGGGGGGCGTCCGCCTCGCACCGCCGCTGAGGTGAGGAGGGCGGGGGCGAGGACGGACCAGGGGGCGCGTTCGGCGTAGGGGAGGTTTTCGAAGAGCCTGCGCCCCCGTTCGGGTGAGGGGGGTTCGGCGCCGGGGCTCCGGACGGCTCAGCCGGTGCGGTAGACCAGGGCCGTCGCGATACCGGCGATGCCGTCGCCCCGCCCGGTGAAGCCGAGTCCGTCGGAGGTGGCGGCGGAGAGCGAGACCGGTGCGCCCACGGCGGCGGAGAGGACTTTCTGCGCCTCGTCCCGCCGCTTGCCGATCTTCGGCCGTACGCCGACGACCTGGACGGCCACGTTGCCGATCTCGAAGCCCTCGGACCGGACGATCCTCGCCGCCTCGGTCAGCAGCGTCACGCCCGCGGCGCCGGACCACTCGGGGCGGCCCGTGCCGAAGTGCTGCCCGAGGTCGCCGAGGCCCGCGGCCGAGAAGAGCGCGTTGCACGCGGCGTGCGCGACGACGTCGGCGTCGGAGTGGCCGGCGAGACCCGGGCCCTCGCCCTCCCACAGCAGGCCCGCGCACCACAGCTCGCGGCCCTCCTCGAAGGCGTGGATGTCGGTGCCGATGCCGACGAGCGGGATGACGGGGGCGCTGCGCCCGTCGGGTGTCTCAGAAGCCATCGTTCGCCCTCCTGCGTGCGAGAACCGCCTCGGCCAGGACCAGATCCAGCGGCCGGGTCACCTTGAACGCCTCCTCGTGGCCGGGAACGACCACGACGGGTGCCCCGAGCTGCTCGACCATGCCGGCGTCGTCGGTCGCACCCTCACCGCCGAAAGCGATCTCCTCGTGGGCGCGCACGAGGGTGTCGCGGTCGAAGCCCTGCGGGGTCTGCACCGCGCGCAGCCGGGCCCGTACCGGAGTGGAGAGCACCGGCTCGGGCTCCCCCGGCGCACCGGGCTCGACCTCCTTGACGGTGTCGGCGAGCGGCAGCGCGGGAACGACGGCGGGGGCCCCGTCCCGTACGGCCTCGACGACCGAGTCCACCGTGTCCACGGGGACGAGGGGGCGGGCCGCATCGTGGACGAGGACGGCACGGACATCGGCGGGCAGCGCGTCGAGTCCGAGCTTCACCGACTCCTGCCGGGTTCCGCCGCCGGGCACCACGAGGAAGTCGGTGCGCTCGGGCAGGGCGTGCTCGTCGAGCAGACGCCTCACCTCGGTCGCCCCGTCCGGCGGTGCGACGACCACGACCAGGGACACGTGGCGGGAGGCCGCCATGGCCCGTACGGCGTGGATGAGCATGGGCGTCCCGCCCAGCCCGCGGAGCGCCTTGGGGGCGCCCGGGCCGAGCCGTACGCCGCGGCCGGCCGCGGGAATCACGGCGGCGGTGCGGTAGGGACGCGATTGATCAGACATCGGTTGCACTCCGAAGCATCGGCATGTTTGTCTCCACGGCCGACGTGGGTATGGCCTCAAGCGAGCCGGGCGCTACGCCATGACTCGACCGGGACCCTTTCCGTGACCCCGGGCGAGACGGGCCCCGCCCCGGCCGCTCGGGATCGGCCTCACACGTCGACTTCACAAGATCGCGAGCAAAGTACCGGGGGATCGTCGATGAGGCCAACGCACCGGCGCATCGGGGAGAACATCCGGGTTTGCCGGGACATCCGGGGTCGGGGCATCCGAGTCCGCCGGGACGCCGTCCGCAGGCGTCCGTCGGCCGGTCGCTCGCCACCCGGGCGGTCATCATGTCGCATCCGGACATGCCGCAGCGCCCGACGACACACCGTTCATACGGCTGGTCAGCGGGCACCGCGGCACATTATTTACGACCGGTGCGATCCGGTTCAGGACGCGAGGACCTCGTCGAGGAGAGCCTCGGCCTTGTCCTCGTTCGTGTTCTCCGCGAGAGCGAGCTCACTCACCAGGATCTGGCGAGCCTTGGCGAGCATGCGCTTCTCACCTGCGGAGAGTCCACGCTCGCGCTCACGACGCCACAGGTCGCGAACTACTTCCGCGACCTTGATGACATCGCCGGATGCGAGCTTCTCGAGATTTGCCTTGTAGCGTCGGGACCAGTTCGTCGGCTCCTCGGCATACGGTGCGCGCAGCACCTCGAAGACCCGGTCCAGCCCTTCCTGCCCGACCACGTCACGCACACCTACGAACTCCGCATTGTCCGCCGGTACACGCACCGTCAAGTCGCCCTGGGCGACCTTGAGCACCAAGTAGGTCTTGTCCACGCCTTTGATCTGGCGAGTTTCGATAGCCTCGATCAGCGCGGCCCCGTGATGGGGATAGACCACGGTGTCGCCAACCTTGAACGTCATGTGACAGGTACCCCTTCCGTGGCTATCAAGAGTAACACGAGAACTGCTTCTCCTGAATGGCGTTTTCGCAGGTCAGGGCATATCTCGGGGCTTGACAACTGCAACACGGACGTGCTGCGGAAGGCTCGCGCAAGACGGTATTCGCAGGTCGGAGCGGCTGTGCGGGCGAGGTGAAACGTGGACGTCACACCCACCGGAACCCGCTCGGAAGTGACGAGACGTCCCGTTTTGCCGGGTTCCGGATGATGAACATTCCGTACTCCGTTCGGAGATCGATCACCCGTACGGCGGTTAGTGCCGACGGCAGTACCGGTGGCCAATGAAATTGATCAACGCCGCGTGCCGTGCGGATTATGCGCAATGAATGCGCCACGTCCTCTTGAGCAGCGGCTGAACGGGGACGCGAAGCGCGGGGTGAACGTGCGGCGGAATTGATCAAGCGCGTTTTGTGAACAGCGCGCGAATGATCTCGCCCACGACGGCCCGCGATCCCCGTGGCCGTCAGGGGCGGGTCGGGTGCGGGGCGTGGACGGCGGCTCGGTAACCTGGCCGCTGACAGACCCTTAGGGCGGCTTTACACCACTCGCCCGACCCCGTCCGTACGTCCGCTCGTTCAAGGAGTTGCCGCCGCCGTGAGCCGCAGCCTTCGACACGGCGCCCTCGCCGCCACTGCCATCGCGTTCTCGATCGCCGCGCTCTCCGCATGCGGGGCCGGCAAGAACGCGCAGACGCTCGAAGTCAGGCCTGACAACGCCGCCACGTCAGCCGGCGACATCAAGATCCAGAACGCCAACGTGATCACCCAGCCGGAGCCCGGCGCCGAGGGCCCGGCCGTGATCGCCGCCACGCTGTTCAACAGCGGCACCGAGGCGGAGACACTCGACGCCATCACCCTGCCGGGCGGCAGGGGCTCCGTGGAGCTGCACGCCGCCAAGGGTTCGGGGCCGGTCGTCGTACCGGCCGGCGGACGGGTGATCCTCGGCGGCAGGGGCAATGCCTCCGCCGTGATCGAGAACGGCCGCGAAGCCACGCAGAACGGCAACGTGCAGCCGCTGGTCTTCAAGTTGAGCTCGACCGGCGACATCCCGCTCGGCGCGTCCGTCGTGCCCTCCACCGGCTACTTCAAGGACTTCGGCCCCAGCGCGCTGCCGGAGACCCCGAAGAAGCCGGAGAAGTCGCCCGGGGCGACGCCGACCGGTTCCGCGTCGGAGACCCCGGGCGCCTCGTCCGGCAGCCCCTCCGAGCCGGCCTCGGAAGGCGACACGACCACGCCGAGCGACGCGGCGTCCGACTCCCAGCAGCCGGGCTGACCGCACCCCGCACGACACGCAGGTGTGGCTGAGGCGGCCCCCGGTCCGGGGGCCGCCTCAGCTACACCTGTCGCCCTGTCCGGGCCGGTCTACGGCTCGAACTTGTACCCGAGGCCCCGCACCGTCACGAGGAACCTCGGCGCCCCCGGGTCCGGCTCGATCTTGGCGCGCAGACGCTTCACGTGGACGTCGAGCGTCTTGGTGTCACCCACGTAGTCCGCGCCCCAGACCCGGTCGATCAGCTGCATCCGGGTCAGCACCCGGCCCGCGTTGCGCAGCAGCATCTCCAGCAGGTCGAACTCCTTCAGCGGCAGATCGACCTTGCCGCCGGAAACCGTGACGACGTGACGGTCCACGTCCATCCGCACCGGCCCGGCCTCCAGCGCGGCCGGAGTGACCTCCTCCGGCTCCCCTCGGCGGCGCAGCACCGCGCGGATGCGGGCGACGAGCTCGCGCGAGGAGAAGGGCTTGGTCACGTAGTCGTCAGCCCCTATTTCCAGGCCGACGACCTTGTCGATCTCGCTGTCCTTGGCGGTGACCATGATCACGGGAACGTTGGACCTGCTGCGCAGCTGCCGGCAGACCTCGGTGCCCGGCAGGCCGGGCAGCATCAGGTCGAGGAGCACGAGGTCGGCGCCGTTGCGCTCGAACTCGTCCAGGCCGTCGGGGCCGGTGGCCGCGATGGCGACCTCGAACCCTTCCTTGCGGAGCATGTAGGACAGGACGTCGCTGAAGGATTCCTCATCCTCGACGACAAGCACTCGGGTCACGGAAGAGCCTCCGGGGCAGGGAACGAATCAAAAGTGTCGGGTGCGGCGCCCGGGTAGGGCGCCTCGTCGCCGTTGACGATGAGGGAACCGCCCGGTGCGCGGTCCCGTTCCCGTACGGAGCCCGCTTCGGGCAGCCGCAGGGTGAAGGTGGAGCCCTGTCCCTCCGAGCTCCAGACAGTGACCTCCCCGCCGTGCGAGGCGGCCACGTGCTTGACGATGGCGAGGCCGAGGCCGGTGCCACCGGTGGCGCGGGAGCGGGCCGGGTCGACGCGGTAGAAGCGTTCGAAGACCCGCTCACGGTCCGTCTCCGAGATGCCGATGCCCTGGTCGGTCACGGCGATCTCGATCTCGTCCCCGCCGGGCACCACCACCCGGCGGGCGGCGATGCCCACACGGGTGCGGGCGGGGCTGTAGTTGACGGCGTTCTCGACGAGGTTGCCGAGGGCCGCGGCGAGCTGGCCGCGGTTGCCCCATATGCGGAGCTCGGCGGTGCCTCCCGCGGCCATGGTGATCTGCTTGGAGCCGGCCTGCTGCCGGCAGCGGTCGATGGCCTCGGCGACCAGCTCGTCCACCCGGACCGGCTCGGCGTCCTCCAACGGGTCGTCGTTCTGCACCCGGGAGAGGTCGATGAGCTCCTGTACGAGGTTGGTGAGCCGGGTCGCCTCGATCTGCATCCGGCCGGCGAACCGCTCCACCGCCTCCGGATCGTCGGAGGCGTCCATGACGGCCTCCGAGAGCAGGGACAGCGCGCCGGTCGGGGTCTTGAGCTCATGGCTGACGTTGGCGACGAAGTCGCGCCGGACCGCTTCGATGCGGCGGGCCTCGGTGAGGTCCTCGACCAGCAGCAGCACCAGCCGGGAGCCCAGCGGGGCGACCCGCGCGGAGACCGCGAGGGCCTCGCCCCGGCCCGTGCCGCGCCGGGGCAGGTCCAGCTCGACCTGGCGTATCTCCCCGTCGCGGCGTGTGTCCCTGGCCATGTTCAGCATCGGCTCGACGGCGAGGCGCCCTCCCCTGACCAGTCCCAGCGCGTACGCGGCGGAGCTGGCCTTGACGACGCTGTCGCTCTCGTCGAGCACGACCGCCGAGGAGCTGAGCACGGACAGGACCGTGTCGACCCCGGGGGGCAGGGGGGCACCGCTGTCGGGCCGCAGGGACGTACGCGTGGGCCTCTTCTGGTCGCGTTCGCTCCAGCGGAACGCCAGCATGGCGATCACACCGGTGCACACCCCGGCGATCGCTGCAGCTGCGGCGACCGCCGCGTTCACGTCCATGGCTCCAGGTTATGCGGCTCCGCGGACACTCTCCCAGCCGTACGAGTGCGTATCCGAACACTCGTCGCCCAGAGTTCACCGAGGGGCAAGCGCCGGTTCACTTGGCCGGTCGGAACCCGACGCGTACGGCCGTCACGGTGGCACCGTGGGGTTCGGAGCAGGCCCCCGGCCTCGGTACAGAACTGGAGAGGGACTTCCCATGCGTGACGCGTACCACGAGGAACTCGACTCGATCGGCGAGGGGCTGGTCGAGATGGCCCGGCTCGTCGGATCGGCGATCGGCCGGGCGACGACGTCCATGCTCGACGCCGATCTCAAGCTCGCGGAGACCGTGATCGCCGCGGACCAGAAGGTCGACGACCTCCAGCACGACCTGGAGGCCAGGGCCATCGCGCTGCTGGCCCGCCAGCAGCCGGTGGCGACCGATCTCAGGATCGTCGTCACCTCGCTGCGGATGAGCGCCGACCTGGAGCGCTCGGGTGACCTCGCCCAGCACGTCGCCAAGCTGGCCCGGCTGCGCTTCCCGCAGAAGGCGGTCCCGGAGGACCTGCACGCCACCATCCTGGAGATGGGCCAGCTCGCGCAGCGCCTGATGGCCAAGGCCGCCGAGGTGATCATCACCAAGGACGTCGACCTGGCGCTCCAGCTGGAGCAGGACGACGACGAGATGGACCTGCTGCACCGCACGCTGTTCCAGCACCTGATGGACGACCGCTGGAAGCACGGCATCGAGACGGCCGTCGACGTGACGCTGCTCGGCCGCTACTACGAGCGGTTCGCCGACCACGCCGTGTCGGTCGCCAAGCGTGTCGTCTACCTGGTGACGGGCGAGCACGCGGACGAGATCCAGCAGCCGACGCCGGTGGAGGGCGCGTAGCGGGGCAGGAAGGCGCACATGTGTTCCTGCGCATGTGCGCCGTTGATGCGCCTGCCCGGCTGGGCATGCAATGGGGTGGGGCGGCACGACCTTTCCGTACGCCCCGGTCGTGTGCCCAGGGCGGGTGTACGACCTTGTCGTACACCTTGAGGAGGAACCATGGCCGATTCCCCCACGACCGAACCCCAGCAGGAGACACCCGCCGACGTGGCGCACCAGGGCGTCCTCGGCGCCTGCGGATGCGGCTCGGGCTGCGGGTGCGGCTGCCAGTCCGGCGCGCCGTGCCAGTGCGGCGGCTGCTCCGGCTGACGGGCGCGCGCAGCGACGAGAACGCCCCGCGCGGACGGTTCCGCGCGGGGCTTCCCCGGGCTCCGGTCAGCCCGCCCGCACCACGGCGGGCTCGGGAGCGGTGCCCTGCTCGGCCGCGGCCGGTCCGCCCACGACCGCGGGGACCGTCGTCGTGCCCTCCTGCGGCAGGGTCCGCATCAGCAGCCAGTAGCCGAGCGCCGCCACGGTGCCCAGGACCGCGCACGTTCCCCACAGCCAGCCGGCGCCGAAGTGGTCGATCACCACGCCCGACATCAGCGGGGCGACGAGCGCGGCGGCCGACCACGACAGGGTGTACATGCCCTGGTAGCGGCCCCGGCCGTGGGCCGGTGAGAGCTGGACGACCAGACCGTTCTGCACGGGCGCGTTGACGATCTCGGCGACGGTCCAGACGCAGATGGTGAGTGCGTAGACCGCGACCGAGCCGGCGAAGGCCGTCAGCCCGAATCCGTACCCGGCGAGCACCGACGACACGATGAGCAGCCGGCGCGGGTCGCGGCTCTGGATGAACCGGGTGACCGGGATCTGCAGCACCACGATGAGGACGCCGTTGACGGCGACCGCCGTACCGAAGTCGGAGCTGCTGAATCCGTCGGCCCCCATGGCCACCGGCAGCCCCACGTACCCCTGCTGGAAGATCAGGGCGATCACGAACGACAGTCCGACGACGCCCATGAAGCGCCCGTCGCGCAGTACCGTGCCGAGCCGTACGTCGTCCTCGGCGCCGGCAGCGTCCCGGAGCGGGGACACGCCCTTCTGCGGCCGGGACTCAGGCACCTTCATGAAGACGACGACGGCACAGAACAGGGTCATCACCGCCTCGCCGACGAAACCGGCGAGATAGCTGTACTCGGCGATGAACCCGGCCCCGGCGGACGAGACCGCGAACCCCAGGTTGATCGCCCAGTAGTTGAGCGAGAACGCCCGCACCCGGTCCTTCGCGGGCACGATGTCGGCGATCATCGCCTGGACCGCGGGCCGGGAGGCGTTGCTGGCCATGCCGACGACGAAGGCGACGCCGGCGATCGCCACGGGATGGACCATGAAGCCGAGCACGGCCACCGAGACGGCGGTCGAGAGCTGCGCGACGAGCATCGTGGGACGCCGGCCGAAACGGTCCGTCATCACCCCGGCCCCGAGCGAGGAAACGACCCCGCCGAGCCCGTGCAGGGCGGCGACCAGACCGGCGTACGAGGCGGAGTAGCCCCGGTCCAGGGTCAAGTACAAGGCCATGAAGGTGGCGACGAACGCCCCGAGCCGGTTGACCAAGGTGCTGGTCCACAGCCACCAGAACTCCCTGGGGAGACCGGAGACGGTTTCACGGGTGGCCCGTCTGAGACCGGCGACAGACATACGGGTTCCCCCCGGGACGTACGGATGCGATGACGGGCGGTAAGAGGCCCGCCAACCGTCCGAACATTACAAATCCGGGATTCGGTCCTGCCACCCGATTGACGGCAGCCGTCAATCGGCGCCGCCCTGTCCGCCCTGTGGCCGGGCGCGCGCGGCCCGTACGGGTTCGATTACGCTCGGGCCCATGGCCGACGCACCGTACAAGCTGATCCTCCTCCGCCACGGCGAGAGCGAATGGAACGCGAAGAACCTGTTCACCGGATGGGTGGACGTCAACCTCACCGAGAAGGGCGAGAAGGAGGCGGTCCGCGGCGGTGAGCTGCTCAAGGACGCCGGCCTGCTCCCCGATGTACTGCACACCTCGCTCCAGAAGCGCGCCATCCGCACCGCCCAGCTCTCGCTGGAGGCCGCGGACCGCCACTGGATCCCCGTCCACCGCTCCTGGCGCCTGAACGAGCGCCACTACGGCGCCCTGCAGGGCAAGGACAAGGCGCAGACGCTCGCCGAGTTCGGCGAGGAGCAGTTCATGCTCTGGCGCCGCTCGTACGACACCCCGCCGCCGGCCCTCGAGGACGGCACCGAGTTCTCGCAGAGCGACGACGCGCGCTACGCGACGATCCCGCCGGAGCTGCGCCCGCGCACGGAGTGCCTGAAGGACGTCGTCGTCCGCATGCTGCCGTACTGGTACGACGGCATCGTCCCGGACCTGCTGGCCGGCCGCACGGTCCTGGTCGCCGCGCACGGCAACAGCCTCCGGGCCCTGGTCAAGCACCTCGACGGCGTCTCGGACGCCGACATCGCGGGCCTGAACATCCCCACGGGCATCCCGCTCGCGTACGAACTGGACGAGAACTTCCGCCCGTTGAAGCCGGGCGGCACGTACCTCGACGCGGACGCCGCGAAGGCTGCCATCGAGGCCGTGAAGAACCAGGGCAAGAAGTAGCAGCCCCAGCGATCAGGCCCCCTGCCCCGCGCCCATGGCGCGGGGCAGGGGGCCGTCGTTCGTTCACGGCCGTCCGACGTCGTCATGGCGGGTTCGGCCGTGGCTGCACCCGTGGTCCGTCGGGCGGGCTCAGGGGTGCATGACGATCTTGCCCACGTGTCCCCTGCGGGCGAGTTCTTCCTGTGCCCGAGCGGCCTGGTCCAGCGGGAAGGTCGCGGCGATGACGGGCTGGACCTCCGCCCGGCGAGCCAGGTCCATGAGGAGGTCGAAGTGCCTGGGAGTGTGCATCGCGGACCCGATGACCTGGGCGTTGTGCAGATAGAGACGGCGCACATCGAAGGTCACGCCGTAGCCGCCGAGTGCGCCGGCGACGACCCACCGGCCCCCTTCGCGGAGCAGCGGCAGCCCTTCGCCCACCAGCTCGCCGGCCACCACGTCGAGTGCGACGTCGATGCCCTCGGGGGCGGCGGAGCGGATCTGCTCCGCGATGTCTCCCGCGCGGTCGACGACGGCGTGCGCGCCCGCTTCGCGGACCGCGTCGATCTTGGGTCCGCTGCTGATGGCGACCACCCGTGCGCCGCGTGCGCGGGCGATCTGCACCAGCGCGAGGCCTACGCCGCCGGATGCTCCCGAGACCAGGGCGGTTTCGCCCTTCCGCAGCCGGCCTCGTTCGATCATGCCCAGCGCGGTGCCGTAGGCAGTCGGCAACGTCGCGAGCTGGTCGTCCGAGAGCGCGGACTCCGTCACGTCGTGCACACGCGCTCCCGGTGCTGTCACGTACTCGGCGTATCCGCCGTCGCGTTCGCTCCCCATCAGGCCCACCGGGTTGGCGTCCGGCCCTTCACTGTCGTAGATCGCGGGGTCGACGACCACTCGGCGTCCGAGGAGGCTCCCCTCCACCCCGGCCCCGACGGCCACGACCCGGCCGGCCACGTCGGCGCCCTGGATGCGCGGGAAGTCGATCGGGCCGCGCCAGCCCGACCGCGCCTCCGGATCTCCCGGACGGCCGTAGGCGCCCTCGCGGGTCCACAGGTCGGTGTTGTTCAGCGCTACCGCGGTGACCTGGACCAGCACCTCGCCCGCCTGCGGGGCGGGGACGGCGACCTCTGCCAGCTCGAGGACCTCGGGTCCCCCGTGCCCTGTGATCCGCGCTGCTCGCATGTACGGGGACGCACTCATCGCCGGAACCTCCTGACAGGTATACTGATCGGTGAACATTTCCCACCGTACACCGATCAGTGAAGGAGCCCGCAGTGCAGGAAGCTCGGCCTTTGACGCCGGCCGGCCGGCGCATCGCGGCGGCAGCGGAGGAGCTGTTCTACAACCGGGGGATCACGGCGGTCGGCGTAGACCTGATCGCCGAGCACTCGGGGGTGACCAAGCGGACCCTGTACAACCAGTTCGGTTCGAAGGACCACCTCGTGGCGGCCTACCTCTCGGAACGGGACCGGCGCTGGCGGTCACTCGTCCTCGCCGCCGTCGACGCCGCCGCCACTCCCGCCGAGGCCGTCACCGCACCGTTCGAGGCGCTCAGGACCTGGAGCGGGACCAACAGCCGCGGATGCGCCTTCATCAACGCACTCGCCGAGCTCCCCGACCCCGCGCATCCCGCCCACCGGGTCGCCGCGAACCAGAAGGTCTGGCTGCTGCACCTGTTCGAGGAACTCGCAGGCGCCGCGGGCTGCCCGCACCCGGCCACCCTCGCCACCCAGCTCCTCACGCTGCACGAAGGCGCCCTCGCCACGCAGCCGCTCCCGCTCGACACCCTCGCCGCAAGCACCGACCTGGCACGGACCCTGGTTCGCGTCGGCACACCACCCCGCCGGCAGAGCGATTTCGGCGCGGGGTGACGTCGTCCGGGCGGGGCGCCCGCGACAGCGAGGCGGCGGATCGCCCTCGTCGAGCGTGACCCTCCTCCCAGACGCCGCCCACCTCATGCCGCCGCCGGGCGTCGGCGTCGACCTCGCCATGCTCGACGCCAGTGGACTCGCGCTCCCACTCGTCGGTTCCGCCACCATCGACGACGCCGTGCGCGGCTACGGGAGGACGATGCTCCCGCGCTCGGCCGAGATGGCCCGGACCCTCGAAGGAGGCACCCGGTCCATGCTGGACGCCCCCGGACCCGAACGAGCAGCGGGCCGGTCCTGTCCTCAGCAGCCCTGACCGCATTCTCCCCGCGCTTCGAGCCGTTCGGCCCGGAGCGGCCCTGGCATCTGTGCCCACGTGGCACGCCGCTTGGTTCATGAGCGAGGGCACACGGGCCACTCCGCTCCGCGCTCCGCTACATTCAGCCCTCATGCCCGAACAGACGGCCGGTCAAGGCTCACTCATCGATACCCTCGTCGACCACAACGGCCGTGCCACGCTGCCGTACCAACAGGCCCACCGGGGCGAGGTTTTCGGGACGGCGTTCTGGTTCAACGACCTGCTGGCCGAAGACGCCGAAGGGAGCGAGACGTACCGGCAGTACCTCGTGACCGCGGGAGCCGCGACCCGCTACGACCTGGCCGAGATACGGCTGCGGCCCCAGCTCTCCGACTCCGTCATGAGCAGCAACGGCTTGATGATGCTGCGGTTCCAGGAGGGCTGGATCCCCCTCGGCGACTCCGGTGTCTCGGTGCTCCCCGCCGACGTGCTGCACGCCCTCGCGCGCCGGAAGGGGTGGGCCTGGGCGACCGACGAGGTCACGGACGGGGTGGCCGCGAAGGCCGAGGACGTCGCCCGGCTGGACGGGACTCCGGTGCGGGCCTACGTACTGGGCCACGACGTGGGGCCGGACCGCACCCAGAGGGACCAGGTGGTGGTCGTCGGAGAGGTGGCCCGGAGCGGCGACGGGCGCGGGGTGGTGTGGGCCGGTCCCGTGCCCCGGGGCTGCGTGGGGGCGCCGGTCTTCGTCTGGTTCCCCCTGGACGAGCTCCGGTTCAAACTCGTCTGCCTCGGCGTCCTGTTGCCGGGCGAGGGCGACGGGGAGGCGGCATGGCATCCGGTCGCCACCTTCGACCGCATCCGGTCCGCCGTCCGCGACCTGCCCGAGCAGCCCTCCGCCGCTGCCGCCCCCGCGCCGCCGCGCCGGTGGTGGCACCGGCGCGAGTGACACACCTCACCCGTCGTCTACCCTGTGGCGCAAGCGGGGAGAGCGGGGAGAGCAACCATGAGTGAGCCCCTGAAGACGTTTGTCGGCGGCGCCGAGGTCGAGGTGCCCAACAGCATCCCGGCCATCCGCGACGCCCTGCCCGAGGCGAGACGCGAGGAGTTCGACCGCGCCATCAACGCGGCCGGGGTGCACGAGATCCAGGCCGTGATGCGGCACTGGATGCTGGAGGCCGTACCCGATCCGGAGGCCGAACGGATCCTGGACCGGCTGGCGCGGGACGAGGCCGAGAGGCGGAGCGTCGCTTGAGCCTCCGGATCTCCTACGCGCCGCCCGCCGACGACACCCTGGCCAAGATGCGGGACGGCGACACCTTCCGGGACGAGATGGTGCGCACGCTGGGGCGTGACCCGTACGGGCACGGCTCGTCCGCGGTCAAGGGTGAGCACGATCGCCGCGAGGCAACCGTCGCCGGGGCGATCGTGCTCTACTACGTCTCCGGATCGGTCCTGACCGTCACCGTGGTACGGCTCGTCCCGCTGCCCTGACCCGGACTCAGGCGAGCTTGGCGGCCTGGGCGTCGATGACGGCGGTCGGCAGCTCGAAGTCGCCGCCGGCGCCGGACGCGCCCAGGTTGAGCGAGGTCAGCGAGGCGAGCGTGGCGCCCTGGCGGATCTGGATGAGCTTCATCGCGCTCTTCTCGCCCTCGGCCTCGATCGTCACCGTCCAGGCGACGGCTTCCTCGCCGCCCTTGACCGGGACCTCCGCGATCTTGGTGATCTTCTGCTTCGATCCGGCCGCGGTGAGGGTGAAGCCGGAGGCGCAGTCGGTCGCGGCGGTGCGCAGACCGCCCAGCGCCTCCGCGGCGCCCTTGCCGTCGTACGAGGCGAGCGTGCTGAGCGTCGTCGTGATGTCGAAGGCCGCCTTGAACGCCTCCGCCGGGTCGTCGCTTTCCTTGTCGCCGCCCTTCTTCGGCTCGCTGATGACCTTGCGCTGCGTGGACGCGGCGGGCGTACCGGCCTTGGCGCCCATCAGGGTGTCGGCGAAGACGTCACAGGCGGCCTTGTCGACGGTGACGGCGTCGCCGGTGATGGCGTCGGCGGGACCGGCCTTGGCGACCTTGTGCCCCTTCACGTCGCCCTGGGCCAGCGACACCTTCTCCAGTTCGGCCGCGGTCAGCGCCTTGGCCGCGGAGTCCGCGGGCTTGGCGGAGGCGGAGTCGCCGGCCTTGCCGTTGTCCTTGTCCGCGGTGTCCGAACCGCAGGCCGCGGTGAGCAGGGCCAGGGACATCACGGTGGCGGCAACGGCGGTACGGCGTATGGCAGTGGGTCGCATGGCCCGTCCTTCTGTCTCAAGGTGTTCCGCCCGCACGAGAGCGGCCGGCGCCGGGTTCGGCGCGGCGGTGAGGAATCGTGGGGTTTGCCAACTCTATGAGCAAGCTGTGGTTTGGCAATCCGTCAAAGCGGGCATCGCCCGTGATCGTGACGACGTCGTGATCACCTCGTGAAGGCTCTGAACTGGGCATTTGCCACAGATAGCAGCATCACGTCACGGGGTGGCCGCTCGAAGGGGGCCCACTGATGGCTATCGATTCGGCTCTGTCCACCGTGCTGGGTTCCGTGGGCGTGCCGCCGGAGCTGGTCGCCTCCTGCGACCCGCTGGCCGGAGGCACGTACAACGCCGTGACCCGGATCGGTCTCACCGACGGCCGGCAGTGGGTGGTGAAGACACCGCCACCGGGCGGCACCCATCTCGCGTACGAGCGCGATCTGCTGGTCAACGAGGTCGCCTTCTACACTGCGGCGGCCGGGCTCCCCGAGGAGAACGCCGTCCCAGCCCTCGTGCACAGCGGCCTCGATCCGGCGGCTCCCGGGGGCGCGTACCTGATCATGACGGAGCGTCCCGGCCGCCCCTGGCACGAGGTCGCGGGCGCCCTGGCCGACGCCGAGGGGCGCCTGCTGCGCGCGGAGCTCGGACGGATCGTCGGCCGCCTGCACACAGCGCCCGGACCGGGCGGTTTCGGCTACCCGTCCGCGGCGCTCGGCCCGTTGGCCCCCACCTGGCGCGGCGCCTTCACGGCGATGACCGACGCCGTGCTGAACGATGCGGAGGCGTACGGGGCGCGGCTGCCGCGTACACCGGCGGAGATCCGCCACCGGCTCGCCGCCGCCGCGGACGTCCTGGACGACGTCACCCGGCCCGCCCTGGTCCACTTCGACCTGTGGCAGGGCAACATCCTCGTCGCGGGGGAGCCGGGGGCGCGGCGGATCGGCGGGGTCATCGACGGTGAGCGGATGTTCTGGGGCGATCCGGCCGCCGACTTCGTCTCGCTCGCCCTGTTCGGGGACATCGAGGAGGACGCGGACTTCCTGGCCGGTTACGGGGAGTCGGCGCCGGGCGGGCCGCCGGAGTTCGACGGTTCGCTGCGGACGCGGCTCGCGCTGTACCGCGCGTACCTCTACCTGATCATGCTGGTGGAGACCGTGCCCCGGAAGGTGTCCGGGGAGCAGCTGGAGTGGACGTGGAACGAGGTGGCGCCGCGGCTCGAAGCGGCGCTCGGCGAGCTGGAGGCGGCGCCGCGGGCACGGGGGTGACCGCGGCGCCGGGACCCCCGTGCCGATCGTTCGGATCAGGCCGGATCAGGGACCCCGCGAGCCCGGCGTGATCCGGACGGGGACGCCTGGCTCCGGCGTACGAGGGCCCGTTGGGCGTCGTGCAGGTTGCGCGGGCGGACGGCTTCCGGGGTTCCGTACGCCTCCAGACGGGTGTGCAGGTCACCGGTGAAGTCGGGGACGTCGGTCTGGTCGAACTCCCTGACCTCGCTGACCCCGACCGTCGCGCTGTACGGGGCGAGGGCGTCGATCCGCATCAGGCCGGCCCGGCCGTTGGTGACGCGGATGTTCCAGTGCGTGAAGCGGGCGCCGAACAGCGGTCCGGCGCTCGCATCGCCGCCGTGGCGACCGTTGTTGTTCACGGTGATGTCGGTGCGGACGTTGGCGAACGGCATCCCGCGGTGGGAGTCGAAGGTGCCCATCTCCATCACGCCGCGCGACCAGACGTTGTGGCTGGACAGTCCCTCGACGTTGATGCCGTGCAGCTGGGTCCCGGCGGGCGCCGGCACGGTGCGCTGCTCGATGGTGAAGTCCTCGATCAGGTTGTCGTGGCTGCCCTCGCGGCAGTAGTACGGGTGGTGCGAGCCGCGCCCCGCGACCTTCGTGCGGCGCAGGGTGCAGGCGGAGGCGCCGATGAGGCCGAAGCCGTTGTCGACGTGGCGGACGGTGATGTCGTCGGCCCAGCAGTCGTACGCGCACTGGAAGGCGACACCGTTGTAGCCCTTGTCGAGCAGGTGCGGCGACTGCGGCGTCTCCACCGCTTCGAGGGTGAGTCCTTCGACGCCGGAGCCGGTGAGCGGGGTGGCGAGGGTGGTGAGGCGCGGGTCCCATTCGGGGCGGACGTCGACCGGGAGGGGCCTCTCCAGGGTGACTCGGCTGCCGTGCACGGCGGTGATGCGGACCGGCCATTCGTAGGGGACGTACGAGGTCAGCTTGGTCTTGTCGTCCCAGTAGTACGTCTCCGGGCCGGCGCCGCCGCCGGCCATGTGCTCCAGCAGGGTGTGCGCGGTGTCGTCGGCGAGGCGGAGCAGGACGAGGGCGCCGCGCTTCAGCTCGCGGGCGTCGTCGACCGTGATCGTACGGTCGCCGAGGCGGGCGGGGGCGACGGTGGTGAGGGTCTGCCACTCGTCCCGCTTGTTGCCGGTCCATCCTTCGAAGGGCCAGGCCTTCGCCTTGATGGCGTCGGTGAGCGAGGTCCAACGGGCTTCGGGGCAGAGCCAGATGAGGCCGCCGGCCCAGGACCAGCTGGACTTGTCGCCGCCGTACCGGCTGCCGTACGCGCCGATGAGCTCGGTGAGGTTCTTCGTGGCGCGCAGCGTGGTGCGGCCGCTGCCCGCGCCCCGCACCACGACGTTGCTGTGGCCGATGCGGATGATGTCGTCGATGCGGTACGTGCCCTCGGGGATGAGGACCGTGCCACCGCCGCGCTCTCCGGCAGCGGCGATGGCACGGTTGATCGCGGGGGCGGCGTCGGCGGAGCTGCCGGGCCGGGCGCCGTAGTGCAGGACGTCGGCGGTGAATCCGTGGCCGCCTCGTCGGCGGGGCAGGGGGGATCCGGCGCGGTAGCCGGCCCGGCCGATGAACGGGATCTGCGGGTGCGTGTAGGGCGTCGCGGCGAACTCCCGCCAGAGCGGGGTGGTCCGTCCGGTCGCGGCAAGGGCTGTTCCACTGCCGAGCGTTCCGGTGGCCGCGGCGGCTGCGACGGCCACCGCGCTGCCGAGCACTGCTCGCCTGCTGATGTTCCCGTCGGCCGTCTTCGCCGCCTGGGTCGACTTGGTCGCCATGAGCCCGATCCGCCTTCCACGATTTTCACGGATGTGAACGATGTTCATATCTGCGTCGGCCGTGAGCATGCCACGAGCCCCGGGCGCGGCGAAAGACTCGCGCACCGGGGAAATCTCAGGCAGGCAAACGCCGGGCAGCAGGCGTCAGTTGGCAGGGCGCTGAGTCAGGTGTGTGAACGCTTCCAGGTTCCGCGTGGACTCGCCGCGCGCCACCCGCCACGCGTACTCCTTGCGGATCGCGCTCGCGAAACCGAGTTCGAGCAAGGGGTTGAACGCGCCGTCCGCGGCCTCCAGGACCACACCCAGCAGCCGGTCCAGCTCCTCGGGCGTCACCACGGAGAGCGGCAGCTTGCCGACGAGGTAGACGTCACCGAGCGAGTCGACCGCGTAACTCACGCCGAAGAGACGGAGGTTGCGCTCCAGCAGCCAGCGGTGCACCGCGGCGTCGTTCTCGTCGGGGTGGCGGATGACGAAGGCGTTGAGGGACAGCGCGTGCGCCCCGACGATGAGCGAGCAGGTGGTGGCGAGCTTGCGGGTCCCGGGCAGCTGGACGACGTAGTTGCCGGGCGCGGGGCTCTCCCAGTCGAGTCCGGCGTCCTCCAGCGTCGCCTCGATGACCTGTGCGACCTGTGTGACCTGCGGCATCGCCGCTTTCTCGGGTACGTCAGCCATGGATCGAGCGTACGCCCGTCCGGCAGCGGCGCCCGTACGGCGTCCTCAGCCGTGGTGCGAGCGCACCCGGCGCCGGTGGTCCTGAACCGCCCCGGTGTACACGTCCGCGGTCGCCGCCGCAGCGGTGTCCCACCCGAAGTGCTGCGCGTGCGCGGCGGCCGCGCCGCCCATCCGGTCGACGAGCTCCGGCGCGGCCGCGAAGCGCTCCAGCGCCTCCGCGTACGCCGCCGGGTCGTGCCCGGGGATCAGGAAGCCGCTGACCCCGTCCCGTACCGCCACCGGCAGACCGCCCACGGCCGCCGCGACGACCGGGGTGCCGGCCGCCTGGGCCTCTATGGCGACCAGGCCGAAGGACTCGCTGTACGAGGGCATGACCAGCACGGACGCGGCCCGGAACCAGTCGGCGAGCTGGTCCTGCCCGACCGGCGGGTGGAACCGCACGACATCCGCGATGCCCAGGCGGGCGGCCAGCTTCTGCAGACCCTCCGGCTTGGCCAGCCCGCTGCCGCTGGGACCGCCCACGACCGGCACGAGGATCCGGGACCGCAGCGAGGGGTCCCGGTCCAGCAGCGCGGCCACGGCGCGCAGCAGCACGTCCGGAGCCTTCAGCGGCTGGATGCGGCCGGCGAAGAGCGGGATCAGCGCGTCCTGCGGCAGCCCCAGGCGCGCGCGGGCCGCGGCGCGGCCGTCGGCAGGGCGGAAACGGTCCAGGTTGACGCCGGGGTGGACGACGGCGACGGAGCCCGGATCGGCCGCGTAGAAGCGGACGAGCTCGTCCGCCTCCTCGGCGGTGTTGGCGATCAGCCGGTCGGAGGCGCGCACGATCTGGGTCTCACCGATGACGCGGGCGGCGGGCTCGGGGGTGTCACCCTCGGCGAGCGCCGCGTTCTTGACCTTGGCCATGGTGTGCATGGCGTGGACGAGCGGGACGCCCCAGCGCTGCGCGGCGAGCCAGCCCACCTGGCCGGAGAGCCAGTAGTGGGAGTGCACCAGGTCGTAGTAGCCGGGTCGCTGACCGGCCCACGCCTGCATCACGCCGTGCGTGAAGGCGCAGAGCTGGGCGGGCAGCTCCTCCTTGGCCAGACCCTCGTACGGCCCCGCGTCGACATGGCGGACCAGGACGCCGGGCGCCATCTCGACGACCGGCGGCAGCGCACCGGTGGTGGAGCGGGTGAAGATCTCGACCTCTATGTTGATCGCGGCCAGGCGCTTGGCCAGCTCCACGATGTACACGTTCATGCCGCCCGCGTCGCCCGTTCCCGGCTGGTGCAGCGGGGAGGTGTGAACGGAGAGCATCGCGATCCGTCGCGGCCTGCGGTGGCCGCCGGGGAAGGAGCCGGTGAAACCTGCGGGGAACCTGAGACGCGGTGCGACGCGGCTGCTGCCGAGCCGGGAGACGTACTGACTCACGTCGTCCGGTCCTCCTCGCTCAGGGCACTGCTACCGACTCCGCTCACGGCATGGCACCGAAGGGGCACACGGTCCCTTCGAAGGGCTGGAACAGCGGAACTCCTCCTTTCATTTCCGCTTTGCCAAATCATTACGGTGCGGCCCCGGTCCCCGCGCCGCGCCGGCCGCCGGGTCCGGACGAGTCGTTACGCTCTGTGTCATGCGCCCGATCGGCACCGCGACCCGCGGGACCACCAACCCGAACCGGCTGCGCCGCATGGACCGCTGGATCGCCGCCACGCACGGCCCCGCCCTGCGCCGCGCCGACGCCCCCGTGGCGGTCGACCTCGGGTACGGCGCCGCCCCGTGGACCGCCGTCGAACTGCTGGCGCGCCTGCGCACCGCCGAGCCCCGCACATCCGTGGTCGGCATCGAGATCTCACCGGAGCGCGTCGAGGCAGCACGGCCGTACGAGCGCGAGGGCCTCACCTTCCGGCACGGCGGCTTCGAGATCCCGCTGCCGGAGCGGCCCGCGCTCATCCGGGCGGCGAACGTGCTGCGCCAGTACGACGAGGGCGAGGTCGCGGCCGTCTGGAAGCGGCTGTGCGAGCGGCTCGCGCCGGGCGGCCTGCTGGTGGAGGGCACCTGCGACGAGATCGGGCGCCGCCACGTCTGGGTGGCGCTGGGCCCGGAGGGACCCCGCACGGTCACCTTCGCGACCCGGCTCGGCTCCCTCGACCGCCCGTCCGACCTCGCTGAACGGCTGCCCAAGGCACTGATCCACCGCAATGTGCCGGGCGAGCCCGTCCACGCCTTCCTGCGCGACTTCGACCGGGCCTGGGCGGCGGCCGCGCCGTACGCCTCGCTGGGTGCCCGGCAGCGCTGGATCACGGCCGTGCGGGCCCTGTCCGGCGACTGGCCGCTGACGGACGGAGTACGCCGGTGGCGCCAGGGTGAAGTAACGGTGAACTGGGCGGCGCTGAGGCCGGAGCGGTAGCCCGGCACGCGGCGAACAGGGTGAACTCCCCCGGCACCGGGAACGCAGGCGCGGCACCGTTCGTCCCTGAACAGGGAGGCCTGATCCACGGGGCCGGACGCCGGGGGGCCGGGGAGCCACGGGCCTGCGGAGATGTGTCTGCCTCTGTTGCTTTTCGGTAGGGCATGGCACGATCTCGTCGGCGCCATAAGTTACTGACGGTAAATCAGATCCGCAGGGATCAGCTCGGAGGGGGAGCTTCGTGTACCGACGCCACTGTGCCGCTGCCGCGGTCACTCTGGTCTGCGCGATGGCCGTCCTGGCCTCGCCGGCCCAGGCCTTCGCGGCACCCGCACCCCCCTCGCCCGCCGCGGACCGGCCGGAGAAGACCCTCGAAGAGGTGCGCCAGGAGATCGACGGCCTCTACCGGGCCGCCGGATCGGCCACGGACGCGTACAACCTCGCCGAGGAGAAGGCGAAGAAGCAGTCGGGCGAGATCGTGAAGCTGGCCCAGGCCATAGTCGAGGGCCAGGCGAAGATCGCCGAGCTCAAGAGCAGGGCTGGCGCCCAGGCCCGCGACGAGTACCGCAACGCCGGACTGCCACCGGGCGCCCGGCTCATGCTCAGCGGCGACCCCCAGCTCTTCCTGGACGGAGTCAGCCGAGCCCGCCAGGGCCAGAAGGCCACCAAGGGGCTCCTGGGTGAACTGAACAGGACCCAGGAGGACTTGCAGACGTACACGCAGGACGCGAGCACCAACTGGACGAAGCTCGAGGCCAATCGCGTCAAGCAGGCCAAGGCCAAGAAGAAGATCAACGAGCAGATCGAGGCGGCCAGGAAGCTGGAGTCCCAGCTGGAGAAGAAGGAGCGCGCCCGACTTCTCGAACTGGAGCAGGAGGCGGAGTACAAGTCGCAGACCGCATGGCTGAGCTCCGGCGCCCTGAAGGAGATCAACCGCGAGGCGAGCGCGAGCGGCAGGAAGGCGGTGGCCTTCGCGACCGACCGGATCGGCCTGCCGTACGTGTGGGGGGCCGAGGGCCCCAAGTCGTACGACTGCTCCGGACTGACCTCCCAGGCGTGGGCGGCGGCCGGACGGCCGATCCCGCGCACCTCACAGGAGCAGTGGCGGCAACTGCCGCACATCGCGGTCAAGGACATGCGCCCGGGCGACCTGATCATCTACCACAGCGACGCCAGCCACGTCGGGATGTACATCGGCGACGGCGCGATCGTGCACGCCCCGCGCCCGGGCCGCAACGTCACGCTCGCCGGGGCGGGCTCGATGGAAATCCTCGGAGTCGTCCGCCCGGACAAGTAGCCGCTCCCCCACCGCGGTCACCGGCGTGAGCCGGGACACGTGGGCCCCGGCGCCCGGCGTGACCTTTGTCATGCCGCCCAGGGCGCCTGGGAACCGCACATCACGCCGGATCCGTGACCTGACGCGGCTTATGGCGGTGCATATGCCGGAGGCCGAGTGCCGTGCGCCATTCCGTTCCCGCATCCGGTACCGCTATCGTCCCCGTCTGGCGGGTCGTCGATCGTCGTTCCGCCGTGCCCTCGGGGGGAGGGAAGGAAACCCGAACCGATGCCCGTACCCGTACCGCAGCAGCGTGCCGTTCCCGCTGCGGAGACCAGCAACGGCACCGACCTCACCCTGCTGGTGATCGAGGACGACCCGGCGGGCACCTTCAGCGTCCCCGAGCTCTCCGCCGCGGCCGGCGCCCGGGTCCGTATCCGCGCCGCCCGCAACCTGACCGAGGCGGGACGGCTCCTGACCGACGACGTGGACTGCATCCTGCTCGACCTGGCACTGCCTTCCGGGGCCGAGACGCGCGGCGACCGGGACGCGGAGGCCGACGGTCTCGCCACGCTCAAGTACGTACTGCGGATCGCGCCCCGGCACGCCGTGCTCGCCCTCACGGCCGAGGACGACGCGGAGCTGGCCGCCGAGGCCGTACGCGTGGGGGCGCAGGACTACCTGTTCCGGGGCGAGCTCGACGGCAGGCTGCTCAGCCGCGCCATCCGCTACGCCGTCGAACGCAAACGCGCCGACGTCGCCCAGCACCAGCTCACCGAGTCCCGGCTGCGCGCCCAGGAGAACGCCCGTCTGGAGCGCGGTCTCCTGCCCACCCCGCTGCTCGACGGCTCCGATCTGCACTTCGCGGCCCGCTACCGCCCCGGCCGCAGTCGCGCGCTGCTCGGCGGCGACTTCTACGACACGGTCCGCACACCTGACGGCACGGTGCACGCGATGATCGGCGACGTCTGCGGCCACGGCCCGGACGAAGCGGCCCTCGGCGTCGAACTGCGCATTGCCTGGCGTGCGTTGACACTGGCGGGGCTCTGTGGCGACGAACTGCTCTCCACGCTCCAGCAGGTCCTGGAACACGAACGGGAGAGCGAGGAGATCTTCGCGACGCTCTGCACCGTCGACATCGCCCCCGACGGCCGCCGCGCGGGCCTGTGCCTGGCGGGCCACCCCGCACCGCTGATCGCCCGCCAGGGGCGGGCCGCACACCTGCTTCCGTACGAGGACGGCGGCCCGGCACTCGGCCTGCTGCCGCGCGCCCGCTGGCCGCGCCGGCAGGTGGAACTGGGCGGCTCCTGGAGCCTGATGATGTACACGGACGGGCTGATCGAGGGCCGCGTCGGCAACGGCACGCAGCGCCTCGGCCAGGACGGCATGGTCGCGATGATCAATCGCCAGCTGTCCGAGGGACTGGCCGGCGAGGACCTCCTGGAGGCGGCGGTCACGCACGTCCGCGAACTGAACGGCGGCGAGCTGACCGACGACGTCGCGGTCCTGCTGCTCGACCGCGACCAGGAAACCGCCCGCGACGCCTCCCGTCACCGGGCGCAGAACGGCGACCGGGGCCGGAGCATCCCGCGCCCCCGCCCCGGACAGGTGTCACCCTCAGGCGTTCAACGCCCGCCGTTGTAGGGCCCGTACGGCCCGTCGCTGCTGGATCCGCCCCGCCGGCGCCCACCGCCCGAAACGGCCTTGAGCGCGGGCCGTACGTCCACGAAGAACACGATGGTCGCGATCAGCCCGGCAATCTGCACGAAGATCATCAGTCCCCAGACGTTCACCACCACCGCGATGCCGAGAATGATCAGCCAGAAGGACTTCTTCTGCTTGTCCGCGGCACGGTAGGCGTCCTCGCGGGCGATCGCGGCCATGGCGAAGGCCACCACGGCCAGGACGGTCATGGCCAGGGAGATCAGCCCGAGGAATGAGTTGAAGCCTTCGACCAACATGTCGTGCACCGCCTAGTGAGTGGATGAGCGCTCGCGGCCAAGGTACCGGGACAACGGCCGGGGCACGTGGAAGGTGCCCCGGCCGCCGCCCCGGCACACCCGCCGGGCACCGCGCCGCTACTTGGCGGTGGGCGGCGTGGTCTTCTTCGCGGCGGGCTTGCGCGCGGGCGCCTTCTTGGCGGGCGCGGGCGACGGCTTGGCCTCGGCCTTGACGGTCCTGGGCGCGGGCTTCGCGGCCGGCGCCTGCTTGACGGCGGGCTTCGGCGCGGGCTTGGCCGTCTCCGGCTTCGACTCCTTGCGCGGCTCGACGACGACGGCGATCTCGACGATCTCCTCGGCGGTCTCACCACGCCACGTCCGCACGCTCTGCTCGCCGCGCTCGGCCACCTTCTCGTACGTCTCCCGGGCCCTGACCGCGTACTCCGCGGCCACGCCCACGCCGCGCAGCGCCAGGTCCTGGGCGCTCTCGCCCAGCTTCTTCAGGTCGGTGTCGAACGCCCCGATCACCTCGGTGACCTTGGCCTGAAGGGTGGCCTGCGCCTCCTTGGCCTGCCCGGCCACCTTCTCCTGCACGGCCTTGGGGTCGGCGTTGCGCACCGCCTCGATGCGCTCCGGCGCCTCGGCCCGCAGCTGCTCGATCAGGGCCGGAACCTTCCGGGCCTGCCGCACGGCGAGATCGGCCGTACCGGCGGCGAAGTAGAGGGGGGTCGGGTCGGTGAGGGTCTTGCGCAGGTCATCGGTGATGGCCATGACTGTGGTCCTCCCGGATCATCAGACTCAGAATGAGGGTTTTGAAGGCTTTGAACCTGTATCGGCAGCACTGCCGTCGGCACTGAGGGGCGCATCCGCACCGGCCGCACGCCCCTCACCGTCCGCGGGGTCCACGGGCTCGTCCTCGAACCCGTTCTCCTTGCGGAAGGAGGCGTAGATCTGCAGCAGCACACTCTTCTGCCGCTCGTTGATCGACGGATCGGCCAGAATCACCGCCCGCGTCTCCAACTCCTCCCGCTCCCGCTCGTCCAGGATCCCGGCCCGTACGTACAGGGTCTCGGCAGAGATCCGCAGCGCCTTGGCGACCTGCTGGAGGACCTCGGCACTGGGCTTGCGCAGCCCGCGCTCGATCTGGCTGAGATAGGGATTGGACACCCCGGCGGCATCGGCGAGCTGCCGCAGCGACAGCTGCGCGGTACGGCGCTGCTCGCGGAGGTACTCGCCGAGATTGCCGACGTTGAGTGAGGCCATACCCCGATAGTGGACCCGCGCTGCTAACTTTTGCAAGCAGGTGCTTGCAAAAGTGTTCCGTACCACTCGGACGGGTCATGACGGCCCGCCCCCGGCGGGCCGCCCCCTCCCGTCCCTGGTCGGGGAGAGCACCGGCTGGGCCGGACGGAGCCCGTGGTCGACCTCCACCTTGGGGGAGCCCGCAGCATCGGTCGTGCCGGGCGTCACGCCCGGCACGAGGAGGAGAACGGGGCCGCACGCCCTTGGGGCCGTACCAGGGAAAACCCGTTGCCGGGTGACGGCGGGGCACTGCTAGTCTCCCGGAGGCCGTGCAGCAGAACGAGGAGGTGGTACCCGTGAACACAGCAGCGACATGGGTGCTCCTCTCCGGGGTCATGGTCGGGCGATAGGCCGTCCGGGAGCGCCGTCCAGCACTCCCGAAAGGCACGACCATGCGGTTCACCTCCGAACAGCACCTCGACGACGGCGTCCTCGAACGCGCATGCACCCTCGGCGAGATCCCCGGTTTCCTGTGGACGCCGGCGTCGGCGTCCCCCTCCGCACCCGCGCCGCTGATCCTGCTCGGCCACCCTCCTCTCGGCCTGCGCAGGATGTACCCGCGGCTCGTGGCCCGGGCCCGGAGCAGCGCGGCGGAAGGCTTCGCCACGGCCACCATCGAACTCCCCGGAAGCGGCGACAGGCCCCGTTGGCCCGCCGTCGAGCAGGCCCGCGCCGACCTGCGCCGGGCGATGGAGGCCGGCGGGCCGGTGAGCGACGAGATCGTCGACGCCCTCGTCCTGCCGCTGGTCGACAGGGCGGTCCCGGAATGGCAGGCCGCCCTGGACGCTCTCCTCGCGCTGCCCGGGATCGACGGCCCGGTCGGGTACTCGGGGGGAGTGATCTCCGTCGGTGTCCGGCTGGCGGTGGCCGAGCCGCGCGTCTCGGCCGCCGTTCTGTTCGCCGGGAGCCTCGTGCCCCGCGCCGTCTTCGAGGAGGCCCGTCGGGTCACCATTCCCCTGCACGTCCTGCTGCAGTGGGACGACGAGGGGAACGACCGTCAGGCGGCCCTCGACCTGTTCGACGCCTTCGGCTCCCGGGAGAAGACCCTGAACGCCAACATGGGCGGGCACACGGGCGTGCCGCAGTTCGCGGGGGAAGCCGCGGACCGGTTCTTCACCCGGCACCTGCGCTGAGGCCGGGCCGGCGGGCCGGCGGCTGCGGAAGGTAGGCGCAGCCGGCCAGGACGCGCCGCTCGTCGAGGAGGCCGGGGCCTCCTCGACGAGCGGTGACCGGCAGACCCGTCCGTACGTGGACTGTCCGTGGCGCTCGAGTCGTGCCCGCCGCTCGGGTCCAGGTGACCTCGAGGGCGCGGTCCGCCCGGACTGGACGGCGTCGCCGCCGGACCGGTCAGGCCGGCCGCGTACTGCGGAACGCCCGCCTGTAGCTGTCCGGCGGGACGCCGACGATCTTCTTGAACTGGCGCCGCAGCGTCGTCGCCGTTCCCATGCCGGTGGCGACGGCGACCGCCTCGATGCTCTCGTCCGTGGCCTCCAGCAGCTCCTGGGCGCGGCGCACGCGCTGGATCAGGAGCCACTGGATCGGCGTCTGCCCGATCACCGAACGGAACTGCCGCCCGAGGTGCCGCGGGCTCGTGTTCGCCTTCCGCGCCATGTCGGTCACGGACAGCGGCTGGTCGAGCCGCTGCTGGACCCAGGCGAGCAGTTGGGCGAGCGCGTGATCGCCGGACGCCTGTACCGGAGTGGCCGCGAACTGGGCCTGGCCGCCCGGCCGGTGCGGCTGCATGACGAGGCGGCGGGCGACCGAGTTGGCGACGGACGCGCCGTGGTCGCGGTGGATCAGGTGAAGGCAGAGGTCCACCGCGGCGGCCTTGCCCGCGGACGTGAGCACGCTGCCGTTGTCGGTGTACAGGACGTCCGGATCGACCTCGGCCAGCGGGTGGCGGGCGCTCAGCTCGGCGGCGTGGGCCCAGTGGGTGGTGGCCCGCCGGCCGTCCAGCAGACCCGCGGCGCCGAGCACGAACGCCCCGGTGCACAGCGAGGCGACCCGCGCGCCCGCCTTGTGCGCCGCGCGGACGGCCTCGACCAGCTCCGTCGGCGGCGGGACGTCGATGTCGGCGCACGCCGGAACGATCACGGTGTCGGCGGTCGCCACGCGGTCCAGCCCGTAATCGGGCTCGACCCTGAACGGACCGACCCGCACCGGACCCGGCCCGCAGAGCTGGACGTCGTACCAGCCGTTCGTCGCCTCACGCGGCGGGTTGCCGAAGATCTCGTACGCCACCCCCAGTTCGAAGTGGAGCAGATCACCGGCGGCCAGCAGCGCGACAGTTGGCATGTCCGAAAGTGTACGCATGCTGTCGGTCCGGACCATCACGGTCGGACCTCATCCGCGCCGAGACTGGAGCCCTCACCACATCGAGAGCGGGGAATCATGAACACAGCGTCTGCGGTAGTGGTTTACGGGGCGACGGGGCACACGGGCCGGTTCATCGTCGCCGAGCTGCGGCGGCGCGGGTTCACCCCGGTCGTCTCCGGCCGGAACGCGGAACGGCTGGAGGCAATGGCGGCCGAGTGGGGCGATGTGGAGGTGCGGCCGGCGGGCGTGGACGACGCGGACGCCCTGGACCGGGCCCTCGCCGGCGCGGCAGCGGTCATCAACTGCGCAGGCCCCTTCGCGGTGACGGCCGGCCCGGTCGTCGAGGGGGCCCTGCGGGCGGGGATTCCGTACGTCGACGTCGCGGCGGAGATCGAGGCGAACGCCGCGATGTTCACCGACCACGCGGAGGCGGCCTCGCGGTCGGGCATCCCCGTGGTGCCGGCGATGGCCTTCTACGGCGGGCTGGGCGATCTGCTGGTCACCGCGGCGCTGGGCGACGCGACGGCCGCGGACTCCGTGGACGTGGCGTACGGGCTGAGCAGTTGGCGGCCGACGGCGGGCACCCGGGAGGCGGGCCAGGTCTCCCACGACCGCCGGGCGGGCAGGCGGGTGCGCTTCGCGGACGGCGCGCTGCGGTACCACGAGGACGAGGTGTCGCAGGAGGAGTGGCTCTTCCCCGAACCGCTGGGACGGCGGGCCGTGATCGCGGAGTTCACCATGGCCGACGTCGTCACCGTGCCGAGCCATGTGAAGGTGCCGACCGTCCGCACCCACATGTCCGTCGAGGCAGCCGGAGACCTGGCGGGCAAGGACACGCCGGCGCCGGAGGCGGTCGACGCGCTGGGGCGCTCGGACCAGACGTTCGTCGTCGACGTCCTGGTCCGCGCGGACGGCATCGAGCGCCGCGCCACGGCGCACGGCCAGGACATCTACGCGGTCACCGCGCCCCTCGCGGTGGAGGCCGTCGCACGCATCCTGACCGGCCGCACCCGGACCACGGGCGTGGCCTCCGCCGGGGCGATGTTCGACGCGGCGGACTTCCTGCGCGCGCTGGCCCCGTACGTGACGGTCGAGTTGCCGTCCTGACCCCGCTCCGTACCGCCTCGCCCGGCTCAGACCCTGCGGGCGCGCGCGGCGAGGGCCACCGCCGCTGCCATCATCAGGCCCCGGCCGTGACCAGCCGGGGCGGCCCGGCGAGGTCGAACCCTGCGGACGCCCCCGCAGCCGGATCATCGGCCGCTCACGCCAGGCGGGCCGCAGGCGGGCCCGCCACCGGATTTCGTGCCGGGGCCGCACCCGCGGTCGTACCCTCGACCGCATGGATGTGCTGCTGCCGTTCCTGGTGTCCGCCGGCGCCCTCGCCGCGGTCATGGGCTGCTTCGCCCGGCTGGCGACACGGGTCCGCAGGCGCGGCCTCGCCGGATCGGCGATGCGGGCCGCGATGGCGTCGTACGACGAGGCGTTCCGGGTGACGGCCCACGAGTCGTACTACGAGATCCAGGCGCAGGTGGAGCGGCAGGCGTCCATGGCCTCCCCCGGTGATCCGTGGCGGCCGGAGCGCGACCGGGCCGGCGGACGGCCGGTGGTGAGGGGCACGCGCAGCCGCGCCACCCGCCGCCGACGTCGCTGGTGGGCGCTCGGCCGCTGAACCCCGGCCCGCCCCCTCACCACCCGCCGACCGCCGCACTCGCCGCCCGCAGCGCGTCTCCGCCCCTCCCCATGAGCAGGTCCGTGCTGTCCGCCCATTGGTCGACGGTCCCGGTCAGCGGAAGGCCGCGCAGGCCCGGTTCGGTGACCGAGGCAGCCAGCGGGCGGGCGAAGCGTTCCGCGTGCAGGACGAGGTACGGACGGCCGTGGTAGGGGCGGGGTGTCGGGTCCACCGGATCGACCAGGCCGGTCGCGTTCTGGCGGATCGCCACCGCCTCGTACGCGGCGCACAGGAACCGTTCCCGCTCCGGGTAGTCCGTCGACGCCAGCGCTCCGTTCAGGGCCGGCGCCAACGACTCGGCCGCGTCCAGCCGGGCGAATGCGCTGCCCAGCCATTTGCTGTACGGGGGAAAGCGCCGCTCCAACAGCAGGCTCAGCCGCATGAGGTCCCGGACCAGCCGGGCCGTGACGACGGCCGATCCGAGTGTGTCCCCGGTCTCGGCGCAGCGTCCGACGAAGGCCTCCTCCTGGGAGATCCGCTGCCACTGGCAGGCCAGCACGTGGCGCCACATCTGGTCCGGGTAGCGGGCCAGTCGTGCCCGTGCGGTGGTGAGGAGCCCGGGACCGTCGTGGAACACCGCGCCGCCGGTGATCCCGGCGAGCCTCTGCTGCGGCATGGCGAGCCAGTCCCTCACGCCCGGTTCGGTGGTGGTGGCATCGAGGCCCACCTCCCGGGTCAGCCAGGCACCGGTGTCGTGCGTGAACACGCGGTGATCGACGGGCCCGTCGGTCACCGCCATGTGCCCGACCGGGTCGAGCGGGTCGTCCGCCGGGCGGAAGTGGGTGGGCCAGCCACGGATCTCCTTCGGGAGCCGGTCCGCCAGCAGCCGCCGGATCGTCTCGCCGTGTGCCGCCGCGTCGTCCGGCCCGAGGAAGAGGTCCAGGCGCGGGCCCCAGTCGTGATCGGTGGACCGTGCCGTGTCGAAACCGAGCACCTCCGAACCCGGGCCGATCCGCGCGGCGGCGTACGGCAGGCCGGGGAGGACCTCGTCGAGGACGGGCCGCACCGCCTCCTCGTACAGGATCCGGGAGAGTTCCAGACCGGGCAGGAACGCGGGCTCGGCAGGTGTCATACGGCCACTGTGCGGGCGGTGGCAGCGGTCGGCCACTGATTATCCGGGGGCCCGCTCCCGAACCCGTCTGCTTGCAGACGATCCACCACAGACCGAATTGTTACGCTGGCGGACATGACCGCCATGGCACCCACCCGCACCGCACCGGACCTCTCGTACCTCCTGGACCACACCAGTCACGTCCTGCGGACCCAGATGTCGGCGGCCCTCGCCGAGATCGGACTCACCGCGCGCATGCATTGCGTGCTGGTCCACGCCCTGGAGGAGGAGCGCACCCAGATCCAGCTCGCCGAGATCGGCGACATGGACAAGACCACGATGGTGGTGACCGTCGACGCCCTGGAGAGCGCGGGCCTGGCCGAGCGCCGGCCCTCCAGCCGGGACCGGCGGGCCCGGATCATCGCCGTCACGGAGCAGGGCGCCGCGCTCGCCGCACGGAGCCAGGAGATCGTCGACCGGGTGCACAAGGAGGCACTGAGCAGCCTGCCCCGGACCGACCGGGAGACCCTGCTGCGCGCCCTGAACCAGCTGGCGGGCGAGCATCTGGCCACCCCGGCCGAGAATCCCAGGACTGTCCGCCGGGCGCGCCAGAGCCAGAAGTAGCCCCCCACGCCCGGCTCGCGGGCGGAGTCATCCGCAGAAAATAGAACCGAAAGAAATAGTCCGCAACAAAACCATCTGCTACGTTCTCTCTTGTCGCACCCGACGACGGGAGAACCTGATGTCTGCCACCGCGCCCACCGTTCCCGCCCCCGCATCCCCAGCCACCCGCTCGCGTGGTCTCGCCCTCGGGGTGATCGCCACCGGTCTGCTGATGACCGTTCTCGACGGCTCGATCGTGACGGTGGCGATGCCCGCCATACAGAACGACCTCGGGTTCACGCCCGCCGGCCTCAGCTGGGTCGTCAACGCGTACCTGATCGCCTTCGGCGGTCTGCTGCTGCTCTCCGGGCGGCTCGGCGACCTCCTCGGACGCAGGCGGATGTTCCTGACCGGCACGGCCGTCTTCACCGCCGCCTCCGTCCTGGCGGGGGTGGCGGGCTCCCCCGCCCTCCTCGTCACCGCCCGCTTCCTCCAGGGCGCCGGCAGCGCCATGGCAGCCGCCGTGGGACTGGGCATCCTCGTCACCCTCTTCACCGAGAGCCGCGAACGGGCCCGTGCCATCGCCGTGTTCAGCTTCACCGGCGCGGCGGGGGCCTCGCTGGGACAGGTACTCGGCGGGGTCCTCACGGACGCGCTCGGCTGGCACTGGATCTTCTTCATCAACCTGCCGATCGGCCTCGCGGTACTCCTCGTCGCCGTGCGCGCACTGCCCGCCGACCGCGGGCCCGGCCTCGCAGCGGGGGCCGACGGTGTCGGCGCGCTCCTGGTCACCGCGGGCGTGATGCTGGGCATCTACTCCGTCGTCGAGGTCGAGTCGTACGGATGGCTGTCGGCGCACACGATCGGCCTGGGCTCCCTCGCGCTGGTCCTGCTTTCCCTGTTCGTCGTCCGGCAGGCCACGGCCGCCACCCCGCTCCTGCCCCTGCGCATCCTCCGGTCGCGCAGTGTCGCCGGGGCCAACCTGGTCCAGGTCCTCATGGTCGCCGCGCTGTTCTCGTTCCAGATCCTGGTCGCGCTGTATCTGCAGCGCGTCCTCGGGTACGGCGCCACCGCCACCGGGCTCGCCATGCTGCCGGCGGCCGCGGTCATCGGCGCGGTGTCGCTCGGGATCTCCGCCCGGCTGAGCGCGCGGTTCGGCGACCGCAACGTCCTGCTCCTGGGGCTGGTCCTGCTGATCGGGGTGCTCGGCCTCCTCGCCCGGCTCCCCGTCCACGCGCACTACGCCACCGATCTGCTTCCCGTGATGCTCCTGGCCGCCGGATTCGGCCTCGCGCTCCCGGCGTTGACCACGCTCGGCATGTCGGGGGCGGGCGAGCGCGACGCCGGGCTCGCCTCCGGGCTCTTCAACACCACACAGCAGATCGGCATGGCCATGGGCGTCGCCGTCCTGTCCACGCTGGCCGCCTCCCGCACGGACATGCTGCTCGCCGCGGGCCGCACCAGGGCCGAGGCACTGACCGGCGGCTACCACCTGGCCTTCGCAGTCGGCGCCGGCCTGCTCGTCGCCGCCTTCCTCGTCGCACTCGCGGTGCTCGGGCGGCCGGGCCGTGCGCCCGCGACCGCCACCGCCCCTCCCGCCTGACCGCACCCCCATCCACCCGCACCGCACCCGAAGGACGGACCCATGACCAAGCACCCCACCACCTCCCCCACTCCTGCCGTCCCCGCCGAGAACGAGCCCGCTCCCGGCGCCGGCCCCGCCCCGCGCACGCTCACCGAAGGGGAGCTCTCCCGGCTGCTCGCGGACCAGCAGTTCGGAGTCCTCGCAAGCGTGCGGAGTACCGGTCACCCCCACCTGACGACGGTGCTGTACTCCTGGGACGCCGACGCGCGCGTGGTACGCGTCTCCAGCACCGCCGACCGCCTCAAGCCACGTCAGCTGCGTACCGATCCGCACGCGGCGCTGCACGTACAGGGCCCGGACGCGTTCTCGTTCGCGGTGGCCGAGGGCGAGGCGGAGGTGTCCGCACCGACCGCGGTGCCCGGTGACGCGGTCGGCCGCGAACTCCTGTCCATGACACCCGGCTTCGAGGATCCGGCCGCGGAAGCCGCCTTCCTGGCCCAGCTGGTCGCGGAACGGCGCGTGGTGATCCGGATCCGGGTCTCCCGGCTGTACGGAACGGCGCTGGACATCCCCGCAGCGGACTGAGCGCACGCGGCGGGGGCACACCGGGGCCATGTGCGTGCCGGGCGGAGGCTCTAGGATCCGGCCCATGGCTACCGACCCCGGCTACACCTGCTCCCGCTGCGGCGAACACCACACGGAACTCCCGATGGGGTACTCCACCATGGCGCCCGACGTCTGGGACGCGAGCCTGGAGAGCGACCCCGACAGCATGCTGTCGACGGACCAGTGCATCGTCCGGCACGAGCACTACTTCATCAAGGGCCTGATCGAGATACCCGTGATCGGCAGCCCTGAGCCGTTCTCCTGGGGCGTCTGGGTCTCCTTGAGCCGGGAGAACTTCGGCCGCGCCCTCGATGTGTGGGAGACGCCGGGCCGGGAGTCCGAGAAGCCGTACTTCGGCTGGCTCACCACCGAGTTGGGGCTCTACTCCCCCCGTACGACCAATCTCAAGACCAATGCGCACACCCGCCCGATCGGCCGGCGCCCGCTCATCGAACTGGAGCCCACCGATCACCCGCTGGCCGTGGAACAGCGCACCGGAATCACACTCGGCCGGGTCCGCGAGATAGCCGAGGCGGTGCAACACGCCGAGGACGGCCGCTAACGGCCCTCCCGGTGCGGGGCCCCGTCGCCCCCGCCCCCCAGTCCCGACCGCAGTTGCACGAAACCCTGCTCGGCGGCCTCGACCGCGTCCCCGTAGACCTGGTCCGCGCTCCGGCCCTCGCTGATCCGCCGCCAGTTCTCCAGGGAGAGGATGCGCAGGACCGCGATGATCTGGCCCGCGGCCAGCCGGTCCGTCACCTGGTCGCCCAGGGCACGGGCGAGAGCGGCCTCGGAGCGGCTCTGGTACCCGTAGAGCCTGGCCACCAGGGACGGCGTCCCGTAGAGCAGCCGGTGGAACGCCAGCACCTGCGGCACGTCACAGAGGCCCGTGACCGGGTCGCGCCGCTCCAGGCCGTCCAGGTAGTGGCGCCGCAGGGCGTCGAGCGGGGACTCGCCCTCCGCCCGCCCGGCGACCACCCGCGCGGACTCGTCCACGTGGTCGCCGAAGCGGTGGAGGACCAGGTCCTCCTTGGCCGGGAAGTAGCGGAACAACGTCGGCTTGGAGATGTCCGCGGCGGCCGCGATCTCCGCCACCGAGACCTTGTCGAAGCCTCTCTCCAGGAACAACGAGATCGCGGCGTCGGAGACCGCCTGGTAGGTCAGCTGCTTCTTCCGCTCCCGCAGGCTCATCGCCGGGCGGGAGGAAGCCGACGACGCCGCGTCCCCATCCTCTGCCGCGTCCGTCGCGTCGGCTGCCGTCCGGGGGCCGGGCTTCTCTCCGCTCATGACCATGAGCGTAACGCCTCCGACCTCAAGCGGACTTGACGTCAGACGGCGTCCGGGCCCGTTCCGGAGGGTTCGGTTCCGCGCTCCCGCGCGCGTGCGGCGATCAGTACGCCGACCCCGTCCAGCACCCGTTCGAGGCCGAACGTGAACTCACGGTCGGGTTCGTCCGGCGCCCACATCCCCTCGATCGCCATCAGCCGGGAGAGCGCGGGGTGGCGCACGGGGTCGACCAGCCGGCCCAGGGTGCGGGCGTAGCCGTCCATGACCTCCTGCGCCGGCACGCCGCGGGCCTCGACCGCGGCGTCGAGATCACCCATCAACAGCGCCTCGTTCCGCACGAAACCACTGACCAGAAGGATGACGGAGATCTCCTCACCCGCGTCCAGACCGGCGCCCGCGAGCGCCTGGAGGCCCTGTTCCCACCAGGCGACCGAGTTCGGGCTCGCGGGCGGCCCCGCGATGGGGATGCGGAGCATCCACAGGTTGGCGTGGAAGACCCGGCTCTGCGCCCGGGCCCACTGCGACAACGCCTCCCGCCAGCCGGCCTTCTCCTCCAGGGCGGGCAGCGGGGGCGGCGGGCCCAGGGCCGCCTCCTGCATCAGCACGTAGAGCTCGTCCTTGGCGGCCACGTACCGGTAGAGCGACATCGTGGAGACCCCGAGGTCCTTGGCGACCCGTCCCATGGACACCCCACCGAGCCCCTCGGACGCCGCCACCGCCACGGCGGCATCCACGATGCGCTCCAGACTCAGCCCGGGCTTGGGCCCTTTCACCGGGCGCGCCCGCAGCCCCCAGGCCGCCTCGATGCTGGCCGGCAGGCCCGTACCGCCGGGTGAACCGTTCTCCTGCGTCACCTGAACCCACCTTCCCTTGACGGCCATCCTAGTTATGCGTAACCCTTACACAGTCACGCGTATCTCATACACAGAACGGGGTGCTCCATGCCGCCACCCGCCATGATCGAGGCCCGTGGCCTCACCAAGTCGTACGGAAGATCCGCGCCGCCCGTCCTGGACGGCATCGACCTGCGGGTCGAGCGCTCCACCGTCTTCGCCCTGCTCGGCCCCAACGGAGCGGGCAAGACCACCGCCGTACGCATCCTGGCCACGCTCACCACCGCCGACAGCGGCACGGCCCGCGTCGCCGGGTACGACGTCGTGGCCGAGCGGAGCCGGGTACGCCGCGCGATCAGCCTCACCGGGCAGTACGCCGCCGTGGACGAGGCCCAGACCGGCGAGGAGAACCTGCGCATGATGGCCAGGCTGTCCGGCCGTTCCCGGCCGCACGCGCGCCGCCGGGCCGCCGAACTCCTCGAACGCTTCGGCCTCGCCGACGCTGCCCGCCGCCCCGTCCGTACCTACTCCGGCGGCATGCGGCGCAGGCTCGACCTGGCGGCCGGGCTCGTCGGCACACAACCGGAGGTGTTCTTCCTGGACGAGCCCACGACCGGCCTCGATCCGCGCAGCCGGCAGGAACTCTGGCAGGTCGTACGCGAACTCGCCGCCGAGGGGGCCACCGTCCTGCTGACCACGCAGTACCTGGAGGAGGCCGACCGGCTGGCCGATCACATCGGCGTCCTCGACCGGGGCCGGATGGTCGCCGAGGGCACCGCGGACTCATTGAAGTCACGCGTCTCGGGGCACCGCCTCGACGTGGTCCTGAGCGACCACGCGAGCTACCTCCGGCTCACCCACCGGGCCGTGCACCACGCGCCCGCCGCCCTCACCCTCGGACTGCCGACGGACGGCTCGGCGGCCCATGTCCGCGCGCTGCTCGACGAGATCGACCCGGACGGTACGGCGGTGGAACGGTTCACCCTGCACAGCGCCACGCTCGACGACGTCTTCATGGCCCTGACCGCGACGGACGGGGCCCGGGCCGCCCATGTCTGAAGCGCTCGACCCCACCGGCCCGGCCCGCTACCTGTCCGAGGCCTTCGCGCCTCTCGCCCGCGCCGGCACCATGGCCGGCCGCTCACTGCGCATCAGCCGGCGCAACACCGACGCGCTCATCACCTCGCTGATGCTGCCGGTCATGCTGATGCTGATCTTCGTCTACTTCTTCGGCGGCGCCATCGACACCCGCGTCCCGCACTCCACGTACGTCACCTATGTGGTCCCCGGCGTCCTGCTCCTGTGCGCGGGCTTCGGCTCCGCGAATACGGCGGTGGCCGTGAGCGAGGACATGAAGAGCGGCATCATCGACCGCTTCCGCTCCCTGGACATCGGCGGCACGTCCATCCTCGCCGGCCATGTCGCCGCCAGCACGGCCCGGAACCTTGTCTCCACCACCGTGGTCCTGGGCGTCGCCCTTCTGATCGGCTTCCGCCCCGGCGCCACCCCCACCGGCTGGCTCACCGCCCTGGCCGTCCTCCTCGCCTACATCATCGCGCTGTCCTGGCTGTCCGCGGCGATCGGCCTGCTCGCCAGGACCCCGGAGGCCGCGGGCGGATTCACCTTCCTGATGTCCTTCCTGCCCTACCCGAGCAGCGCCTTCGTCCCGGTCGACTCCATGCCCACCTGGCTCCACGGCTTCGCCGAGCACCAGCCGATCACCCCGGCCATCGAGTCCCTGCGCGCACTCCTCCTGCACCAGCCGGCCGGCCACACCCCCTGGACCGCCCTCACCTGGGCCACCGGACTGCTGCTGGTCGCGACCGGGCTGTCGGGGGTGCTCTTCAGGGTGCGGACGCGGTGACCGCGGGCGGGCGCGCAGCCACCGGTCGTGGGCGGCGGCCACCACACGGGCCGTCGGCACACCGGCAACGCGGCGGGTGCGTGCCGGACGCCGCGCGGCAGGTGAGGGCTTGGCGACAGGCCTAGAACACATCCGGGCACCAGGCCCGCCGCCCCGCCCGCAGCACCCCGTCCGCCCGGGCCGCCGCACCCGGGGTCAGTTCCTCGATGCGGCCCAGTGCCGCCAGCCGCAGGGGCGACTCGTCGCCGAGGTAGAGCGTCCCCAACTCGCGTACGTCCATGGCCAGATCGGCCGACCGCGTGGTCGGGGTGCACGTCGCACCGTCCGGCGAGGCGTCCAGGTGGAAGCGGCCCGCCGAGAGGCCCGCCGGGTCGTGGATGTCCAGTACCAGCGAGCCGGGCACCGCGTAGGTACGGGCCTCCAGTGCGCGGACGATGTCCAGGACCCGCACCCACATGAAGTCCGCGTGCGTCACCACGCGGGCCGCGCGCGGGTCCGGGAGGAGGAGGGGGAGCAGGTCGTCGGGGGCACGGTGGCCGGTGCGGATCGTGGCGATCCAGTCGACCGAGCAGAGGAAGTGCCACAGCGCCCGCTCCGCCGCCGGGGTCACCGCGATCATGCTGCGTACCGTCGCCCGGTTCAGCGGCTGCTTGGCGTCGCCCCAGTGGTCGTCGGCGCGGTAGACCAGCAGGCCGTCGACGGTGCCGTCGGGCCCGCGGTGGACGGCGTGGAAGGGCTCGGTCCAGGAGTCGTGCGGGAAGAGCACCTCACCGGTGTTCAGGTCCCACCAGCGTGCGCCGCGGCTCACCGCCCCGTGCTGCCGGGCCCGTAGCCGGTCGTGCAGGGCGGGACCCAGCTTGCGTACCTCCGAGGCGTCCACCAGGTCGATCCGGCCGCCGTCCACGGCCGACGGGACCCGACCGTGCGGGTCGAGGCCCGTCCGGGGGACGTCGACCTCCCATTCGGTGGTCCAGGCCGCCGGGCCGAATCCGTAACGTCCGTAGATCGGATACTCGGCGGCGATCAGCGTGGCCGCCACGTCGCCGCGCTCCTTCGCCGCCGCGAGGTCCGTGGCCATCATCCGCGAGAGCAGTCCGCGGCGCCGGTGGGTGGGCGACACCGTGACGTTGGTGACGGCGTCCGTCGGCACCGTCGCGCCGCCGACGACCGTCAGTTCCTGCGCGAACGAACGGAACGTCGCCACGCACCGCCCGTCGTCGAACACACCCTGCGTACGGGCCAGGTCCAGGTACGGCAGCCTGCCCGCCACCTCCTCGTCCGACGGTGTCGGCGCGCGGAGGAAGCCGGTGTTCAGGGCGCGCAGCCAGTCATGGAGATCGGATTCGGCGACGGGGCGGACATCGAGGCTGGTCATGCACCCCACGCTAGACACGGGGTCCGGGGATGTCGCCGGCTTTTCGTGCGACGGTCAGAAGGCCGCCCGGATCTCCCCCACCTCCGCGCTGCCGCCCATCAGCGGCGCCCGGCCGATCCGCGACACCACCGGGGCGTCGACGCCGAGCAGGTCCAGCGCACGGGCCAGCACCGGGCCGAGCGCCCTGGTCGAACCGTCGTCGATCTTGAAGGCCAGCGCCCGGCCGTCCGCCAGCGCCACCGCCTGGACCGCCTCCGCACCCATCTTGGACAGCGTGCCCGGCACCTCCCGCATCAGCCAGGTGTCGGGCCGCCGGGTGCCGGCCACGTACTCGGGGTGGGCGCGCATCGCGTCCGCCACCCGGCGCTCGGCCGTTCCCTGCTCCGCCGTGACGAACGTGCGGAACGCCCGCGCGAGGCCCACCAGGGAGAGCGCCATCAGCGGCGCCCCGCAACCGTCCGTGCCGACCGCGGCGACCGGCTCGCCCGCCGCCTCCTCGACCACCCGGTGGACCAGCTGCTGGAGCGGGTGAGCCGGGTCGAGGTACGTGGCCGTGTCCCAGCCGTTGTGCAGGCACACCGCGAGCATCGCCGCGTGCTTGCCCGAGCAGTTCATCGTGATCCGCTCCCGGACGTGGCCGGCGGCGAGATACGTCTCCGCCTCCACCGGGTCCAGCGGAAGGTCGGGCGGGGTCTGCAGATCGTCGGGCGACAGCCCGTGCTCGGTGAGCATCTTGCGTACGAGATCGAGGTGGAAGCCCTCGCCGGAATGACTCGCGGCGGCCAGCGCCAGCCGCTCCCCCGAAAGGTCGAGACCGGCCCGGAGCACCGCAGCGGCCTGCATCGGCTTGTTGGAGGAACGGGGGAAGACCGGGGCCGACGGATCGCCCAGGGAGCGTTCCACGCTGCCGTCCGCGGCCAGCACGACCAAGGAGCCCCGATGGTGCCCCTCGACGAAGCCGGACCGGACGACCTCGGCCAGCACGGGCAGGCCGGGGACAGGGTCGGATATGGCGGACGGGGCTGCGCTGGAGGTCATGGTGGCCTTCCGGGGACGGGCGAGACCCGCCCTCGGAAGGATCGCTTCAGGCGAGCAGGTCGTCTACTTGTGCTTCCCCGTCACGGTACCTGCGGGCGATCTCCGCGCTGCAATCGTCCGCGGTGCGCTGGAGCCGGGAGCGGCGCCGGGAGACCTGCTGCTCGTAGCGGACCAGGCGTCCCATCGCGGCGTGCAGCTCTTCGTCCGTCCGGGCGTCGAGGTCGGAGAGTTCGACCTCGGCGAGCGTCTCCGCCGCCAGCTGCCGGTACTCGTCGCTGCGCGGCGTGCTCAGCGTGACGTGGCGTGCTGAGGAGCGGTGCAGCGACGGGCTGTCCGCGAGGATCTCCGGGAGCCGGTCCACCACCGGGGACTCGGGGTCCCGCCGCCGGGCCAGCTCGGCCCGCAGGATGTCGATCCGCCCCTGGACGAGCCGCCGCACATAGCTGAGATCGGCCTCGTCCCGCTGGGAATCCCGCCGCAGCCCGCGCAGTTCCGGAAGCCGCAGAGCACCGAGGTCGAGCGGGGCCGAGCCCCCGGCCCCGTCCTCCGAGCCGTGCCCGGTCCGCTGCACGGGTGGGCGCATGGTGCTCGTACTCGTACTGGTCTTGCTGTCGACACCGGGGCGCGCGACCGGCACCGCACCCGGGGACTGCCCGGTTCCATGCATGCTCATGCTTGTGTCCATCCCCTCGACCGGTGCGTCGGCACACCGCCTCCGTGCATGGTGCCACTCCGAAGGGCCCCGTGGAGTTGCTCTGTACCCGTTCAGCCCAAGATAGGTTGGTCTGTATGCGTGCAGTGGTACAGAGGGTGGATGGTGCGAGCGTCACGGTGGCCGATGCCGGGGACGCGGGCGGCGGATCGGCGGTCGTCGGCGAAATAGTCGGCGAGGGCCTGTGTGTGCTGGTGGGAGTCACCCACGGCGACACCCCGGAGAAGGCGGCCCAGCTCGCCCGGAAGCTGTGGTCGGTCCGCATCCTCGAGGGTGAGAAGTCCTGCTCCGACGTGTATGCACCACTTCTGGTGATTTCACAGTTCACTCTCTACGGGGATGCCCGGAAGGGCCGCCGGCCCACGTGGAACGCGGCGGCACCCGGCGAGATCGCCGAGCCGCTGGTCGACGAGGTCGTGGCGCAGTTGCGGGCCCTGGGTGCACAGGTGGAGACGGGCCGGTTCGGGGCGGACATGCGGGTCTCGCTCACGAACCACGGCCCGTTCACCCTCGTTGTCGAGGTCTGAGCGGCGGGCGGACTTCAGGCCCTACGGTTCGACGACCGTCTCCTGGGCCGCCGCCGTGTCGCCCGCCAGCAGCTCCGCGTCCACCGCCACGTTCCGCTTCACCAGGGCCAGGGCGATCGGCCCCAGCTCGTGATGGCGGGCGGAAGTGGTGATGAAGCCGAGCTGACGGCCCTCGGCCCCGTCCGAGGCGAGCCGCACCGGCGTGCCGTGAGCGGGCAGCAGCACCTCGCTGCCGTCCAGGTGCAGGAAGACCAGCCGCCGCGGCGGCTTGCCGAGGTTCTGTACCCGGGCCACGGTCTCCTGGCCCCGGTAGCACCCCTTCTGGAGGTGGACGGCGCCGGGAATCCAGCCCAGCTCGTGCGGGATGGTGCGGTGGTCGGTCTCGAACCCGAGCCGCGGACGGTGGCCCTCGACGCGCAGCGCCTCGTACGCCAGCACACCCGCCGCAGGGCCGTGCGCCGCCGCGAACGCCTCAAGGCCCTCGCGGGGCAGGAACAGGTCGCGGCCGTAGGGCGTCTCCCGCACCGCGGCGCCCTCGGGGACCTCGGCGATGGAGCCGGCCGGCAGGTACACGACCGCGAAGTCCTCGGTGCGGTCCGCGACCTCCACACGGTAGAAGAACTTCATCGACTCCAGGTAGGCGATCAACTCGCCCTGCGTGCCCGGCTCGACGTGCATCCACACGGTCTCGCCGTCGTCGACGAGGTACAGGGCGTGCTCGATGTGCCCGTTCGCCGTGAGGACCAGCGCCTCGGTGGCCTGGCCCGGGGCGAGATCGCTGACGTGCTGGGTGAGCAGGAGGTGCAACCAGGCCAGCCGGTCGCTCCCGGTGACGGTCACGACTCCGCGGTGCGAGAGGTCGACGAGGCCGGAGCCGTCGGCGAGGGCACGCTGCTCGCGGAACAGGTCACCGTAGTGCGCGGCGACGCCTTCGTCGCGGCCCTCGGCGGGGACGGCGCCGGGCAGGGACAGCAGGGGGCTCTTCATGCGACCAGCGTACGACCCGGTCCGGCACGACGAACCGGGCACCGGCTCCTGAGACGGCACTACGAACCGGATACCGGCTCCTGCGACGCACCGGCAGCCCCGGCGGCCGCCTTCTCCGTGCAGTCGGCGCACCGGCCGAAGATCGCGAAGTGCTTCATGTCCGTCTCGAAGCCGAACGCGCCGCGCAGCTTCTCGGTGAACTCGGCGACGACGTCGACGTCGGCCTCGATCACGTTCGTACAGTCCCGGCAGACCAGATGGATGTGGTGGTGGCGGTCGGCCAGGTGATACGTCGGAGCACCGTGGCCCAGATGGGCGTGGCTGACCAGATCCAGCTCCTCCAGGAGCTCCAGGGTCCGGTACACGGTGGAGATGTTCACGCCGGACGCGGTCCGGCGCACCTCGGACAGGATGTCGTCGGGCGTCGCGTGTTCCAGCGTGTCCACGGCTTCCAGGACAAGCTGCCGCTGCGGCGTCAGCCGGTAGCCGCGCTGCCGGAGATCGGTCTTCCAGTCGGTGCTCACCACAGGCTCCAGTGTAGGTCCGGGCGAGTCCGCGGCCCGGGGTGTCCGCGGAAATGACCTCGGGCTACTCGAAGAGGGCTCGTGGGCTACTTGAAGAAGGCGATTCCGTCGTCCGGCAGGTCACCGAGGCTCTTCGCCATAGCCGCGACCTCTTCCGGGGTGACGACCTTCTTCAGGTGCGCCGACATGTACGGCCGCAGCTCGACCTCGGGCGTGGCCTTCTCGCCCACCCACATGAGGTCGCTCTTCACGTAGCCGTAGAGCCGCTTGCCACCGCTGTACGGGCCGGAGGCCGCCGTCCGGGCCACCGCGTCGGTGACCAGGTCGATCTGCGGCTTCTGGTGGCCGAGCTCGCCGTACCAGATCTCGATGACGCCCTGGTCGCGGACCATGACGACCTCGACCTTGCGGTCCTTGTCGATGCGCCAGTAGCCGGACTCGGACTCCAGCGGCCGGACCTTCTCGCCCTCGGCGTCGAGCACCCAGGAGTGCGAGGTGTACTCCAGGAAGTCCCGGCCGTCGTGGCTGAAGGAGACCTCCTGGCCGAAGTTGCACTTCTCGGCGCCGGGGAAGTCGGACACACCCGCGCCCGCCCAGTTGCCCAGGAGGAAGGCCAGCGGGACGAGGTCCGGGTGGAGGTCGGACGGGATCTCGATCATGAACGGCTCAATCGATCTGTGAGGCGGAAGGCGGAGGCGGGGGCGGGGCCGACAGGTCCGGAGGGGA
Organism: Streptomyces sp. NPDC005761; assembly: GCF_040630635.1. Lineage (NCBI taxonomy): Bacteria > Bacillati > Actinomycetota > Actinomycetes > Kitasatosporales > Streptomycetaceae > Streptomyces > Streptomyces sp. NPDC005761. The sequence continues at coordinate 8,680 of NZ_JBEXXX010000028.1, read as the reverse complement.
CTAGCGCTGACCCTGGTACAGCTTCTTCACGGTCACGCCGGCGAAGGCGAGGACGCCGACGCAGACCAGGACCAGCAGGGCGGAGAAGAATGCCTCAAGCACGGGGGCTCCTTGAACGAGCGGTATGGCGGCAGTACAGGGCCGGGCCCCAGCCTAATGGGTGGGGCACCGGCCCGCCGTTTCGGGGCGTGCCGCGGGGCGGGTCAGCCCAGCAGCTGGTTCTGCAGGATGACCGTCTGGTGGAAGGGGACGCGCGGCGTTCCGCCGCTGCCCAAACAGGACGGGACGATCAGGGCGAGGGAGTCGCCGGCAGCCGGATGGAGATTCTGTTGTCGGTGCCCACCACTGACCCGCCAGCCATCGACGAGGTTGTGCGGCCGGGGATTACAGTTCGGCATATGCCGAAGAAGCTCGTGATCAAGGTGACCGCAGGTGCCGACTCCGCCGAGCGGTGTTCCCAGGCGTTCACCGTCGCGGCGGTCGCCGTCGCCAGCGGCGTGGAGGTCTCTCTCTGGCTGACCGGGGAATCCGCCTGGTTCGCACTGCCGGGGCGTGCCGCCGAGTTCGAACTCCCGCACGCGGCGCCGCTGCCGGATCTGATCGAGTCGATTCAGGCAGGCGGGCAGATCACGCTCTGCACCCAGTGTGCGGCCCGCCGCGACATCACCGAGCAGGACGTCCTGGAGGGCGTACGGATCGCGGGCGCGCAGGTCTTCGTCAGCGAGATCATGGTGGACGGCGTCCAGGCCCTCGTCTACTGATGACCGGAGCCGCGCCCGTCCGTCACTGACGGCGCTTCTTGCCGTCGAGCTCGTCCCACCACGCGTCGCTCTCCGGATCGCCGGTCGGACCCGCGGGCCCCGCAGGTCCCGGGCGTCCGCCCTTGTCGGTCCGCGGCGGCGTCCGTGGCCGGGAACCCGGGGCGGGCTCGTCCCACCAGCGGTCCTCCGGCCCCTTCCGGTTGGCGACCATCGCGGCGACGGGCGGGATCACCATCGCGACCACGCACATCGCGATGGCGGCGGGCATCGACCAGAGCCTCACGAAGGCCCAGGCGGAGACGAAGAGGACGAGGCAGATCCCCATCATCACGAAGTAGGCGCGCCGGCGTCGGCGGTACATGAATCCAGCGTAGGCCCGATCGGCCCACCCGGCCGGTCGTGGACGGCACCGGTTTCCCTGCCCGGACAGCCTGCCCGGACGGCACAGCTCCCGCCCGTACCGCAACGTTCCCGCCCGGACGGCACGAAGGACCGCACCCCGTACAGGAAGCGTCCAACCCCCTGGGGTGCGGCCCTCCGGCCGGTCATCGGCAGAGCCGTGACAGTGCTGCTAGACGGCGATGGCCACCTCGGAGAGGCCGCCCGTCTGTGCCACGACCGTGCGGTCGGCGCTGCCGCCGGGGACGAGGGCGCGGAGCGTCCAGGTGCCCTCGGCCGCGTAGAAGCGGAACTGTCCGGTGGCCGAGGTCGGGACCTCGGCGGTGAACTCGCCGGTCGAGTCCAGCAGGCGGACGTAGCCGGTGACGGGCTCGCCGTCGCGGGTCACGCTGCCCTGGATGGTGGTCTCACCGGGCTTGATCGTCGAAGCGTCGGGGCCGCCGGCCTTTGCTCCACACATGGTGTTCTGTCCTTCTGGTCGGGGGTCGTGCCGGTACAGGTCGCGCGGAGTTACTTGTTGGCGCCGAGCTCGATCGGCACGCCCACGAGGGAGCCGTACTCGGTCCACGAACCGTCGTAGTTCTTGACGTTCTCCTGGCCGAGCAGTTGGTGCAGCACGAACCAGGTGAGCGCGGAGCGCTCACCGATGCGGCAGTAGGCGATGGTGTCCTTCGACAGGTCGACCTGCTCGGCCTCGTAGAGGGCCTTGAGCTCGTCGTCCGACTTGAAGGTGCCGTCGTCGTTGGCGTTCTTCGACCACGGGATGTTGCGGGCGCTCGGCACGTGGCCGGGGCGCTGCGACTGCTCCTGCGGGAGGTGGGCCGGGGCGAGCAGCTTGCCGCTGAACTCGTCGGGCGAGCGCACGTCGACCAGGTTCTGGCTGCCGATGGCCTTCACGACGTCGTCGCGGTAGGCGCGGATCGACTCGTCCTGCGGCTGGGCCTTGTACTGCGCGGCCGGGCGGGACGGGATCTGGTCGCCGTCGACCAGGTCGCGGGAGTCGAGCTCCCACTTCTTGCGGCCGCCGTCGAGCAGGCGGACGTCCTGGTGGCCGTAGAGCTTGAAGTACCAGAACGCGTACGACGCGAACCAGTTGTTGTTGCCGCCGTAGAGGACGACCGTGGTGTCGTTGCCGATGCCCTTCTTCGACAGCAGCTCCTCGAAGCCGGCCTGGTCGATGAAGTCGCGGCGGACCGGGTCCTGGAGGTCCTTGGTCCAGTCGATCCGGATCGCGTTCTTGATGTGGTTCTTCTCGTACGCGGAGGTGTCCTCGTCGACCTCGACGATGGCGACCTTCGGGTCGTCGATGTGGGCCTCGACCCAGTCGGCGTCTACCAGGACGTCACTGCGGCTCATTCTGTTCTCCTCCGGGGCAGTCTGCGGCGGGACGATGCGAGTGGTGCGCGGTGGTGCGTGGGATCCGGATGTACGCGGCGCGGGTTCGGCGCGTGCTCGGGGGCCACGCGGGATGGCCCCGACGACGGTCGAAGGGCCGGGAATGCGGGAAATCCGACGGATCCCGCTCAGACAGTGCGACAGAGCATGGCGGCGACGCGGCACAGGTCCACTGCCCGCCGCTTCGTGAGATCCGCCTGTCCCCGCTGCGGGAGACCGCTAATAGAGCACTGCATGGGACCGATCGTAGGGACGTACGGGCGGACATGTCACCGTTGTGTCGCATATTGAGACACGATCGTCCGCAGGGTGAGACACCGATGGGGGTACGGAGGCCGTCGGACGGTCCCGCGACCCGCGGAACCCGCCGGGCATCTGCGGAACGGACTTCACCGTCTCAATATGTGGCGCCGCGGCCCGCGCCGGGGCATACCTCGGCCCGGAGGCCCTCTACCCGGCTGCGAGGGGGGTTATCCGGCGAGGCGCACGTCGGTGCCCGTCACGGAGATCTCCAGTCCGTCGGCGGTCGGCTGGATCTTCTCCAGCTTCAGGCCGTTCGGCAGTCTGCCGACCTCGCGCTCGAAGTCGGTCTTCTCGCGTACGGCCTCTTCGATGCCGGGGATGCCCTCGCCCGGCACCTTGTCCGCGTGCACCCGCACGGTGTGGCCGTCGACCAGGGTGACGGTGGACAGGACACTGCGCGAGACCGTCCGGTTGAGCACGCCGATGGTGACCGTCCCGGTCACCTTCACCTTGCCGTTGCCGCCGTACTCGACGGCGACACCGTCGGCGGCGGCATCGGTCAGGTCCTTGTACGAGATGACGGCCGTCCCCGTGGCGCGGGCGGCGGTGGCGCCGGAGAACCCGTCGGTCAGCCGCACCTGGCGCAGTACGGCTTCCATGCTGCTGATCCGGAGCACGCGGCCGCCTGCGGTCGCCTCGATTCCGGAGACCTTCACGTCGACCTCGTCGAGCTCCGATCCGGCGACCTGGGTCAGGAAGGGGAAGCCCTTGATGGAGACGTCCGTGGACCCCGTCCGCGCCCCCGAGACCACCACCCGGTCCGCCGCCTCCGACTCGGCGAAGTAGACCGCCGCACGGTCCACGGCGATGAACACCCCGGCCAGAACCACCACGACGATCAGCAGTATTCGCAGTGCACGCATGCCTGTCCTCCCCCGCGCCACATCCATCCGGACCCTCGGCGCCCGCGAGCCTACTGCGGCCGCACGTCACGCCCCGGGTGATCGACGAGCGAAAGCCCCCCGACGGTTCCCCGCGGAGGGCTTCGGCATACCGGGTGGCGCGGCGCGGGCTACGCGATCACGCGCCCCAGCAGATAGACGGCCGGGGCGGCCGCGGTGAGCGGCAGGGCCACGCCCGCGGTCATGTGCACGAAGCGTGACGGGTAGTCATAGCTGGCCACCCGCAGCCCGATCAGCGCACAGCCGCCGGCCGCGAGGCCCAGCAGCGCACCCTTGGCCCCCAGGTCGGTGAGAGCGCCCCCCACCGCACCGGCACCCGCGGCAACGACGAGCGCGGCCACGACCGAGGCCGGCCCGGGCAGCGGCAGCGCCCGCACCAGCACCGCGGCGGCGACGGCCATGCCGCCGGCCGTCACGGCGTCCGGGACGGCCGCCAGATGCCCGGCCGCGAGGACCGCGAGCGCCGCCGAGGCGACCGTGGCCATCAGGCCCTGCATCCGCTCGTCGGCCCCGGCCCGGCTGCGCAGCTGGAGCACGACGGTGAGCAGCACCCACACGCCGAGAGTGCCGAGGATGGCGGCCGGGCCGTTGTCCCGGCCCGCCGCGAGCAGCGCCACGTCGGCGACGAAACCGCCTGCGAAGGCGAGCGCGATGCCCTGCCGGGCGGGCCACATACCGTTCAGCCGGAACCATCCCGCCGCGGTCACCGCCTGGAGCAGCACCAGCGGGACGGCCAGGGCGTACTGCCCGACGGCCGCGCCGAGCGCGAGCAGCAGGCCGAGCCCCGCGGTGATCGCGGCCGGCTGCATCCCGGGCGCGATGATCGGCGAGCGGCCCTCGGCACGGGCCCGCTGGGCATCGGTGATGCGGCTGTTGCCCAGGGTGGTCGGCGCGCTGTAGCCGTCGTCGCCCTGCGCGGGGGCCGCGGCCGGGGCGGGAGCGGCCTGGGCCTCGGGGGGCAGCGGATACGAGCCGGACGCGCCCTGCGGCGGCGCCATGTACGCGGTGTCGTCGGCGGCGGCCTGAGCGGGAGCCGCGTGCTGTGCGGGCTGGATCGTCGGCTGGTACTGGGTGTCCCAGGTCTGGCCCTCCCAGGTCTGGGCGACCCCCTGCTCCCCGGCCGGCCAGCCGGCCCCGGGCTGCGCCTGGGCGGCCTGCGCACCCTGCTGCGGGTACGGGGCGGCCTGCTGCGGGTCGTACGCACCCGGCGCCCCGTACGGTGCCGCATCGCTCCCGTAGGGCGCCTGCTGCCCGTACGAGGGGTCCGCGTATGCCTGGCCGGCGTAGCCCTGGTCCGCGTAGCCCTGCGCGGGGTACGCCTGACCGCCGTACGGCGCGTCACGGTTCGCCGGGTCACCGTACGGCTGCTGCTGCGGCTCCTGTCCGTACGGATACTGCGGCTGCTGTGGCTGCTGTGGCTGCTGCGGGTACGGCTGCTGCTGATCGCTGCTGCTCATGTTCTGCGGTTCACCCTCCTGCGAACGGCGGGAGCACCTCGACCGTGCCGCCCTCGGCAAGGCGTACGGTCTCATGGCTCCGGGTCCCGACGGGGTCACCGTCGATGAGGAACGAACACCTTTGCAGTACGCGGCTCAGCTCGCCGGGGTGCCGCGCACGCACCGCGTCGAGCGCCTCTTCGAGCGTCGCAGCGGTGTACGGCTCCTCCGCGGTCCCGGCCGCGGCCTTGGCAGCTGCCCAGTAACGGATCGTTCCCGCGGGCATGGCGGCACTCCTCTCGTCTCGCGTCAGCTCACGCGTCGGCTGTCCATCATGGTTCACCGCGTCATCGCCCAGTCCGCGATGCGGGTGAGCAAGGTCTCGTCCGCCGCGTTCTCCGCGTGCCCCATCCCGGGCTCCAGCCACAGGTCGGCGGCACCGCCCGCCGCGTCGGCGAGCATCCGCGGATGATCGAGCGGGAAGTACGCGTCCCGGTCGCCGTGCACGATCAGGAGCGGGGCCGGGGCGATCCGGCCGGCGGCCTCGACCGGGGAGAGCGGGACCGGGTCCCAGTCGCCGCGGTCGATCCGGGTGCGGAAGCCGTACCGCCCGACGAGCCGGCCGGTGGGGCGGGTGACCATCCAGTGCAGTCGGCGCATCGGGGCCGTCCCCCGGTAGTACCAGCGCGCCGGGGCGCTCACGGACACCACCACGTCTGCATGCGCCTCCCCACGCGCTTCCGTGCGCCCCCCGGGCTCCCCCTCCGCTCCGGGGGCCGTATACAGCGCCCCGTGCCGAAGCACCACAGAACCCCCCATCGAGAACCCGGCCGTAACGATCCGGGTGTGCCCGAGCGACCTCGCCCAGGCCACCGCGGCCGCCAGATCCAGCACCTCGCGGTCGCCCACCGTGGACCGTCCTCCGGAGCCTCCGTGCCCCCGGAAGGAGAACGTGACCACCGCCGCACGCTGCGAAAACACCTGAGCGGCGCGGCGCACCGCGGGGCGGTCCGCCGAACCGGTGAATCCGTGCGCGACGACGATCGCGGTACCGGTGCCGCCGGTCCCGGCGCCGGCGGCGTCATCTCCCGTCCACGGGTCGTACACCGCCTCGATCAGGACCCCGTCATCGGCCCGCAACGTGGTCCGCAGCGGACCACGCGTGAGCAAGGAAACAGAGGAACTCCGAAATCGCCCCTCGGACACAGAAGTCATGTGGGCTATTCTGCTGGGAAGAGGATCCGGGCAAAGCAGCCCCCGGGTCCTTTTGTGCTTTCCGCGCGTTGTTACGACGACGTTTCGGCAAGCTCAGCGGTCCCGGGCGCGGGCCGCACTTGCATGGCCCGTACGGCCGAACGTCGTACGAACCACGCACGAACAAGCGTACGAAGCAGTGCCGCATACTCCCCCGGGTCCGACCCGGGAGTGCCCCTCTCGCAGGGAACGAGGAGGACCGACGTAATGGGCGAGCCAACCGTGCACGATCATCGACCGACGACCCAGGCAGGTGGGCGGCGATGAGTTCACTGCTGCTCCTGACGAATGCCCTCCAGCCGTCGACGGAGGTGCTTCCCGCCCTCGGCCTCCTGCTGCACAGCGTGCGGGTGGCTCCCGCCGAAGGCCCCGCCCTCGTCGACACCCCCGGTGCCGACGTCATCCTCGTCGACGGACGGCGCGACCTGCCGCAGGTCCGCTCGCTCTGTCAGCTGCTGCGGTCCACCGGACCCGGCTGTCCGCTGATCCTCGTCGTCACGGAGGGCGGCCTCGCGGCCGTCACCGCGGACTGGGGCATCGACGACGTACTGCTGGACACGGCGGGCCCCGCCGAGGTCGAGGCGCGGCTGCGGCTGGCCACCGGCCGGCAGCAGATCACCGCCGACGACTCCCCGATGGAGATCCGCAACGGCGACCTCTCGGTGGACGAGGCGACGTACAGCGCGAAGCTCAAGGGCCGGGTCCTGGACCTGACCTTCAAGGAATTCGAACTGCTCAAGTACCTGGCGCAGCACCCGGGCCGGGTCTTCACCCGTGCCCAGCTGCTCCAGGAGGTCTGGGGCTACGACTACTTCGGCGGTACGCGGACGGTCGACGTCCACGTACGGCGGCTGCGCGCCAAGCTCGGCCCCGAGCACGAGTCGCTCATCGGCACCGTCCGCAACGTGGGCTACCGCTTCGTCGCGCCGGAGAAGGTGGAGCGCGCCGCTGCCGAGGAGGCCAAGGCGGCGGCCGCGAAGGCGACCGCCGAAACCCTCACCCGTTCGGAGCAGTCGGAGGTAGCCGAGGTCACGGAAGAAGCCCCGGTCCGGCCTGCCGGGAAGTAGTTCCATCCGCGTAGACTGCCGCGCGTGGCCAAGGTGACGCGGGACGATGTGGCGAGACTGGCGGGGACGTCGACCGCAGTGGTCAGTTACGTCATCAACAACGGACCCCGGCCGGTCGCACCGGCCACGCGCGAGCGGGTACTCGCCGCGATCAAGGAGCTGGGCTACCGGCCCGACCGGGTCGCCCAGGCCATGGCCTCGCGGCGGACCGATCTCATAGGAATGATCGTGCCGGACGCGCGGCAGCCGTTCTTCGCGGAGATGGCGCACGCGGTCGAACAGGCCGCGGCGGAACGCGGAAAAATGGTGCTGGTCGGCAACTCCGACTACCGCGACGAGCGCGAGGTCCACTATCTGCGGGCCTTCCTCGGCATGCGGGTCTCCGGACTGATCCTGGTCAGCCAGGGCCCCAGCGAGCGCGCGGCGGCGGAGATAGAGGCGTGGGACGCCCGGGTCGTGCTGCTCCACGAGCGACCCGAGGCGATCGACGACGTCGCGGTCGTCACGGACGACGTCGGCGGCGCCCAGCTCGCCACCCGCCACCTGCTGGAGCACGGCAACGAGTACGTGGCGTGCCTCGGCGGCATGGAGTCGACCCCCGCGGTCGGCGACCCGGTCGCCGACCATGTCGAGGGCTGGCGCCGGGCGATGCACGAGTCGGGCCGCTCGACCGAGGGCCGGCTGTTCCAGGCCCCGTACAACCGGTACGACGCCTACCAGGTGGCGCTGGGGCTCCTCGCGGGCCCGGACCGCCCGCCGGCGATCTTCTGCACGACGGACGACCAGGCCATCGGGGTTCTGCGGGCCGCGCGCGAGCTGCGGATCGACGTGCCCGGTGAGCTCGCGGTGGCGGGCTTCGACGACGTGAAGGAAGCCGGTCTGACGGATCCGCCGCTGACGACGGTCTTCTCCGACCGCCCGGCCATGGCACGGGCCGCGGTCGACCTGGTGCTGGACGACTCGCTGCGGGTGTCGGGCTCGCGACGGGAGCGGCTGAAGCAGTTCCCCTCGGCGCTGGTGGTCCGCCGCTCGTGCGGCTGCGGGGAGCCGCCGACGGTCCGGGCGCTGTCCTAGGGCGTGTTTCGAAAGTCCCGCCTGTCCGGCGACGCCTGGCACGCACGCTCGCCGCGTTGTCGGGATCACCCCGATACGCCCAGTATCGG
>NZ_JBEXXX010000027.1:0-108154 GCF_040630635.1 Streptomyces sp. NPDC005761 | reverse complement strand
CCCGATACTGGGCGTATCGGGGTGATCCCGACAACGCGGCGAGCGTGCGTGCCAGGCGTCGCCGGACAGGCGGGACTTTCGAAACACGCCCTAGCGTCCCTCCAGGCCCGGGGGCCCGCCCGCCGCTTCAGGAACCGTGCACCCCGGCACGGTACTTCGGCAGCCTTACGGTGATGCGCATGCCGGCGCCGATCCCCGTCTCGATGACGAGCCCGTAGTCGTCCCCGTACACCTGGCGCAGCCGCTCGTCGACGTTGAGCAGTCCGATGCCGGTGGACTTCCCTCCCTCGCCGCGCAGGATGTGGCGCAGACGTTCCGGGTCCATGCCGGTGCCGTCGTCCTCGATCACGACCTCGGCCTCGGAGCCGGCGTCCAGTGCGCTGATCGTGATGCGGCTGGAGGTGACGGCCCCTTCGAGTCCGTGCTTGACGGCGTTCTCCACCAAGGGCTGGAGGCAGAGGAACGGCAGGGCGACGGGCAGCACCTCGGGGGCGACCTGGAGGGTGACCGAGAGGCGTTCGCCGAACCGGGCCCGGACGAGGGCCAGGTACTGGTCGATGGAGTGCAGTTCGTCGGCGAGGGTGGTGAAGTCGCCGTGGCTGCGGAACGAGTAGCGGGTGAAGTCGGCGAACTCCAGCAGGAGCTCGCGGGCCTGCTCGGGGTCGGTGCGGACGAACGAGGCGATGGCCGCGAGCGAGTTGAAGATGAAGTGCGGGGAGATCTGCGCGCGCAGGGCCCTGATCTCGGCCTCGATGAGCTGGGTGCGCGAGCGGTCGAGCTCGGCGAGTTCCAGCTGTACGCAGACCCAGCGGGCGACCTCCCCCGCCGCCCTCGCCAGCACCGCGGATTCGCGCGGGGCGTAGGCGATCAGCGTGCCGAGGACGCGGTGGTCGACGGTGAGCGGCACGGCGACCGCCCAGCGCAGCGGGCAGTCCAGGTCGTCGCACTCGCTGCGGAACGCGGTATCGCGGCCGCTGGTGAGCACGCCTTGCACCTGGTCCATGACGTGCCGGCCGTGGTGGTCGCCCTCACCGTCCCAGACCAGGACCCGGTCGCGGTCGGTGAGGCACAGGGCGTCGGTGCCGAGCAGCGAACGGAGGCGGCGCGCGGACCGGCGGGCGCTCTCCTCGGTCAGCCCGGCGCGCAGCGGGGGCGCGGCGAGCGAGGCGGTGTGCAGGGTCTCGAACGTGGCGTGTTCGACGGGTGTGCCGACATCGCTGGTGCGGACGGGGCGTGCGGTGCGCCGGCCGGTCAGCAGTCCGCCGCCGAACAGCAGCAGTGCGAGGAGCACGATGACGGCGTATCCGGCTCCGGTCACCGGTGCCTCCCGGTGGTGAGGGCCTCGGGCAGATGGAAGCGGGTCATCGCGGCGTTGGTGCCGACGGGTATCCGGCCCGGGGTGGCTAGCGACACCAGAATCATGGCGAGGAAGCCGACGGGCACCGACCAGACGGCGGGCCAGGCGAGCAGGGCGTGCGGCCAGCCGGGCGGGCGCACGGCCCCGCTGACGGTGATGGCGACCGCGAGCAGCGCGGAGCCGCCGCCCAGGACGAGCCCCGCCACGGCCCCGGGCGGAGTGAGCCGACGCCACCAGATGCCGAGGACCAGCAGCGGGCAGAAGGAGGAGGCCGACACGGCGAACGCCATCCCCACCGAGTCGGCGACCGGCACCCGGCTGACGATCAGCGAACCGGCCAGCGGGACGGAGATGGCGAGGACCGTGGCCAGCCGGAAGTGCCGTACGCCGCGCGAGGGCAGGACGTCCTGGGTGATCACACCGGCGACGGCCATCGTCAGTCCGGAGGCGGTCGACAGGAACGCGGCGAACGCTCCGCCGGCGATGAGGGCGCCGAGCAGGTCACCGCCGAGCCCGCCGACGACCCGGCCGGGGAGCAGCAGCACGGCGGCGTCCGCGTCGCCGCCCTGGATGAGCTCGGGTGCGTACAGCCGGCCGAGGGCTCCGTAGACGGGCGGGAGCAGGTAGAAGACGCCGATCAGGGCGAGAACGGCGACGGTGGTGCGGCGGGCATCGCGGCCGTTGGGGCTGGTGTAGAAGCGGACGACGACGTGCGGCAGCCCCATGGTGCCGAGGAAGGTGGCGACGATGAGCCCGTAGGTGGCGTACAGCGGATGGTCGGCGCGGAAGACGGACAGCTGTTCGTCGAAGGTGACGCGTGGCCGCCCGTCGCCCTGCCAGGCGAGCACCAGGAAGATGGCGGGGACCAGGAGGGCCGTCAGCTTCAGCCAGTACTGGAAGACCTGGACGAAGGTGATGGAACGCATCCCGCCCGCGGCGACGGCGAGGACGACGACGGAGGCGACGAGGACGTCGCCGAGCCAGCCCGGCGCCCCTGTCAGGATCTTGAGGGTCAGTCCGGCGCCCTGGAGCTGCGGGACGAGATAGAGCCAGCCGGCACCGACGACGAGCACGCTGACGAGCCTGCGCACCTGACGCGATTCGAGCCGGCCCTCGGCGAAGTCGGGCAGGGTGTAGGCCCCCGAGCGGCGCAGCGGCGCGGCGACGAAGACGAGCAGCACCAGGTACCCGGCGGTGTAGCCGACCGGATACCAGAGCATGTCCGGGCCGTGGACGAGCACCAGACCGGCGATGCCGAGGAAGGAGGCGGCGGAGAGGTACTCCCCGCTGATCGCGGCCGCGTTGAGCCGTGGCCGTACGGTGCGCGAGGCGACGTAGAAGTCGGAGGTGGTGCGCGAGATGCGCAGCCCGAAGCCGCCGACGAGGACGGTGGCGAGGACGACCGCGGCGACGGCCGCGACCGCGTACGTGCGGCTCACTGTGCGGGGCGGCCTTCGACGAGCCGTGCGAAGTCGCGTTCGTTGCGCTCGGCCCGGCGCACGTACCACCAGGCGAGCAGGGTCAGCGGCGGGTAGGCGGCGAAGCCGAGGACGCCCCAGACGACGGCGGAACTGTGCAGGGCCTCGAAGACCAGGGGCAGGGTGCCGACGACGACGGCGAGGGCGGTGAAGGCGGTGAGTCCGGCGCGCAGCTGGCTGCGCATCAGCGAGCGGACGTAGGCGCCGCCGAGCGCGGTCTGCTCGTCGATCTCCGACTGGGTGCGGTAGCGCGGCAGCGGACGCACCCGGCGGGGCTCCCCCGTCACCACTTCACGCCGGGGCGTTGGCTCTGCGGACATGGGGCCGGAGTGTACGCAGCACCGGACCCCGCTGGGAAGGGGTCCGGGCACGGGTAGACGCTGGTCAGCGGCCGGTCTGCCGCATCAGCAGATCGCGCAGCGCACGGGTGTGGCGGCGGCTGACGGCCAGCGAAGCGGTGCCGATGCGCACACTCATGCTGCCCGCGTCCAGGCGCAGTTCGTCGATCCGGCCGAGCGCCACGAGATGGCGGCGGTGGATGCGGACGAATCCGCGGGTTCGCCAGCGCTCCTCCAGGGTGGTCAGGGGGACGCGGACGAGGTGGCTGCCGGTGGCGGTGTGCAGTCGGGCGTAGTCGCCCTGGGCCTCGGCGTAGGCGATGTCGTCGATCGGGATGAAGCGGATGACACCCCCGAGTTCGACGGCGATTTGGTCGGGTGCGGTGTCGTGCGCGGGTGCGGAGCGGCCGCCGACCTGCTCGGCGACACGGCGCACCGCCTCGGCGAGGCGTTCACGGCGTACGGGTTTGAGGACGTAGTCGACGGCCTTGAGGTCGAAGGCGTGCACGGCGAATCCCTCGTGCGCGGTGACGAAGACGATGAGCGGGGGCGCCGCGAACCCGGCCAGCAGCTGGGCCACGTCGAGTCCGGTGAGGCCCGCCATGTGGATGTCGAGGAAGACGACGTCGATGGCGGCGGGGTCGTCGGGACCGGCCTCGACGGCGCCGCCGATGCGGCGCAGCGCCTCGGTCGCGCCGGTGGCTCCCTCGGCACTGCGGATCCGGGGGTCGGCGCGCAGGAGGTACAGCAGTTCCTCCAGGGCGGGTTCTTCGTCGTCGACGGCGAGTACGCGGAGCATGAGGCCGGAGTTTAGGGGCTGTGCGGGGCGATGCGGAGGGGCGGTGGTGAGTGATTCACGAGCTGTTTCCGTACGGGACGGCATGTGCAGCCCGCAACACCGTCGCGAGGTCGGCGCCTACGCCCTGGGCGTGCTCGGCGCCGCTGACGCCTTCCGTTTCGAGGAGCATCTGGAGGGCTGTCCCCTGTGCGCGGGCGGCGTGGTGGAGCTCGGCGGGGTGACGGCAGTCCTCGGACGGTACGCCCGGCTGACGCCGCCGGGCGTCGAACCCGTGGCACGGGCCGGTCCCGGGCTGGTGCGGCGGGCCACGGAGGCGGTGGCGGCCGGGCGGCGGCGGACGCGGCGACGGCGCCTCGTCCTGGGGGCGGCTGCCGTGGTCCTCGCGGTCGGGGTGCCGTTCGCGGTGCCCGGCGGGGGGCCGGGGACCGGGCGGTGGACGGCGGTGGACCAGGGTTCCGGGATGACCGCAGTCGTGACGGCGGGGGCGCGCGAGTGGGGCGCCGACGTGGGGCTGGAGGTTTCGGGGGTACCGGAGCCCGGGGTGTGCTCGCTGGTCGCGGTGGGGCGGGACGGGGGCGAGGAGACCGTCGCCACCTGGTCGTCGGCGGGCCCGGGCGGGGAACCGCTCCGGCTGAGCGGAGGCGCCGCGCTGCGGCCCGGGGCCATCGGGCGGTTCGAGGTGCGTACGGCCGAGGGGCGGCGGCTGCTGCTCACCCGATGAGCGCGCTACTTGAGCAGCTTGGAGAGCCTGCGGTCGGCCAGCGGCTTGCCGCCGGTCTGGCAGGTCGGGCAGTACTGGAGCGAGGAGTCGCTGAAGGACACCTCACGAATGGTGTCCCCGCAGACCGGGCAGGCCTGACCGGTGCGCCCGTGGACGCGCATGCCGCTCTTCTTCTCGGCCTTGAGCCGTCCGGCCGCCAGGCCGCTGGAGCGGGCGACGGCGTCGTTCAGTGTGGTGCGCAGGGCCGTGTGGAGCGTGGTGATCTCGTCGTCGGTGAGACGGGCGGTGAGTTTGAACGGTGACATCTTCGCGACGTGCAGGATCTCGTCGCTGTAGGCGTTGCCGATGCCGGCGATGAGCGACTGGTCGCGCAGGGCGCCCTTGATCTGGCGCCTTTCCCCGTCGAGCAGCGCCGCGAACGCGTCACGGTCGAAGGACGCGTCGAGCGGGTCGGGCCCGAGGCGGGCCACCCCGGGCACCTCGGCGGGGTCGTGCACCAGATACACGGCGAGGCGTTTGGTGGTGCCGGCCTCGGTCAGGTCGAAGCCGTCGCCGGTGGTGAGTACGGTGCGCAGTGCCAGGGGGCCCTTGCCGGGGCGTGGCGGAGCGGCGGGGAAGCCGTCCTTCCAGTGGAGCCAGCCGGCCCGCGCGAGGTGGGTGACCAGGTGCAGCGGGCCGACGGCGATGTCGAGGAACTTGCCGTGCCGCCGGACCCCGGTGACCGTACCGCCGTGCAGGGCGGTGAGCGGCGGGTCGTACGTCTTCAGGACGCTGATGGCGAGCGGCAGGACGCGGTCGATCTCCCTGCCGACCAGGTGGTCGTCCAGGAAGACCCGCAGGGCTTCGACTTCCGGCAGTTCGGGCATGGTTCCAGCCTGCCGCAGCCCTCGTCCCGGCGCCTACCGGAGGCCGTACACGCGCTCGGCGGTGGTGGCCAGGACGGCGTCCCGCTCGTGGTCGGCGAGGCCGTCGAGGAGGACGAGCGCTGTCTCGACGACCTCGGTGTACGTCGCCGCGAGCCGGCACACCGGCCAGTCCGAGCCGAACATCAGCCGGCCCGGCCCGAAGGCGTCGATGGCGGTGTCTGCGTAGGGGCGCAGGTCCTTCACGGTCCAGTCGTGCGCGTCCGCCTCGGTGACCAGGCCGGAGAGCTTGCACACGGTGTTCGGCAGGGCGGCGAGGGCCCGCAGGTCATCGGCCCAGGGGTGGGCCGGTCCGGTTGCGATCGGCGGTTTGCCCGCGTGGTCGAGTACGAAGGTGAGCCCGGGCAGCAGTTCGGCGGCCCGGACGGCGGCGGGAAGCTGCTGGGGACGGACCACGAGGTCGTAGACGAGTCCGGCGTCGGCCACCGCGGCGAGTCCGCGCCGGACGTCGGGGCGCAGCAGCCATCCGGGGTCGGGCTCGCCCTGCACCTGGTGGCGGAGCGAGACGAGCCGGTCGCCGCCGGGGAGCTCGCGCAGGGCGGACAGTGCGTCCACGACACCGGGGGCGGTGAGATCGGTCCATCCCACGACGCCGGCGATTAGATCGCTGCCGTCCGCGAGCGCGAGAAACTCGGGGGTCTCCTCCGGGACGGTCACGGTCTGGACGAGCACGGTCGCGCACACACCGTTGGCCCGGGCCTCCGGCTCCAGGTCGGCGAGGGTGAAGTCGCGTCGCAGGGGGGCCAGTTCCTCGCCCGTGATCCAGTCCTGGTCGCGCACCGAGAGGTCCCACACATGGTGGTGGGCGTCGACGATGCGTGGGCGGCCGGTCATCTCACAGCTCCCAGGCGACCGGGAGGCCCGCTTCGGCGCCGTCGGCGGAGTAGTCGTGTGCGACGTCGAGGAGTTGGTCCATCCTGGCCTGCCAGGCGATGTTGACGGGAAGCTGTTCCAGCTCGGCGAGGAGCCGGGCGTAGTCGTCGCACTCGATGACGTGGAACAGATCGGTGCCGCTGCGCCAGATCGTCCAGGACGCGGCACCCGCGGCGCGGATCGCGCGGGTCAGTTCGGCCGGGACCTCGCGGTGTGCGGCCTCGTACTCGGTGATGCGGTCCGCTCGGACCTTGGTGTGCAGGGCGATACGCATGTCAGTGTCCGTTCTCGGTCAGCAGGCCCTCGGCGCGCAGATCGTCCCAGAGCGCGTCGGGGACCTCGCGGCGGAGCAGGTCGGCGGCGTCGCGCATCTCGTCGGGGGACCGCGTGCCGACGAGTACGCCGGCGACTGCCGGGTGGGCGAGCGGGTAGTGCAGGGCGGCGGCGCGCAGGGGCACGCCGTGGCGCTCGGTGACGGCCTTCAGGCGCAGGGCCCGGTCGAGGAGGTCCGGCGGCGCGGCGGCGTAGTCGTACGGGGCGCCGGGGCGCGGGTCGGCGAGGAGGCCCGAGTTGAAGACGCCGCCGACGACGACACTGCGGCCGCGCGCGGCCGCCGCGGGCAGCAGATCGCGCAGGGCGGACTGGTCGAGGAGGGTGTAACGGCCGGCGCAGAGCACCACGTCGACGTCGGTCTCGACGACGAACCGGGTGAGCATCGCGGTCTGGTTCATTCCGGCCCCGATGGCCCCGATCAGTCCTTCGGCCCGCAGCTTCTCCAGTTCCGGGTAGGCCTCGCCGAAGGCCCTGTCCGCGTGGTCGTCCGGATCGTGGAGGTAGGCGATGTCGATGCGGTCGAGTCCGAGGCGTTCCAGGCTGTCCTCGATGCTCCGGCGGACACCGGCGGCGCTGAAGTCCCAGCGCCTGGTGTGCGTGGCGGGGACGGCGAAGCCTTCGGAGAGCGATTCGGGCGCGGTGGCCCACCCGTCGGGCGCCGGGTCGAGCACCCGGCCCACCTTGGTGGACAGTACGTACGCGTCGCGGGGCCGGCCGCGCAGGGCCTCGCCGAGGCGTCGTTCGGAGAGACCGAGCCCGTAGTGCGGCGCGGTGTCGAAGTAGCGAACGCCCTCGGCCCAGGCGGCGTCGACGGCGGCCGCGGCCCGGGCCGGCTCCACGGCGCTGAAGAGATTGCCGATGGCGGCCGCCCCGAAGGACAGTGCGGTGATCTCGACCGCGCTGTTTCCCAGCCTGTTGCGCCGCATGCTTCCGCCGCCCTCCCCGAAGATCGCTTCCTGCACACAGCGAATATTCATCGGATCACTTGGGCGCGTCAACACCGCGGAGGACATCCGCAGCGGCAATTTCTCCGCGATCAGTCCGATCTATGAGGCGACGCTCGCAGGAATCAGCGTCAGCAGTTCCGCCAGCTCCTCCTCGGCGCAGCGCCCCAGCCGCTCCAGGTCGGGCAGCGCCTTGCCGTCGGCCACCAGCCCGATCTGCACCGTGCCGCCGTACGTGGTCAGCGCGACGGCCAGTGACTGGCCGCGCGCCAGCGGCGCCATCGGGTAGAGGGCGCGCAGGGGGCAGCCGCCGAGCGAGAGCGCGGAGCGCGGCAGCGGCACGCTGGTGACCAGCACGTCGAAGAGCATCCGGGCGGCGCTCCCGGCGAGCGGCGCACCGAAGCGATGGGCCAGCGAGGGCAGTTGATCGGCGAGGACGGCGACCGCCCCGGCCCCGCGCAGCGGCCCGGCGGACTTGTTGCGGTCCATGGCGCCGCGGACGGCCCGCAACCGCGCCCAGGGATCGGGTTCGGAGACGGGCAGCCCCAGCAGATACGCGGAGAGCCGGTTGCCGTTGGCCGCGGCCGCGCCACCCGGGCGGCGCCGGGAGACGGGGACGAGCGCGCGCGGGTCGGCGCCGGGCAGCGGTTCACCGCGCTCCAGCATCCAGCGGCGGAGCGCACCCGCGACGACCGCGAGCAGCACGTCGTTGCTCGTGCCGCCCGCCGCCCGGCGGATCCGCTGCACGGATTCGAGGTCGAGGTCGGCCGTGGCGAGGCGCCGGGTGCCGGAGGAGCTGGCGCTGAGGGCCGGTGCGCCGCGCAGATCGAGGCGGCTGGCGCGTACCAGCGAGGCACCGACGCCGAAGGCCCGGCCGAGGTCCTCGATGCGGCCGAGGGCGAGTCCGGCGACCTGGCGGGGCCCGGGCATCCAGGAGCGCGGTGGCACGGGACGCACCCGGCCGGCCGCCGCTCCGGGCCTGCCCCGGCCTGCGGCCGTGGCGATCTCGTCGAAGATCCCGGCTCCGATGGCGACCGCGCGCATCCCGTCGGCGAGCGCGTGGTGGAGCTTGACCAGGACGGCGAAGGAGCCGTCCGGGGCGCCGCCGATGACGTACATCTGCCAGGGTGGCAGGCCTCTGCGCAGCGGCTGCTCCATCAGCTCGCCCGCGAGCCGGGTGGCCGCCGCCATGAACCCGGCTCCACCCTTGCCCTCCGTCTCCGACTCGGGCAGGTGCACCCGCTTGACGTGCCGGTGGACGTCGAAGTCCTTGTCCACCGACCAGGCCGCGCCCCCGACGGGCAGCAGCACGTCCCGCACGCGCATCCGCAGCCGGGGGATGGCGGCGGCCCGGGTGCCGAGCAGTTCGAGGAGGCGGTCGGGCCCGGGAGCCCGGTCATCGCCCGGCGCGAAGACGGCGAGCGCGCCGAGGTGCATGGGGTGCGCATCGGACTCGAGGTGCCAGAAGGCCAGATCGAGAGGTGCCAGTAGCTCAATGCCCAACGGGTCCTCATGTCATGGAAGCCGAAGACTGACGGAGTCGCAGTCAATCCCTGGCGGTCGGTTACGGTCAAGTACAGACATGTTACTTTGTGTTACTTTCCAGTAGCGCTCGATCCCGCTGACACGGCGGCGCCCCTTACCCGGTTCAGTCGCGTGGCGGGATGACGAATTCGCACCAGACGCATTTGCCGGTGCCCCGGGATTCGACGCCCCAGGCGTCCGCAAGCCGGTCCACGAGCATCAGCCCTCGGCCCGAGACGCCCGCGTCACCCGCGTCGCGGCGACGCGGCAGCGCGCTCGACCGGTCCTCGACGTCGACGCGCAGGCGGCGCTCGGGCCCGGTGAGCACCCGGATGGTGACGATCGCACCGCCGTCGGTGTGCATCAGGGCATTGGTCGTCAGCTCGTCGGCGGCCAGCTCGACCTCATCGGCCCGCTCCTTCGCACCCCACGCCCGCACCGCCGCACGGATCATGTGGCGGGCCGAGCTGAGCGCCTCCGGGTCGTTCTGCCCCACGTGCTGCTGGAGCCGGCCGCCCTGCTGCGGGGCGTGAGCGGCCTTGCGGCGCAGCAGCAGTACCGCCACGTCGTCCTCGCCACCGCGTTCGTCGACCGACTCGCAGAGCCGGTCGGCCAGTCGCTGGAGGTCCTGGGGACCGTTCCTGATCATGGCGGTGAGCAGTTGCATGCCCTCGTCGAGGTCGGCCCCCGGCAGCTCCACCAGGCCGTCGGTGAACAGCACCATGGTCTGCCCGGGGTCCAGCTCGACCGTGCTGACCGGATACTCCAGCCGCCCGAACTCGGCGGAGAGCCCCAGCGGCAGCCCGCCGTCGACCAGCACCTTGCGGCAGCTCCCGTCCGCGTCGCGCACCAACGGGTCGACATGACCGGCCCGGACCACCTGCACCACCCCCGTGGTGAGATCGGCCTCGGCGTAGGTGCAGGTGGCGAAGCGGTCGGTGTCCAGTTCGTGCAGGAAGACCGAGGCCCGCGCCATGACCGTCGCGGGGCTGTGCCCCTCGGCCGCGTACGCGCGCAGCACGATGCGCAGCTGCCCCATGACGGCGGCGGCGTGCGTGTCGTGACCCTGCACGTCCCCGATGACGGTGCCGACCCGGCCGCCGGGCAGCGGGATGACGTCGTACCAGTCCCCGCCGATGTCCCGGCCCAGCCTGGCCGAGCGGTAGCGGACGGCGATCTGCGCGCCCGGCACGTCGGGGATGCGGCGCGGCAGCATCGCCTGCTGGAGCCCTTCGGCGAGGTCGTGCTCCTGTTCGTACAGCATGGCGCGCTGGAGGCTCTGGGCGATGGAGCTGCCGAGGGCGACCAGCAGGTTGCGTTCGTCGCCGGTGAATCCGTTCTTGTCGCTGTAGAGCAGTCCGAGAGCGCCGATGGGGCGGGCCTGGGCGATCAGCGGCAGATAGGCGGCCGAGGTGATGCCCAGATGGCTGATGTGGGGCCACAGGATCGGGTACGAGTCCGCGAAGTCCTCGGCGGACTCGATGAACCGGGGACTGAGCGTGCGGACGACCTCGCTCATCGGATACTCGTCGTCGGTCCGCGTGTACCGGGTGCCCGGCACGAAGGCGCCCTCGGGCCCGTCGGCCACCAGATGGATGCGTCCCGCCTCGATCAGCCCCATGACCAGGCTGGTCGCCCCCAGATGAGCCAGCCCCTGGGAGTTCTTGAGCACGTCGATGACGTCCTTGACGGTGCGGGCGTGCGCCAGGGCGGCCGTGGTGGCCTCCACCAGGCTGGTCCGACGCCGCCGCTCCTCGTCCAGCTCCCGGCGGGCGGTGGAGTCGGCCAGCTCCTCTGTGGCGTCCCGGACGATGCCGATGATGCGTCGAGGCCGGCCGGTGCCGTCACGGCGGACGAAGCCCTGGGTGTGTGTCCACTGCAGGGTGCCGTCGCGCCGCAGGATGCGGAAGTAGGCCCCGTAGTTGCTCCGGCCGGTCTTGAGTGCCTGCGTCACCATGGCGTCGAGCCGCATGGCCTCGTCCGGCGGCACCCGCGTCCCGAGCGTCTGCGGCCTGTTGTCGTACTCGTCGGCCCTGAGGTCGAACACGTCGAGGGCCGGCCGGTCCATGTGCATCAAGCCGCTGTCCAGATCCCAGTCGAAGCTGCCCATACGGTTCAGGGCGAGACTGAGGTCCGGGTGGGCGGGCCAGTCGTCCGGGAGTGACAGGGCACCCGCTGCCCAATCATCCATGTGGGTCACTCTGCCACCATATGTCCGATTCTTCGAGCTAGCCGTCCACCAGGTGAACGTGCGATGGAACACATTTCCGAGCCTCTCGGCAGGGCCGCTTTCCCGGAGATTCCGCGGGATTCCCGGGACCGGCAAAGGTGCGCGGGGCCGGATATCGCCGCAGAACGCCGACCCGCCCCGAAAGCGGGCAGGGACAGCGGCTAACGTGTGCGTCGGGGTGGAGTAAGCCAAGCCTTACCACGGCCCGCCCCGCTCCTGCTCGTTCGTCCTAAGGAACAGCTCGCCATGACACGCCCTGTCCGCGTAGCCATCGTCGGAGCCGGCCCTGCCGGGATCTACGCAGCGGACGCGCTGCTCAAATCCGATGCCGCCGCCGACCCGGGTGTCTCCATCGACCTGTTCGAGCGGATGCCCGCCCCCTTCGGTCTGATCCGGTACGGCGTGGCCCCGGACCACCCGCGGATCAAGGGCATCGTCCACGCGCTGCACCAGGTCCTGGACAAGCCCCAGATCCGGCTCTTCGGGAACGTCGACTACCCGAACGACATCGGCCTGGACGAACTGCGGACCTTCTACGACGCAGTGATCTTCTCCACCGGCGCCGACGCCGACAGGGCGCTCGACATACCGGGCAGCGACCTGGACGGCTCGCACGGCGCCGCCGACTTCGTTTCCTGGTACGACGGCCACCCGGACGTCGCGCGCACCTGGCCGCTGGAGGCCGAGAAGGTCGCCGTGCTGGGCGTCGGCAACGTGGCCCTGGACGTCGCCCGCATCCTCGCCAAGACCGCCGACGAGCTGCTGCCCACCGAGATCCCCGCCAACGTGTACGACGGCCTGAAGGCCAACAAGGCGCTGGAGGTGCACGTCTTCGGACGGCGCGGCCCCGCCCAGGCGAAGTTCAGCCCGATGGAGCTGCGGGAGCTCGACCACTCGCCGAACATCGAGGTCATCGTCAACCCCGAGGACATCGACTACGACGCCGGCTCCATCGAGACCCGGCGCGGCAACAAGCAGGCCAACATGGTCGCCTCCACGCTGGAGAACTGGGCGATCCGCGACGTCGGCGACCGGCCGCACAAGCTCTTCCTGCACTTCTTCGAGTCTCCGGTGGAGATCCTCGGCGAGGACGGCAGCGTCGTCGGCCTGCGTACCGAGCGCACGGAGCTGGACGGCACCGGAAACGTGAAGGGCACCGGCCGGTTCCACGACTGGGACGTGCAGAGCGTCTACCGGGCGGTCGGCTACTACTCGCAGGAGCTGCCCAAGCTCCCGTTCGACGTCGCGTCCGGCACGGTTCCGCACGCCGCCGGGCGGGTTCTCGCCGGCGGTGAGCCGATGGAGTCGGTGTACGTCACGGGCTGGATCAAGCGGGGCCCGATCGGCCTGATCGGCCACACCAAGGGCGACGCCAACGAAACCGTCGCCTGCCTGCTGGAGGACCACACCACCGGCCGGCTCGCCGCCCCGGCACAGCCCGAGCCGTCGGCCGTGACCGAGTTCCTGGAGTCGCGCGGCGTCCGGTACACCACCCGCGAGGGCTGGTACCGCCTGGACGCGCACGAGCGCGCCCTGGGCGAGGCGCAGGGCCGTGAGCGCGTCAAGGTCGTGGAGCGCGAAGCGATGCTGGACGCCTCGGAGCCCGGCAACTGACACCACCGACCGGCCCCGGAACACCCCGCCCGGGGGTTCCGGGGCCGTCGTCGTCATGGGGACGTCAGCGCCCCCGCAGGGCCCTGACGTTGTCACCGAAGGTCCGGTCCCGGATCTGACCCGGTTCTGCGGCCAGGTCATCGGAGCCCCGAGGCAGCCCGGTCGAGCCGGCAGGCCCGGCACCTGCTCCTCGTACGTGATGCTGCCGCCGGTGACCTTCCGTCACAAGGTCCGGGCGGAAGGACCGCAGGGGCTCAGGGGGCTGCCGGTGCACTCCGGGAGCGCTCGCGCACCCGGTCCGGGTAACGCTCCGTGAAGCGGACCGCCAGCACCAGCAGGACAACCGGAATGATCCAGTTGTACCAGTCGGCACCGGACGACGTGTGCACCGCCAGCAGCCCCAGCAGGGCGGTCGCGGCGAAGACCCCTCCCCAGAGCAGCGTCAGTACCCGGTTCACATGCCGGAAGACGGGTGAGCCCCAGACCTCGCGGGGCGTGGTCTCGCGCGCGTACTGCTCGGTGAACGGTACGAACGCGAGCGAGCCGAGCGCCACCACGGCGATCACGGAGCTGGACAGCACCTGCGCGTACCGCTCCACCCAGTACAGGTCCTCCCGGTCCAGGACGAGCGCCAGGACGCTGAGGACGCCGAAGAAGGCGATGCCGGTGATCTCCAGCACCTTGAACGAACCCCGGCGCAGGTCGGGCAGGTTGAGCACGACGGCGGCGACGAGTCCGGCCAGCGCCGCGTACTCCCACGTGCTGGGGGACGCGACGACGTCGAAGATGATCCACGGGGCGAACGCGAAGAACAGATTCCCGGTCCGCCGCCCGGAGCTGGCTTGGCCCACCGGACACCTCCGGGGCAGGTTTCACGGCACTCTGCCGCTTCCTCCATGGTGAAGCCGGGACTCTCCCTCCGCATCTCCGCGCCCTCGGGCTCGCGTTGCGGCGGTTGTGGGCCGGAGATTGAATGAAGGGTCGCCACCGCACGCTCGCGGATACGCATACGCCCCGGCAAGGGAGGCCATCATGGCCGCACATGCCTCGCAGGCCTTCGACCCCGCCCGCGTCGTCCATCTGTCCGGTCGCTTCGCCCCCGTGACCGAAGAGGTGGACGAGACCGGGCTCCAGGTGGTGGGCGAACTGCCGGACGAGCTCGACGGGCTGTTCCTGCGCAACGGGCCCAACCCCCGTTTCAGCCCGATCGGTTCGTATCTCTACCCGATCGACGGGGACGGCATGCTGCACGGCGTGTGGATCTCGGGCGGTCAGGCCCGCTACCGCAACCGCTTCGTCCGCACACCCGCCGTGCTCGCCGAGGAGCGAGCGGGACGGGCGCTCTGGGGCGGGATCGAATCCATGATTTTCCCTCAGGTCCCGGACGTGTCACCGGAGTTGGCCGGAACCTTCCGCGACCTTCCGGACATCAACGTGGTGCGTCATGCGGGACGCCTGCTGGCCCTCGCCGAATCCGACTGCCCGTTTCTGCTCACACCGGAGCTGGAGACCGCAGGCAAGGAGACGTTCGGCGGGGCGTTGCCGGCCGGCATCACCGCGCACCCGAAGACCGACCCGGTCACCGGCGAGATGATGGTCTTCTGCTACGGGCTCGAACCGCCCTACCTCACCTGGTCGGCCATCGGTCCCACCGGCGCCGTGACCCGTGGCCCCACGACGGTCGACGGGCTCGACGAACCGATGATGATCCACGACATGGCGCTGACCCGGCGATACCTGGTACTCGTGCTGGCGCCGGTCTTCTTCGACATCGCCGCCGCGATGAGCGGTGGGTCCATGATCGCCTGGCGGCCGGAGCGGGGCACCCGGGTCGCCCTGATCCCCCGCGACGGCGGTCCGGTGCGGTGGGCGTCCGACGAGGCCTTCTGGCTGTGGCACACGGTCAACGCGTACGACACCGAGCCCGACGGCGGCGATGTGGTCCTTGATTACGTGCAGTGGTCCCGCCTCTCCCTGGGAGCGCCCGACGGGTCGGGACAGCCCAACACCTCCGGTCTGGTCCGCGCGGTCATCGATCCGCTCGCCGGCACGATGCACCGGACCGTGCTGGACGACGCCAGGATGGAACTCCCCCGCACGGACGACCGCTTGATCGGCAGTCGGCACCGACAACTGGCCGTGGCCTCGGACTCCGGGAACCCTGATCTGCTGCCGGGCGAGTTCGACGCGCTTCGCTGGTACAACGGCGGCGACGCGTCGGGCACGAGTGTGATGTGGCCGGCCGGGGACCTCTCCGTCGGCGAGCCGGTGTTCGCCCCTTCGCCGGGCGCCGGGCCGGGCGAGGGAGGCCACTGGCTGACGTACGCCACCGACCGGACCGACGACAGCAGCTGGCTGCTCGTGATCCCCGCCGCCGACCCCGCCTCCGGCCCGGTCGCCCGCGTACGGATTCCGGTGCGGGTCCCGTTGGGACTGCACGGCAACTGGCTGCCCACCGAGGAATGAGAGCCCCCTCGGGACCACGAAGACCGCGTGCGGAGGCGGGGTCCCCGGCACGCTCGCGGCCGTGCCGGCCCCCTCGGCATCACGCTGCGTCTGTACGCCTGTACGCGCCCGGCCGTGAAGCCCTCGACGGCCGCTGGACCCCGCCGGCCGTGCGCAGGGGCTGACTCCTGGATCCTCGCCCCCCGCTCACCGGCCCCGACAGGAAGCAGCACCGGCCCCCGCCCGGCCGCTCATCCCTGGACGGAGGCGTCCACGTCGTCCTGCCACGGCAGCCGGATGGAGGTCTGCGGCTCGTCGGTCATGGGCGGAACCAGGTCCTGCGGCGGCTCGTCCGGGTCGGCGGGCGTGCCGGTCGGCTCGTCCGTCGGTAGCTCCGGAAGCGGTTGGGGGTAGGCGTCGGACGGGGCGGCGGTCGGCGTGGGGCAGTTCGACGGTACGGGCACCGGTGCATCCGTCGGTTCCTCCGTAGCCGCGACCGCCTCGCCGGGCGGCGTCGGAGCGCCGGCCGTCGGACAGTCCGCGGGATCGGGAGCGGAGCGCGACGGCTCGACCGTCTTCTCCGGCACCTCCGGTTCCCTCGACTTCGCCGGAGGTGCCTCGGGCAGGGGCCCGGTGATATCGGTGCCGGGAGCGTAGGGCGGTGGCACCTCGGGAGTACGGTCCCTGGCGCCCTCGTCCCCGACCGGGCGCTCCATCCAGCTGTTGTGGTCCGCATCGACGACGACCAGGGCCGCGACAGCCTTCGCGGAGGGCGCGACGACGACGATCCGCGCCGGGTCGTAGCCCGCCCACCGCTCGCCCCGGCCGCTCTGCGTGTCGCCCGTACCGGCGGGCCGGCTCAGGGGGTTGCCGCAGGCGCAGCGCACGCGCGGGAGGCCGTGGCCGTCCACCATCACGGCGGTGCCGGCCTGGAGCACGGACCGGTACGTGGTGGCGGACCCCGCGTGGAAGCCGTGGCTGCCCACCAGGGTGTCGGCGCGCAGGACCAAGGGCGTCAGGCCGCGCAGGAAGTCCGCGACCCCGGCCCGGGGCACACCCGCGGCCCGTGCGAAGGCCTTCTCCCGGGCCGGATCGGCCGCGAGGAGGTGAATCTGCTGTCCGACGTCGCAGGAGGCGACGGAGCGGGTGCCCCCGTAGAGGCCGGGGGTCGCTCCGGGGAGCGTGCGCGGGGCCACGTCGCCGGGGGCCCGCGTCGGCGGCGGGGGCGTGCGGGGCGCGGGCGGCGCGGCGCCGGCCGGTTCCACCGTGGACCCGGTGAAGGGGTCGGGGCCCCGCGCGGCGGCCGGCTGGAGGAGGACCTCGTCGGCGTCGGCCGTCCCCTCGGTGCCGTGTCCGCCTTCCCCTGCCTCCCGGGCACAGCCCGCGGTGACGAGGATGCCGGTGGACAGAACGGCGAGCACGGCGCGGCGCATACGTGTCGGTGCGTGCACGAAGAGGTCTCCTGCCTGGTCACCGGTCCCTGTTGGTCCTCTCATGTGTGCCGCAGTTCCCCCTCCCCCGCAAGCCGGGACGGCCCGGGGTGGGCACGGCTCGAGGGAGATGCGGAGCCAGCACCTTGAACGCGTTCAAGAAACGTTCTACAGTCGGCACCGTCATCACTTGAACGCGTTCAAGACGGGGAGGGTGGAGCGATGCCGGTCCTGGTGGGTCTGATCGTGATGCTGGGCATGCTGGTGATCGTGCCGGCGGGACTGCGCCTGGCGGACACCCCGGGGCTGGACCGGATGCGACGGCTGTGGCCCCTCTTCGCCGTGCCGGGAGCCGTCTCCCTCTGGCTGTCGCGCGGGCCTGCCGCCACCGCCCTGGCCATCGGCTACGCGATCGGCGCCGCGCTCCTGGCCCTGCACGCCCCTGCCCGTGTCGTCCGGTGCCCCGGTCCGCTGCTGTCGTGGCGGACCGCACCCGCCGAGGTCGCGCTGCTCAGCGCCCTGGTGACCCCGGCCGTCGCGGCCACCGCGCTGGTCGCCGAGCGCTCGGGGCGTCCGCTGTTCGGCTTCGGTCCCGGGATCCTGGCGCTGACCGTGCCACACTTCCACTTCGCCGGATTCGCCGCCGCACTGGTCGCGGGGCTGGTCGG
Source organism: Streptomyces sp. NPDC005761 (assembly GCF_040630635.1). Classification (NCBI taxonomy): domain Bacteria; kingdom Bacillati; phylum Actinomycetota; class Actinomycetes; order Kitasatosporales; family Streptomycetaceae; genus Streptomyces; species Streptomyces sp. NPDC005761. Next base: position 90,477 of record NZ_JBEXXX010000027.1, on the reverse strand, counting down.
CCGCGTGGCCGACGGCGCGGCGGGCCGGTTCGCGGCACTGAGCGTGCCGCTGGGCACCCTGCTCGTCCTCATCGGCTACTTCATCGGTGACCGGGCCGAACTGGCGGGGGCGGTGGTCCTGACTGCGGGTATGTGGACCGTTGCCTTCCTGACCTGGCGCACGGTCCGGCCTGCGGCCCGCGACCGGACCACCCGGCTGCTGCTCACCACCTCGGCCGCCGTGCTCGCGGCGACCATGGTGCTCGCGCTGAGCTGGGCGCTCGGCGAAGCCACCGGCCTCCCGCACCCCACCCTGGCCTGGATGGCCGCGACGCACGGCGTGGGCAACGCGCTGGGCTTCGCACTCTGCTCGGTGCTGGCCTGGCAGCGCCTGAACCACCGCACCGCACACGAAGGAAGGACCGCATGAACACCCTCACGTACCCGGAGGCCGGCGCCACCGAGCGCGGCCCGCTCCCCGCCGGCTACCACCACCTGCACCACCGCACCCGCGTCGGACGCGGCCGCGCCGACTTCGAGGCCGCCGGGGCGGCCATCACCGACTTCCGCATGCACCGCGCCTCCGGGGCCCGGGTCAGGGCCTCCGCAGCGCGCGCCGAGCCCGGTGCGTCCGTTCGGGTGTCGCTGGGGGTCGGCCCGTTCCGGTTCACCGCGCCGTGCCGGGTCGTCTGGGCCGAGTACGGTCCCGAGCGCATCGGATTCGCGTACGGGACACTCACCGGCCACCCCGAGTGCGGCGAGGAGTGCTTCGTCGCCGAGCTCGCGGACGACGGCACGGTCCTTTTCACCGTGATGGCGTTCAGCCGCCCCGTCCGCTGGTACACCCGTCTCGGCGGCCCGCTGGTGCCCGTGGCACAGCGCTGGTACGCGCACCGGCTCGGCCGCACGCTGCGCCGCATCGTCCGGGAGGGACACGCACGACAGGAGTGAGACGCCGGGGAGCGGCAGACCGATACTGGAAGCGATGGACTGGTTCACCGCAGACGGGTACTGGCTCGGCCGGCTCCTCTTCCAGAAGGCCCTGGCCGTCATCTATCTGACCGCCTTCCTCACCGCCGCGCTCCAGTTCCGGGCGCTCATCGGTGAGCGCGGCATGCAGCCCGCCCCCGAGCTCCTGCGGCGTACCGACTGGCGCACCGCACCAGGGCTCTTCCGGCTCCACTACTCCGACCGGTTCTTCGCCCTCGTCGCCTGGTCGGGCTGCGTGCTCGCCGTCGCGCTGCTCGCGGGCGCGGACCGCCTCGTACCCCTGTGGGGGGCCATGCTCCTGTGGGCCCTGCCCTGGGTCCTCTATCTGTCGATCGTGCAGGTCGGCAGCGCCTGGTACGGCTTCGGCTGGGAGTCGCTGCTCCTGGAGACGGGGTTCCTCGCCGTCTTCCTCGGCAACGCGGACACGGCGCCACCGGTGCTCGTGCTGTGGCTGCTGCGCTGGGTGCTGTTCCGGGTGGAGTTCGGCGCCGGGCTGATCAAGGTCCGCGGGGACGCGTGCTGGCGCAAGTTGACGTGTCTGTACTTCCACCACGAGACCCAGCCGATGCCCGGCCCGCTGAGCTGGTTCTTCCACCACCTCCCCCGGCCCGTGCACCGTGCCGAGGTGGCGGCCAACCATGTGACCCAGCTCCTCGTCCCGGTCCTGCTCTTCACCCCGCAGCCCGTGGCGGGCGCGGCGGCCGGGCTGATGGTCCTCACGCAGCTGTGGCTGGTGCTGTCGGGCAACTTCGCCTGGCTCAACTGGCTGACGATCGCCCTCGCCCTGTCGGCAGTGGACTGGTCCCCGGTCACCGACCCGCCCGCGCGGTCCGACGCTCCGCTCTGGTACGAGGTGACGGTCCTCGCCGTCACGGCCCTGGTCGTGATCCTCAGCTACCGCCCGGCCCGCAACCTGTTCTCGCGCAGGCAGGTGATGAACCGCTCCTTCGACCCGCTGCACCTGGTCAACACGTACGGAGCGTTCGGCAGCATCAGCCGGGTCCGCATGGAGGTGGTGGTCGAGGGCACCGACGAGCAGGTGATCCACCCGGGCACGGTCTGGCGGGAGTACGGCTTCTGGGGCAAGCCGGGAGATCCTCGGCGGCTGCCGCGCCAGTTCGCCCCCTACCATCTGCGGCTCGACTGGATGATGTGGTTCGCGGCGCTCTCACCCGCGTACGCCCGCCCCTGGTTCGGGCCGTTCGTGGAGCGGCTGCTGGAGAACGACCGGGACACCCTGCGACTGCTGCGGGACAACCCGTTCCCGGACGAGCCCCCGGCGCACGTCCGCGCCAGGGTGTACCGCTACCGGTACACGACCTGGAGCGAACTGCGGGCCACCGGTTGCTGGTGGCACCGCACCTACGTGCGGGAGTTCCTGCGCCCGACCCCGCCGGGGCCGGCTACCGGCCGTCCGCGCGGGCCTGCGGCGACGTACTGATCCACTCGAGTTCGCCGTCCTCGGACGCCGGCTTGCCGGAGAGATGATGTCGACATGACCGAGCTCCGGCCCCGCCCCTCAAGGGGTACGGACCGGAGCTCGGGCGGGAAGCACTCAGTCGACGCCGGGCAGGATGTGCGGCTCGGCGAGGTCGTCCTCGTAGCCGGCCAGCCGGATGGGTGCGGATCTGGCCCAGACCTCGATGTTCCGGAGCTTCTCGGGCCTGCGGGCCCGCTCTCCGTACCGTTCGGCCGTCCGCTGCTCGTGCTTCGTCAGTTCCGGTGTCGTCACCGCGCACTCCTTCGTGTCGCGTAGCCCCCGGCGCATCCGACGTCCGGCGTCATATCCGGTCGTCGTCCGCCTGTGCGGGGCAGGGCAGGATCTGTTCGGTCGCGGTGGCGCCGGGTACGGGGCGGGACGGCGGCCCGGTTGACGAGCCTGTCCCAGGACGGTCAAGGAATCTTCGTGGATCCCTTGATGGCGTCCGTTCCCCTCAGCGTAACCAAATGAGCGCGCCCATGCTCGATGGAACGTGTGCCTTGGGTCACTTTCAGCCACCAAACATGGAAAAGACCCGGCCCGGGAGGGTTCCCGGGCCGGGTCTGCGACCGAGTGCGGCATCGATGCCGCCGAGTGCTACCAGTTGGCGGGGGCGTAGTCCTTCAGGAAGCACCCGTACAACGGGTCGCCCGCTTCGCCGCGGACGATCGGGTCATAGACGCGGGCGGCGCCGTCGACCAGGTCGAGCGGGGCGTGGAAGCCCTCCTCGGCGAGGCGGATCTTGTCGGGGTGCGGCCGCTCGTCGGTGATCCAGCCGGTGTCGACGGCGGTCATCAGAATGCCGTCCTTCTCGAACATCTCCTGGGCGCTGGTGCGGGTCAGCATGTTCAGCGCCGCCTTCGCCATGTTGGTGTGCGGGTGGCCCGCCCCCTTGTAGCCGCGGCCGAAGACGCCTTCCATCGCGGAGACGTTGACCACGTAGGAGTGCTTGGCGGCGGTCGCGGCCATCGCCGGGCGGAGCCTGCTGATGAGGATGAACGGGGCGGTGGAGTTGCAGAGCTGGACTTCCAGCAGCTCGATCGGTTCGACCTCGTCGACTGTCTGGATCCAGCTGTTGGTGTGGTGCAGGTCCGGAACGAGACCGCCGGCGTCGATCGCGGTGCCCGCGGCGATGCGCTCAAGCGACGCCGAGCCGGTCACCAGGGCCAGTTCGGTGACGTCCTGGGCGCTCAGCCCCTCCTTGCGGGCTGCGGGCAGCGCGGCCACGCGGTCGACGGAACCGCTGCCGAAGGTGCCGATCACCTCGGCGGCCGGCAGCTCGCCCGCCGGGAGCGGGGCGGATTCGGCACCGAGCAGTTCGCTGTACGCCTGCGGGGAGCGACGGACCGTCTGAGCAGCGTTGTTGATCAGGATGTCCAGGGGCCCCTCGGCGGCGACCGAGTCCGCGAGCGCGACGACCTGCGCTGGGTCACGCAGGTCGATGCCGACGATCTTCAGGCGGTGGATCCACTGGTCGCTGTCCGGCATCGCCTTGAAGCGGCGGATCGCGTCGTTGGGAAAGCGGGTGGTGATGGTGGTGTGGGCTCCGTCACGGAGCAGCCGCAGCGCGATGTACATGCCGATCTTGGCCCGGCCGCCGGTGAGCAGCGCCCGGCGGCCGGTGAGGTCGGTGCGTGCGTCGCGCCGGGCGCGGTTCTCGCGCGCGCAGCCCTGGCAGAGCTGGTGGTAGAAGGCGTCGACCTCGACGTACCGCGTCTTGCAGATGTAGCAGGACCTGGGCCGCTGGAGCACACCAGCGATCTCGGAGGCGGCGGAGGACGACGGCAGGACGCCCTGGGTCTCGTCGTCGATACGCTCGGCGGAGCCCGTCGCGGTCGCCTCGGTCACGGCCTTGTCATGCGCGGTCTTCGCGGCACGGCGCTCCTGGCGGCGGCGCTGCTTCACGGTGCGGTAGACACCGGCGGTGGCGCGGCGCACCGCGATGGCGTCCGGGTGGTCGACCTCGATGGAGTCGAGCTCGTCGAGCACACTCAGGCAGACGGCCAGCCGCTGCGGGTCGATACCGGGACCGAACTCCTCGATTCCGGGCGCGATCTCCGGGCTGTCCTCTGTCACCGTCATTGCCGTTCCTCTGTTGCTTGTGCCGCCGGATTCTCTCGGCGGACCGTGGCGCGCCACCGAGCCGGGCTCACGAGGACTGACATCCACGGGGCTGAGACCCTGCCGCGGGCTTCTGCGCAAAGCCGCCGCACTGCGGGCCAACGCCCTCGTCAAGTTTGCCATGCTCCAGGTGCTGCTCCATTCGAGTGCCACGGGCGGATTCACCGGTGACCGGCCCCACGCCTCCACGCCGCAAAAAAAATTGTGCCCAGGGGGAATGGCCTCGCCGATGCGGGGCACACGACGTCCGACGCACTTGGCAACAAGGAGGGGCGACATCATGACAAGCACGACGGAGCGGACCGGCACCATTCTCGGCAGCCCTGCTCACACGCTGCCCGGGACGGACGGTACAGAAGCTTCGGAACTGCCGTGGATCGAGGACACCGGCAAGGTGGCCCCGAAGGACGCGCGTGCCTTGTCGAAGCTGTTTCTCGACCGCCTGCAGGTCCTCGAAGAGGGCACCCGCGAGTACCAGTACGCACGCAACACCCTCATCGAGATGAACCTCTCGCTGGTGCGGTACGCCGCCTCCCGGTTCCGTAACCGTGGCGGTGACGACACCGAGGACATCATCCAGGTGGGCACCATCGGGCTGATCAAGGCCATCGACCGGTTCGACCTCTCGCGTGAAGTCGAGTTCGCCACCTTCGCCGTCCCCTACATCGTGGGAGAGATCAAGCGCTTCTTCCGCGACACCACCTGGGCGGTGCACGTGCCGCGGCGGCTCCAGGAGCTGCGGGTGGATCTCGCCAAGGCGAAGGAGCAGCTCTCCGCGGACCTGGACCGCGACCCCACGGTCAAGGAACTCGCCGGCTTCCTCAACCTGCCCGAGGAAGAGATCATCGAAGGGCTCGTCGCGGCCAACGGCTACTCGGCAGGCTCCCTGGACACGCCCTCGGCCGAGACCGATTCCGGCACCGACAAGCGGTCGTTCGCCGACACGATCGGCGAGGCCGACCCCGGGATGGAGACCGTCGAGAACCTCCACACGCTGGCTCCCCTGCTGGAACAGCTCGACGACCGTGAGCGCAGGATCGTGCAGATGCGCTTCGGCCAGGAGATGACGCAGGCCCAGATCGGTGAAGAGCTCGGCGTGTCCCAGATGCACGTCTCCCGGCTCCTCGCGCGCATCGTCAAGCGCCTGCGGGCAGGAATGTCCGTCGACGTGTGAGACCTACCACGTGCGAGCACCCGCTCCCACGGATCTCTCTCCTCGTGGACCGGCCGTGCACCGGCTTCGGGACGTCGAGGCGGCAGCGAATGCCCCTCGCGCGGATCGAACCCGGGGCGGGGCCCGACGCTGTGAGCGCGGGCTCGGACACCGATGCGGTGTCCGAGCTCGCCGGCATCACCGCGTACCTGCATCAGAGTTGAGAAGCTCACCGGCGGTATACGCCCGAGCTGAACCACCGGGCAACCATCAGCCGGCCCGAAGACGCCCGATCGCACAGCGGCGGGCGGCGTTCACATATGCTGCGAGACGACGGCGGGCGGCCCGCTCGGGCTTGACGAGAGGGTGAATCGTGGCTGAGATGCGCACCGGCTCCCACACCCTGCATCCGGTCGCGGCGGCGTTTCCGGTGCAGAGCGGCACCGTGGCGGCCGAGCGGCCTTCCGTCTGGGACTTCAACGCCGCGATCCTCCTGGTCGAGGACGATGCCGGAGATGCCCTCCTCGTCGAAGAGATGCTCGCCGACGGCGAGCTGGACTCCGCGCTCACGTGGTGCAAGACACTGTCCGAGGCACTGGCTTTCCTGCGCAGCCACGGGAGACCCGTCTGCGTCCTGCTGGACCTTCATCTCCCCGATGTACACGGGCTGAGCGCCGTCAACCGGATCCTGGAGACCACCCCGGACGCCGCCATCGTGGTGCTGACCGGCCTGGCGGAGGCCGAAGCAGGGCTCGACGCGGTCGCCACCGGTGCGCAGGACTACCTCGTCAAGGGACGGATCGACCCGCAGGCTCTGTCGCGCGCCGTCCGCTACGCCCTCCAGCGCAAGCAGGTCGAGCGGGCGGCGGCCGTCCTCCGCGCCACCCAGCTGATGGCCCAGGAGAACGCGCGCCTCGAACGGGGGCTGCTGCCCGTACCCCTGCTGAACGACGACTGCTTCGAGGCGGCCGCCCGCTACGAGCCGGGCCGCGCCCACGGACTGCTCAGCGGAGACTTCTACGACGTGGTCCAGAGACCCGACGGCACGGTCCACGCCGTGATCGGCGACGTGTCCGGGCACGGCGCCGCGGAGGCCGCGCTCGGGGTCTGTCTGCGAGTGGCCTGGCGCACGGCGGTCCTGTGCGGCACCGACCAGCTGGAACAGCTCGCACTGCTCGAGGAGATGCTCGTCGCCGAGCGTTCCGACCCCCATGTCTTCGCGACCGTCACCTCGCTCACCTTCCCGCCCGGCGGGGACCGCGTCCGGATCGTCAGGGCGGGGCATCCGGGGCTCCTGCTGCGCCGGGGCACCGACATCGAGTGGGTGGAGCCCGAGGGCGGTATCGCCCTCGGGCTGCTGCCCGGCCACGGCCAGTGGATCTCGACCGAGCACGCGCTGGCGCCGGGCTCCGGTCTCGTACTCTTCACCGACGGCCTGTTCGAGGGGCGCACCGGGCCCGACACCCGGCTGGGCGAGGAAGGGCTGCTGGCCATGGCCCGGGACCGGGCCGGTCTGCCGGCCCGGCCGTTCATCGACGCCCTGGTCGCCGGCGCCTCCGAGGGGGCGGCTCCCTACGGCGGCCTCGCCGACGACGTGGCCGTGTTGCATCTCGCCTGGAAGAGGACCCCGCATGAGCAGTGACGCACCGGCCGACACCCCGCAGCCGCCGGGACGATTCGCGCGCCTCTCGGTCCAGAACTGGGTCCACCTGATCCTGGCCTGCTTCGTCCTGGTCGTGTGCGGCTGTCTGATTGTCGGCGGACTCGTCCTGGCCCAAATATCCGACCGGACGACCGAACTGGTCGACCGCATCCAGCCGGCCCGCTCGGCCTCCTTCCAGTTGCAGAACGCGCTGCTCGACCAGGAGACCGGCGTCCGCGGCTACGCCCTCACCGGCGATCCCTCCTTCCTTCAGCCGTTCGAGACCGGGAAGAAGAACGAGCAGCAGCGCCTGGCCCAGGTCCGCTCGTTCATGGGGGACGGCGAGCCCTACGCCCGGGATCTCGACCGGATGGCCGCGGCCTCGGCGCAGTGGCGCAGGGAACAGGCCGAACCGCTCATCGAGGCTGTCCGCCGCGACGGTCCGGAGGGCCGCTCGTCCGCCAGGACCGCCGGGAGCAAGGCCGCCTTCGACTCGCTGCGGCGGCTCTACAGCACACAGCAGTCGCATCTCGACGCCGCCCGGGACCACGCGCGCGCCCAGCTCAGTGACGCCCGCACCACGCGGGACCGGACGCTGCTGGCCCTGGTGGCCTGCTTCGTGCTGTGCGTGATCGCCCTCAGCCTGCTGCTGCACCGCGTGGTGGGCCGGCCGCTCGGCTCCCTGGCGGAGGCCTCCCGCCAGGTGCGGGCCGGCGCCTTCCGCCGGCGGATCGAGGTACGCGGGCCGTCCGACGTACGGGCGGTGGCCGCCGCCGTCGAGGACATGCGCTGCCGCCTGGTCGAGGAGCTCGACGCCTCCCAGGAGCGCGAGGACCTGCTGGCGCAGCAGACGGAGGAACTCCGCCGCTCCAACTCCGAGCTGGAGCAGTTCGCCTACGTCGCCTCGCACGACCTCCAGGAGCCCCTGCGGAAGGTGGCGTCGTTCTGCCAGCTGCTGGACAAGCGGTACGGGACCGAGCTGGACGCACGGGGCAAGCAGTACATCGACTTCGCGGTCGACGGCGCCAAGCGCATGCAGGTACTCATCAACGACCTGCTCACGTTCTCCCGGGTGGGCCGGGTCCACGACAGCTGGAACGTCGTCGACCTCGAAGGCTCGCTGGACCGCGGCCTCGCCAATCTGGCTCTGGTCATCGAGGAGTCGGGAACCACGATCGTGCGTGCGGACCCGCTCCCCGAGGTCCATGGCGACGCGACGACCCTCGCGATGATCTGGCAGAACCTGATCGGCAACGCGGTGAAGTTCCGCCGCCCGGAGGAGCCGTGCGTGATCACCGTCGGCTGTGTGCGGGAGGAGGACGACTGGCATTTCACCGTGACGGACAACGGCATCGGGATCGCCCCCGAGTTCGCCGAGAAGGTCTTCGTCATCTTCCAGCGTCTGCATGCGCGCGACGAGTACGACGGCACCGGGATCGGGCTCGCCCTGTGCCGTAAGATCATCGAATTCCACGGCGGCCGGATCTGGCTGGATCCCGAACCCCGCACGGGGACCCGCATCCACTTCTGCCTGCCCGCCCGGGCCGACAGCTCCCCGGCGGAGGCCGGGGAAGCGGCCGACCCCGCCGAGATCTCCGGAGACACCGCGTGAGCAACCCCGTACAGCCCATCGAGGTCCTTCTCGTCGAGGACGACCCCGGCGACGAGCTCATGACGCGCGAAGCGTTCGAGGACAACAAGATCCGCAACACGCTCCATGTGGTCCGCGACGGACAGGAAGCACTCGACTTCCTCTACCGCCGCGGCGACTACGGCGACGCGCCGCGCCCCGACCTGATCCTGCTCGACCTGAACCTGCCCAGGTACGACGGCCGCCAGGTGCTGGAGCAGATCAAGCAGGACCCGGAACTCTCGCTCATTCCCGTGGTCGTGCTGACGACGTCCTCCGCCGAGGAGGACATCCTGCGCAGCTACAAACTGCACGCCAACGCATACGTCACGAAGCCCGTCGACCTCGACCAGTTCATCGCGGCGGTCCGCCAGATCGACGAGTTCTTCGTGACGGTGGTGCGGCTTCCCGGTCGTGCGTAAGATCTGCTGACGTCGCTCGGGAGTGGGATCTCCCGGGGCGGGTACACGAGCAGCGAGAAGAGAGGTCCACGGCCTCCCCCGCTGCGCCCTGGCTGGAGCCCATGAACGAACAGGCCATCTCCCGGCCGGACGACTCCCCGAGGAGTTGTCCGCCCACGGAGGCACTGCACAGCGCCGAGGTCTTCGACGGCGAACCGGGGTGCATCTCTCAGGCGCGCGCCCTGGCCGACCGCTTTCTCGCGCGTCTCGTCTCCGAGTGGATGGCCGTGCTCGGCACTCACACACGCAACGATCTGATGCTGGCCGTGAGCGAGCTCGTCACCAATGCCGACCGCTACAGCCACGGCCCCTACCTGCTGGAACTGGAGGGCACCGCCGAGCGCATCAGCGTCACGGTGTACGACAGCAGCAGCGCGCTCCCGGTCTTCTACTCCCCCGACCCGAGCCGGCTGGGCGGCCACGGCATGGAGATCGTCGTGGCCCTGTGCGACCGCCTGACGGCCGAGCGGGTGCCGGTCGGCAAGCGCATCCGCGCCGAGTTCACGCTCAGCAGCTGAGTCGCCCCGGTGGTGTCCGGGCCGAGGGTTCAGCCCTCACTCCCCTGTCTGCCGAACCAGTCGATGCAGACGACCAGCGCGTCATCGAGCGTGTCCGCGTCGCGGTAGTCGGCGAGTTCGCGCAGGACGGCGCCCGGAACCGACGCCGCGGGCAGCAGCCGCGTCGCGAGGATCACCCTGGCCAGTCCCCGCTCGCCGTATTCCTCGCCGCGGGGTGACACGGTGCCGTACACTCCGTCGCTGACGAGCAGGAGCCGGTCGCCGGGGAGCACGCGGAGATCCTGGACCACGTACTGCGACTCCTCGAACATGCCGAGGGGCAGCTGTGCCTCCAGCTCCACGCGTGCGACCGTTCTGCCGCGCAGCCGCCACAGCTGCGGCGAGCCCGCGTCCACCGCGCCTACCGTTCCGGTCGCGAGGTCGAAGCGGAGCAGCAGGGTCGAGACATGGGCGCTGCCGCGGTGCTGGTCGTACAGCGCCTGGTCGGCGAGGGCGGCTTGGTCCGCGATGCCGATGCCGGCCCTTCTGGCGTTGCGCAAGGCGTTCACGGCGAGGTTGGTGAGCAGGGAGGCCTGGATGCCTTCGCCCATGCCGTTGGTCACGGAGACGGTCAGCTGGTCGCCGTCCGCGGCCCAGTCGAAGTTGTCCCCGTGGATGGCATAGGCGGGTTCCAGCTGCGCGCCGACGGCGTACTCGGCCGCGGAGAACGCCCGGGCGGGGAGCAGCTGCCACTGCATCTCGGCGGCGAGGGTGAGCCGGGTGACGCGGCGGGCCCGCTGGTAGAGGTCGGTGTTCCGCTCCGCGACGATGATCTCGTGGCCCAGGAGGTCGGCCACATGAGCGAGGTCGTCCGCGGTCTGCGGGGTGGACGTCGCGGCCGGGAGGCGGACGCTGAGAACTCCGAGGCGTTCGCCGCGTACCGTCACGGGCAAGTGGTGGTCGACCTGGTCCCCCTCGCCGGTCGGCTCCTCGTGCGGGCGCTGGCTGCCGAAGGTGCGGCCCTGCGGGCTGTTGTTCATCGACAGCGTCCGATCGTGGCCCGGCGCGGGGCAGACCGGCTTGAGCACGGTCATGCTGTAGTCGGCCAGCAGCACCTGGACGGACCGGGCGTCGTACGCGGTGGCGAGTGCGCTGCGCACCACCTCCACCAGGGCGTGCGGCGCGGCGGCGCGTACGGCTCTCTCGATGTCGCTACGGGCGTTCACGGTCTTCCGCTCATTCTTCGTCGGGTCACGGGGACGGGGCAGGGCTGACAGAAGGACGTTCCGGGTGACAGAGTGGAAGGATGCCCCACCGCACCGGTCTTCCTCACCGCCTCGACACGGTGGCCGAGGACGTCTGCGCCGCCTCCGAACTGCTGGAGGTGCTGTGGGGCCGCGGCCAGGAGGCCGCGCCTCCCGGCACGGTCTCGCCCTCGCAGCTGCGCGCCCTGCTCGTCATCGAGAAGCAGGAGGGCAGCAACCTCCGCTCGCTCGGCGAGTCGCTCGGTTCGCGTGCTCCGTCGGTGAGCAGGCTCTGCGACCGGATGGAGGCCATGGGCCTCGTCCAGCGGGGTCCGAGTCCGACGAGCCGCCGCGAGGTCGAGCTCCGGCTGACCGTGCGGGGCCGGACCCTGCTCGAGGAGTGCCGGGCGATCCGCACCCGCGAGCTCTCGGCTGTGCTCGAGCGGATGCAGCCCGCCGAGGTGGCGGCGCTCGCCGAAGGGCTGGCCGCCTTCCACTCGGCCGCGTCGCAGCGGCTCACCACCGACCGGAGCCCGGCCGACCGGCTCCGTGACGACATCGCGGACAGCGCCTAGCTTCATCCAGCCCCTGCTTCCGCCATTGAGGCACTTCCCCGAGGGGTGCGCTCGTTGATCATTGAGGGTACAGATTGTTGCCCGACGGAGAATGTTGTCAAATGGCAACTATTACTTCTATCGTTGGTCCATACCCGCCGCGAACAGGGACGGAGTTGCACCGGACCGTCCACATCAACCGGCTTTCTCCCCCGCCATCCAGTGCATCATGAGGTGACCGTGCTCCCATCCCCCAGCGCCGGCAGAGCCATGAGAATCGTCCCACGGCAGGACCGCGGAGCGCTGGTGCTCGCCGTGACCGGTGACCTCGACATCGACAACGTCGCCCTGCTCGGCGCCGCGCTGGAGGGCGCGGCGTCGGACGGCGACGGTCCCGTCGTGATCGACCTCTCGGACGTGAGTTTCGCGGACTCGACGACGGTGAACGTGCTGCTTCAGGGTCAGACCCTGCTCGGCCCCCGGCTGCGGCTCGCCGCACCGTCCCCGTTCATGGAACGGCTCATCGGGGTGCTGGGCCTCGACAGTGCGCTTCCGGTCTTCCCGACCGTCGCCGAGGCGATCGACCCCCCGCTGCCCGCCTGAGGCCGCGACACTCACGCAAGCGCCCTGCCCCTCATCGCACGAGGAGCAGGGCGCTTGCGTGTCGCGTTGTTCGCGGATCAGCCCAGCGCGGGCGGAGCGTCCTCGGGCGAGGTGCCCCAGGCCGATGGCTCACTGCCCACCGTGAAGGAGAGCGAACGGGCCGAGCGGATGTCGTCCGTGGTGAGGTAGGTGCGCGACTGCTGCGCGCCGTCGAGCCGCGCCGACCGGATGTAGCGGTCGGTGTCCGAGGCCCCGGGGGCGCTCACCGTGAGCGCACCGCGCGGGTAGTACCGGCGGTCGAGCTTGATGTCGACGCGCTCGAAGGCCGGCGTGGACAGGCCCCAGGTGTCGGCGCCCGGCTGGACCGGGAAGACACCGATCGAGGAGAGCACCATCCAGGCGGACATGGTGCCCAGGTCGTCGTTGCCCGTCATGCCGGTCGGCCCGTTGGTGAACAGCGTCAGGGCGGCGTGGACCACATCGGTCGTCTTCCACGGCTGGCCGGTGGAGAGGTAGGTGTACGGGGCGATGAGGTCGGGCTCGTTCTGCGGGTTGTACTTGTCCGCGTTGTAGTACGCGTACGGGCCGTTGACCCACACCTCACGGGCCGTCTTCGCCGGGTCGGCGAGCAGCTTGTCGTACGCGAAGAAGGAGTCGAGACGCTGATTGGCGGCGTCCTTGCCGCCGATCAGGTCGACCATCCCGGGGATGTCCTGCGGAACCATCCACTGGTACTGCCAGGACGTGCCCTCGTGGAAGCCCTCGCTCTGCGCCGGGTCGGCGGGCCCGGTGAAGGCACCGGAGGTGTCGCGGGCGCGGAAGAAGCCGGTGGAGGGGTCGAAGATCTTCCGGTAGTTCTGGGCGCGCGCCGTGTAACGCGCTGCGTCGGCGTCGTGGCCGAGGTCGCGCGCCATCTCGGCGAGCATGCCGTCGGACAGGGCGTACTCAAGAGTGGCGGAGGCGCCGTGGTCGTAGTCGGAGTCGCCGGGCTTGGCGTGCGGACGGCCCTTGATGTACGGGGCGAAGCCGTCCTTCAGGTACTCGACGTTGGCTTCGCGGCCGACCGGGGCGGACTCGGCGGCAGGCACTCCGTCGGCGTTCTTCTTCAGGGCGCGGTACGCCTCCTCCTCGTACCCCTTCAGCAGGCCCTGCTGATAGGCGTTGGTGAGGAAGGGGGTGACCGGGTCGCCGGTCATGATGTTGGTCTCGACAGTGCCGTAGCCCCACTTGGGCAGCCAGCCGCTCTCGGCGTCGATCCGCAGGACGGATATCGCCATGTCGCGGGACTCGCGCGGGGCGAGCAGCGAGAGCAGCTGCGCCTGGGTGCGGTAGGTGTCCCAGAGGGACCAGTTCTGGTAGTACGTGAAGTTCTTCGCACGGTGCTTCTTCTGGTCCCAGCCCGTGTAGCGGCCGTCCACGTCGCTGCCGACGTTGGGCGCGAGGAACGAGCGGTACAGGGAGGAGTAGAAGGTGCGGCGGAGTTCGTCGCTGCCGCCCTGGGCCTTCACGCCTTCGAGGCGGTCCTCCCAGCTGCGTTGCGCTGCGCGCTCCACACGGTCGAAGCTGCGGCCGCCCTCGGCGCGGAGGTTGAGCGCGGCGCCCTCGGCGTCGACGTAGCTCAGGGCCGTGGTGGCCTCGACGGTGCGGTCCTTGCTGGTGTCGAAGCGGAGCCAGGCGCCGTTGCGGGCATCCGTGGCCGAGGACTTCTTCGAACCCTCGGTGACGGTGTCGCCGTTCCAGGTGCCGGACGTGGTGAACGGCCGGTCGAAGTGGGTGACCGTGTACACCGTGTACGGCTTGGTGTCCTGGCAGAAGCCGCTGCCCCTGATCGCGGTCCGCACGGTGCGGCTGTCGAGGATCTCGACCTCGGAGGAGAGCGTCCGGTGCAGTGACTGGCCCGCGTTGAGCAGTACGTTGGCCTTGTCGGTCGCCGGGAAGGTGTAGCGCTGCACTCCGGTGCGCTGCGTCGCGGTCAGCTCCGCCTCGATGCCGGTCCTGAGCCCGACGCCGTAGTAGCCGGGACTCGCCTTCTCGTCGTCGTGGCTGAACTCGGCCGCGTACTTCGCGTAGTCGGTCTCGGTCACGTCACCGGTGGTGGGCAGGATCGGCAGGTCGCCGCCCAACCCGCAGCCGACGCCGGAGAGATGGACGGAGGAGAAGCCGCGGATGTGGTTCTCGCCGTAGTCGTAGCCGGTGTTGTGGCCGGTGTCCGGGGAGAGCTGCACCATGCCGAAGGGCACGGAGGCGCCGGGGTAGGTGTTGCCCTCGTTCTGGGTGCCGATGAACGGATTGACCAGGTCGGTCAGCCGGCCGTCGGTCCGGGGCGCGGCCTCGGCCGTGGCCCCACCGGTGAGGACACCGCCCAGGAGCGCGGCGGCGGCGAGTGCGGCCGCCGGGCCGCGCAGGCGCGGCCGTGGGATCCGGTGCATGGGAATACTCCTTTGGACAACGTTGTCAGAGCGCGATCATTCTTGGTTCCCCGTTGATCCGCGTCAAGGGGTCGGACGGTGCCGCTCCGGTCCGCCCGCTGCGGGGCGGACCGGAGCGGCACCACAGGTCAGGCCGCGGGGCAGCCCGCCACGACGTCATTCGACGCGTCGCGGATCAGCGCCTGCTGGGCATCGTGGACCCGCTTCACATCGGGCTTGACGACCTTGCGGTCGTAGGTGAGCAGACCGTTCAGCTCGCCCTCCACGTCGGAGATCTGCGTGTACACAGCGCCGTTGCCGCCCTTGCAGGCCAGCGCGTGCACCTCGTCGAGCTTGGTCAGATAGTCGTCGGTGTAGGTGGCCGGGTCGACCGCGATGTACGACTGCTGCACCGCCCAGGCGTGGCCGGGCACCGCGAGTCCGAGGCCGCCGTACTCGCCGCTCATCAGGGCCCGTCGGCCGTCCGGGGCAGGCAGTGCGGGACTCGGGTAGCCGTGCTCGTCGATGATGTCGCCGGTGCCGCCGTCGACGCCCAGGTTGATCCCGGACATGCTGTTGACCAGGCGCGTCGGGTCCCAGGCCTTGGCCTGGTCGGCGATCCGGGCCTCGTCGTACTGACCCCAGCCCTCGTTGAAGGTCACCCACATGACGATGGACGGATGACTGGAGTGTTCGTCGATCATCTCCTTCATCTCGTGTTCGTACTCGGTCCGCGCGGCGGCCGAGGGGTTGACGGTGTTCATGGCCGGCATGTCCTGCCAGACCATCAGGCCCAGCTTGTCCGCCCAGTAGAACCAGCGATCGGGCTCGACCTTGATGTGCTTGCGGACCGAGTTGAAGCCCATCGCCTTGTGCATCTTCAGGTCGTACGCGAGTGCCTCGTCGGTCGGCGCGGTGTGCAGCCCGTCCGGCCAGAACCCCTGGTCGAGGGTGGCCATCATGAAGACCGGCTTGCCGTTGAGGACGGTACGGGGGGTGCCGTTCACCTTCTCGACGGCGATGGACCGCATGCCGAAGTAGCTGCCGACCCGGTCGGATCCGACGGAGACCTTGAGCTGGTAGAGGTGCGGATCGTCCGCGGACCACAGGTGCGGGTCCGGGACGGGCACCTTCAGGGCCGATCCGGTCCGGCCGGTGACCGTGCCCACCTTGCGCCTGCCGTCGTACGCGGTCGCCGTGACCGGCACGCCGTCACGCGCACCGCGCACCTCGACGGCCACGCTCTCGCCCGCGACGTCCGGGGTGAGCTTCAGTGAGTCCGCGTGGTCGGCCGCGACCGGCTCCATCCAGACGGTCTGCCAGATGCCGGAGGACGGGGTGTACCAGATGCCGCTCGGGTCCAGGCGCTGCTTGCCCATCGGCGGGTTCTCGCCGTCCTCGGCGTCCGTCGGGTCGTAGACACCGACGATCAGCTCCTGCGTCCGGCCGGGCTTCAGCGCGTCGGTGACGTCGGCGCTGAACTTGTCGTAGCCGCCCTTGTGTTCGGTGACCTTGTGGCCGTTGACGTACACCTCGGACTGCCAGTCCACGGCACCGAAGTTCAACCGGAGCCGCTTCGCCGAGCCGACCTTCCAGTTCTTCGGGACGGTGAAGGTCCGGCGGTACCACATGCGGTCCTCGTGCCGTTCGATCCCGGAGAGCTGCGACTCGACCGGATACGGGACGAGGATCTTCTCGCCGAGCCTCTTGCCCACCGGGGGCCGCTCCCCGGCCTTGGCCGCGGCGAACTCCCAGGAACCGTTGAGGTTCTGCCAGGTGTCGCGGGTGAGCTGGGGGCGCGGGTATTCGGGGAGCGCGTTCTCCGGCCCCACCTCGTCGGCCCACTTCGTGCGGAGCTGGTAGGTGGAGTGGTTGGGCCCGCTGGACCAGAAGGCGCCGACCTGCTTGCCGTCCTCGCCGGCCAGTGCCCCCTCACCGTCGTAGCGGATGTCGGCGAGCCCGGTGGCGTTGCCGGCCTTGTTCCCGACGACCGGCTCCTTGAGGGCGACGGTCAGGCTGCGCGGGTCGGCCGGGTCGGCCTCGACCGCCCCGAGCGGCCATTCGGCCCCGCCGATCACGGCGTCCAGGTGGTTCACCAGCCCGGTGGGAAGAGCACCGAGCTTCTGGGCGAAGTCGAGCTTGAGGGTGCGCCCGTCCGCGAGCACGGTGGCACCGATGGCGCCGTCGTACGCGAAATCGTCCGGCAGCCGGAAGGCGGACTGCGGGACGGGCACCTTGGTACCGCCCGGCTCGGTCCATTTGAGATGGAGGTTGGAGCCTCCCTGGTGCTCGAAGAACTCCACCTTGAGGTCGTAGGCGGTCCCGGCGGTCAACTCGACCGGCTGGGAGGTCTGTTCCTTCTCCCAGTCGTCGACCCAGTGATCGATGACCGGCTTCCCGTCGATCCAGAGGCGGAAGCCGTTGTCCCCGATCATGGAGAACGTATGGGCGCCGGACTTCTCCGGCACGATCTTCCCGGTCCACCGGATGCTGGCGTCGTCGGCCTGTCCGGTGGCCGAGGTCAGCCTCGATTCCAGGGTCGGGAAGTCGATGGACGGGTCGAAGCCGGTGGCCTTGAGCGTCCCGAAGTCGAAGGCGCCCGGGGCGGACTGGGTGAAGTACTCCCCCTTCAGCCCCTGCGCCTCGTCGACGCCTCCGGAGTCCTGACCGGCCGCCGAGGCGGCGGGTACGGCGGACAGCCCGGCTGCTCCCACGACGGCTGCCAGGAACAGAATCAGTCTCTTGTCGATGCGCACGGATCCTCCTTGCGAGGAAGGGTGGCGGCTCGTTGCCACACGATGTACAACGTTGGAAGGAATGGCAGTTGGCATGACAGCACGCCACATGCGGCCCTGTCCAGGTCCATGACAAGTCCTGATGGAGAGCGGAGGAGAACCGCAAGAGCCCACGTCAGGGCCCTTGGCACGACGGTGCGGACCGGATCACCGCGCCGGCTTTCCGCATGCCCGGGGGCGGTCGGCACGGCGTGGATCAGACCAGTTGATAGAGACTCTTGGCCACCAGCCACAGGCCCGCCAGGAGCGAGAGCGTCACGACCGCCTGGTCCTGATGGTCTTCCGTCCAGTCGCGCAGCGCGCCGAGTCTCGCGTGGGCCTCCGTGGGCCGGAAGGTCGCGTACAGCAACATCACCAACAGGCCTGAGGTCGCCAGCAGGCAGAAGGCGAACAGCGCCATGTACGAGCCGATGGAGGACATGTGCGCCTGCACGACCGTGGCCGCCCCCGCGGCGACCAGGCCCCACGGCTGCAGGAGGACGCCCAGACCGGCCGCGGTCCACGGCGAGGCGCTGTCCAGCCGCGACAGCCACTTCGGGCGCCGGCGGGGCCGTCTGCCCCGCCGGCGCTTCCTCTCTCCGTAGACCACCATCCCGACACCCAGCGCCAGTTTGAGCGCCAGGGCCGCCGTGGAGGGCGCGCTGCGAGGGGCGGGCGGCCTGCCGCCGGTCAGCAGGATCACCGCTGCGAGCACGAGGACCAGGCAGCCGAGCCAGGCGAGGACGAACGCCAGCCCCTTGCGCACACCCCGGGGCGTGGACAGCAGCAGGATGAACGCGCTGTTGTGCAGGGGCCCCACGTCGATGGCCAGGCCGATGATGACGAGATCAAGAACCATGCGTGGCACCGCTCGTCCTCGTGGTGCGGGCACAGGGCCTCGTGATGATCCTGGCGATGCGCTGCCGCATGTCCGAGCTCCTCGTCGCAGAGATGGAACCGTTCCCCGTCGACTTCGTAGCCCGTTCGCCGCTCCCCCGCCGCCGTACGTGCCGAACCGCCCGCGAGAGAGACCCGAAAGGCTCTGTCGCGCCTCTCATCCTCCGCCGGAACGCCCCGGCGGCCTGCGGGGGGCCTCGTCGAAGACGCAGTCACCGCACAGCCCTCCGCCCGGCACGCGGTAGTAGAGACAACAGGTACCCCTGCGGAAGCCCGGTCCGTGCGGTGCGCCCGTGTCGCGCAGATCCGGGTGGTCGAAGAGTTCGGCGGCCAGGGCGCGGGTGCGCGCGGCGACGTCCGGCCGTCCGTGCGCACGCGCCCACGCGAGGAGTTGGCGCACGGCTCCCGCCAGCGCGGATCCGGCGTTGCCCCACAGCAGCCGGATCGGCACGGCAGTGTCCCGGCGGATCGCCGCGCCGAGCGGCACGAGATGGCCGTACTGGACGACCTCCCGGATCCGGCCGGCCGAGGCCGGGATCGCCTCTCGGCCGCCGAACCACAGGTCGTCCGGGGCGGGCAGCCGGGGTTCCCAGTGGAGGTCCTCGGCCCGCAGGCCGGGGAAGCTGCCCGTCAGGGCCGCCGGTCCGAGCGCCGTGGACCACAGGCGCGCGGCCAGGCCCAGGTGCGCGACGGAGGCGGCGACGCGTCGTTCGGCCGTCCCCAGCCGCTCCGCGACGGTGTCGATCCGGTCCGCGAGCGGCGCGCCCTCCCCCGCGTACAAGCGCGCCAGCGCGCGGTGCCCGCCGTCCCGCACCGGGGCCGTCCGCAACGCGAAGAACCCGCCCGGGCCGGCCCCCGCGTTCCCCTCCATCGACCTCGCCTCCCGCTCCGCCGGCCACCCGGTGTGACGCCAGGGGCACCGGCAGTGCCGCGGCTCGCGGTCCACCGTATCCGTGCGGGATGATCGTTCTGACGTCGGCCGCAGGGAGGACTACCGTCGGGAGGAGGACACCGGGACCACTCCCGTACTACCAAAGCAGTATGCCGAATCGCCGTCTCAGGGACGACGACGCGGCGGCTTTGAAGGGAGATCGTGGTGTACATGAGTTCCCTCGCGTTGTCCGTGCTGCTGTCACTGGTCTCCGCGGTCGCGTACGCGGCCGGGGCGATCGTCCAGGAGCGCGTGGCCACGGCCTCCGACGGCCGCTCACTCGCACCGCTGCGCGACCGGGTCTGGTGGGCCGCTGTGGCGCTGAACGGCGTGGGCGCCCTCCTGCACGTGGTGGCGCTGGCCTACGGTCCGCTCAGCCTCGTGCAGCCGCTGGGCGCCCTGACCATCGTGTTCGCCCTGCCGATGGCCGCCCTCTTCGTACGCCGCAAGGCCGGGGCGACGGCCTGGCGCGGCGCACTCATGGCGACGGTGGGACTCGCGGGGCTGCTGGCCCTGACCGGAAGTTCCGACGCGCACTTCCTGGGCGGGCCGGAGCAACTGATGCTCGCCCTCGTGACGTTCGGCGCGGTGGCCGCGCTCATGCTGCTCGCCAAGGCCATGCGCCGGCCGGTGATGCGCAGTGTGGTCCTGGCCGGGGCAGCGGGTGTCGCCTTCGGGATCGCGTCGGTGTTCACGAAGACCGTCGCCATGCAGTGGACTTCGGGCGCGGTCGGCGAGGGACTCCCCACGCTGCTGGTGATCGCCACGCTCGCCGGGGCGGGGCTGCTGCTGTCCCAGGCGGCGTACCGCGGCGCGGGTCTGACGGCGCCGCTCGCCACCGTGACCGTCGTGAACCCGGTGGTGGCCGCCGCGGTCGGCATCACGCTGTTCGGGGAGCAGTTCCGGCACGGCACCGCGGGCACGATGCTCGCCCTTGCCTGCGGGGCCGTAGCGGCCGGCGGACTGATCATGCTCACCACGGAGCGGATGAGCGCGGAGCGCCGCGAGGGCCGGCAGGCCGCCGGCGGTGACCGTCCGCAGGGTGCTGCCCGCGCGGCCGAGGCATCCGGCGGCGTGACTGGCGCCGCGTCCCCGCCCGGGCCCGTGCCCGACGGGACCCTCGGCGAGGACGCGGGGGATTTCGCCGGGCCCGCCGGATCGCCGGACCCGGTGGGCGCACCGAGCGGCCGGGCGGGCGCGCTGCCCCGGCCGGTCCGGTCGACGACGACCGTGGTGACCTTCCCCGAACCCGAGGGGACGATGCCGCCCGCGGCGGCCGCGGAAACGTTTCCCGCGCCGCTGCCGTTGCCCGTACGGATGCCGCTGGAGCGGCGGGTGGGCCGGGCGGAGTTCGTACCGGACGCGCGGCCGCTCGGCGGCGCCGCGCGAGAGGGCGCGTCATCCGGGTCATCCGCCTCCGCCGCCACGGCCGGTGACCGGCCGGGCGTTCAGACCCTGACGCCGCCCGCTCTGAGGTAGGCCAGCGGGTCGATGTCGGAGCCGTAGTCGGGGCCCGTCCGGATCTCGAAGTGCAGGTGCGGCCCCGTGACGTTGCCGGTGGAGCCGGAGCGGGCGATGCGCTGTCCCCCGCCCACGTGCTGGCCGGAACGCACCAGGAGCGACGACAGGTGCGCGTACTGGCTGTATTTGCCGTCACCGTGCCGGATGACGATCTGGTAGCCGTAGGCCCCTCCCCAGCCCGCCGAGACGACCGTGCCGGACCCCACCGCCTTCACCGATGTGCCGGTGGGCACGGGGAAGTCCACGCCCGTGTGGTAGCCGCTGGACCAGGAACCTGCCTGGTGGTACGGGGTGCCCGTGCCGGCCGCCACGGGGGCGGTGAGCCCGGAGTGCTTCTCCGCCCGGGCCGTGCTGCGGGGCTGCGTCTTGTGACTCTCGGTCTTCCTCGGCTTCGGCTTCGCCTGCTGCGTCTGCTTCGGCTCGGGCTTCGCCTGCTGCGTGGGCCGGGCCGCCGGCCTGCGCTCGGGCTGCGCCGGTGCGGGCGCCGCCTTCTCCCGGGCCCGCGCCTCGGGCCGGGCGTCGGCCGCCGCCTTGTCCTTGGCCTTCCCGGCCCGCGGCTCGGCCTTCGCCGCGGCTCCGGTGATCGTCCTCGCGGTCCCTGCCGGGCCGAGGCTCAGACGCTGGCCCGGAAAGATCAGGTCCGGGTCGTCACCGACGACCTTGCGGTTCGCCGAGTAGAGCCGCTGCCAGCCGCCCTCCAGCCGCCGCTCGGCCGCGATCCCGGAGAGCGAGTCACCGCGTGCCACGGTGTACGAGTCGCGCTTGCCCGGCACCGTGGTGGGCGTGGCCTTCTTCGTCCCCGCCCTCTGCGGCGAGGAGGTGCGGGACTCGGCCTTCTTCGGCGTCGCGACCCCGACGGTCCGCTCGGTCTGCGGGCTGATGTCGGGCCCGTCACCGCCCCGTGTCAGGCCCGCCTTTGCGGAACAGACCGGCCACGCGCCCGGCCCCTGCCCCTCGAGGACCTTCTCGGCGATGGCGATCTGCTGATCCCTGGAGGCCAGGTCCGCGCGTGGCGCGTACTCCGTACCGCCGTAGGCAGCCCAGGTCGAGCGGGTGAACTGAAGCCCGCCGAAATACCCGTTGCCTGTGTTGATGTCCCAGTTGCTGGTGGATTCGCACGCGGCGACCTTGTCCCAGACATCACCTGACGCGGCACCCGCCGACGCCGCGGTGATGAGCGGGAGGGCAATGCCCGCACCGCCCGCCGTGACCGTGAGCGAGACACGGTTCATGCGGCTCGGCTGGTATCTGCGGTGCCGTCCGTTCGCGGCCATGACTTGGCTCCCCCACTGACAGTAGGACACGTCGCAAGCGGTCAACTTATGTGCAGACAACGGGTGATGACAAGAGCACAGCGAGTTCCGGCCACCGTCGTGGCCGAGCGGTCCACGCCTGGTTCCCCGCCACTGTCCGCACCGACACGGAGAGCGCTCTCCCCGGATGCTATAAATGCGCTCATGACGGATGACCCGCGACCGGCTGCCGGCACACCCACGCTCGAGGATGTGGCGAGGGCGGCCGGCGTCTCCCGTGCCACGGTCTCCCGGGTCATCAACGGCGTACGGAATGTGGACCCGGCCATCCAGGACTCCGTGCGCCGCGCGGTCGACCTCACCGGCTACGCACCCAACCGCGCGGCACGCTCCCTGGTGACCCGGCGCACCGACGCCATCGCGCTGGTGGTGTCGGGCGCGGGCGCCGAGCCCGGACCGGGCGACGACACGGGCCCGGCCGGTGCGGAGGCGGCCGAGGGGGACGACGGATCGTCCTTCACCGCGCAGGTTTTCGCCGACCCCTTCTTCGGCCGGGTCGTGACCGGGGTGGTCAACCATCTGCGGCCGCGTGGCATGCACCCGGTCCTGATGTTCGCGGAGACGTCACGGGCCCGCGCCGACGTGATCTCGTTCCTGCGCCAGGGCAGTGCCGACGGCGCGCTGGTCGTCTCGACCCACGCGGAGGACCCGCTGCCCGGTCTGCTCGCGGACGCGGGACTTCCCGCAGTGCTGTACGCACGGCCCGCACCCCCGGTCCGGATCAGCTACGTGGACCTCGCCCACCGCGACGGGGCCCGGCTGGCCGCCGAACACCTGCTGGCCCGGGGCTGCCGGCACATGGCGACCATCACCGGACCACTGAACGTAGCGGCGGGCCACGAGCGGCTGGCCGGATTCCGCGACACCCTGGCGGAGCGCGGCCATCCCCTCGTCCCGAGCGCCGAGGGGCGGTTCACCCAGGAGAGCGGCGAGGCCGCGATGGAACAGTTGCTCGCCGGACACCCCGATCTGGACGGGGTGTTCGCGGCCAACGACCTGATGGCGACGGGCGCCTGCCACGTCCTGCGGGAACACGGCAAGCGGGTGCCCGAGGACGTCGCGGTGATCGGGTTCGACGACAGCAGCGCGGCGTCCGCCTGCCGCCCACCGCTGACCACGGTCCGGCAGCCGGTGGAGGCGATGGCTGCCGAGATGGCCCGACTGCTGATCGACCGCCTGTCGAGCCCCGATCGGGCGCCCTCGTCCGTGATCTTCGAACCTTCCCTGGTGGTGCGGGAGTCGGCTTAGGCCGGCGCTCCG
Organism: Streptomyces sp. NPDC005761; assembly: GCF_040630635.1. Taxonomy (NCBI): domain Bacteria; kingdom Bacillati; phylum Actinomycetota; class Actinomycetes; order Kitasatosporales; family Streptomycetaceae; genus Streptomyces; species Streptomyces sp. NPDC005761. The sequence goes on along the minus strand of NZ_JBEXXX010000027.1, from coordinate 67,019 downwards.
GTCGGTGACACCGAGGGCGAACACCGTCGGGTGCCCCCGCTCACCTCGTCGAGTCCGGCGCCGAGCGTGTGCGCCCCCTCCCCCGTACCGCTTCCGTAGCCGTCCGGAACCCTTGCTCCGAGCCGGGCTGCGGGTCGAGGAGCGGGCGGCTGCCACCCCTGGCCAGGAAGTCGGACAGCGGGAGAGTCGCCGCGCCCACCGTCACCGCGTCGGGGCCGAGGCGGCCCAGCTCGATCGTGGTGCGGGCCGCGGCATGACGGAGGGCGTACTCCTGCGCGTAACGTCGGATGTCGGGCAGCAGGTGCGGTCCGATCAGCAGGCCCGCCCACCCTCCGAGCAGAATGCGCTCGGGCAGGAAGAGGTTGATCAGGTCCCCCAGAGCGGCGCCCAGGCATGCGGCGGTCTCGTCGAGTACGTCGACCGCCAGCGGATCCGGTTCACCGCCGGGACCGGGGTACGCGGCGGCGAGCAGCGCGGCGAGCGCGGTCTCGTCGTCGGTGTCGGCGGGCAGCGGACCGCCCGCCTCGTGCCAGCGTTCACGCATGGCCTCGGCGCCCCCGTACGCCTCCAGGCAGCCGATCGAGCCGCACCGGCAGCGGCGGCCGCGCAGCTGCACGGTGGTGTGGCCCCATTCGAGAGCCATGCTGCTGCGGTCCTCGTCGAGCAGGTCGCCGTGGTTGACGCAGGCGCCGACGCCTGAACCGATGAGGGCGATGGCCGAGACCCCGGCGCCGCGGCCGCCGCCGAACCACATCTCGGCCTGGCCGAGGGTCTTGGCTCCGTTGTCGATGAAGAACGGCACCTCGGGCGGGATCCGGACGGCGTCGCGGAGCAGCCGCTCGAAGGGGACGGCGCTCCAGTTGACGGTCTGCCCATGGACGACGGATCCCACATCGCCGACCGCGCCGTCCGGCGCATGGCGCTCGATGATGCCGGGGACCCCGATGCCGATGCCGAGAAGCCTGCGCGGGTCGGCACTGGCGTCGCGCAGTACGTCGGCCACCCCGCTGCGGACGTGTCCGACGATGCGGTCGACGTCGTACCCGTGCTGGGCCAGCAGCCTTTCGGTACGGGCCAGTTCGGTGAGGGCGAGATCGAAGAGCTCGACCCTTATCCGGGTCTCTCCGATGTCGATGCCGATGAGGAGGCCGCCCCCGGGGGCCACGCGCAGCAGCGTGCGGGGACGGCCGCCGTCGGAGTCGACGACTCCGGCCTCCTCCAGAAGGCCTTCCGCGGCGAGTTCCGCAACGACGTTGCTGATGGAACCTGAGCTCAGCCCCGTTGCGGGACCGAGCTCCTGGCGGCTCAGCGGGCCGTCGAAGTACAACCGTTGCAATACCCTCGCCCGGCTGCCCCGTCGCAGGTCACGCACGGTCCGTGTGTTGCGCTCAGCCATGTGGCTCCTTCCCGTCCCGCAACATACCGCGACCGCGGGGCCGCCCTTCCTTCGCCTCTTAACTCACGCTATAACTTAAGCCGGAGGCGCGCCCCTTCGTCAGGAGTTGCGGCAGGCGGTGCGCCAAGCGGCAGGCGGTGCGCCAAGCTGATCCGCGAGGTGGCGGCGGGCGGCTCGCGCAAGGCGGCCTGCATCTCCTCGCGAAGGCGCGAGGCCCTCCCCGGCGGCCTCCGGCCGCGACGGCCGACCGCCGTCGGAGGTTCCGCGCCGGCCGACGGGCCGATCAGCCTGCAACCACGCCAGGGCGCTCATCACGGACGCCGCACCAGAGGCAGGGATGCCGACAACTGGACGGGGTGGATTCCGCTTGCACGATCCCCGGCGAGGAACCCCGCCCACGTGATTGGTTGACCTGTACAGCTACTGCGGCAGAGCGAACCGAGGGGGCGCATCGTGGGCGCGAAGAGCGTGGAAGCGTGGCGGAGGCGCACGGCCGCCGTGACGTGCTGCTTGGTCCTGCTGTGTGCGGGTGCGTGCTCGTCGGGTGAGGAGCACAGCGTCCGGGCGCGCATCCAGGTGGATCAGCCCGAGTCACTGGCGGACGAGGCCGTGCGGGTCCAGGTATCCGGACTGCACCCGCACGAGGAGGTCACTCTCACCGCAGGCTCCGTGGACCGCCAGGGCATACGATGGACGAGCCGGGCTGTCGTCAGCGCGAACGATGCGGCAACAGTGGACCTGGACCGTGCACGAATAAGCTCAGGCACCTACCACGGCGTTGACGGCATGGGGCTGTTCTGGTCCATGCGCCCCCATCAGAAGGACACCGGCAAGCTGGCGTTCTTCCCGAAGCCGCCCACCGAGCAGGCGTCGTACGAGGTGACGCTCGCCGTGGAGGCGGGTGGCAAGAAGATCGCGACGCGCTCGCTGACCCGCACGTGGATGAGCAAGGGTACGACCCACCAGGCCCTGAATGGGGGCAGGAACGGCGTGTACGGGGGCCTTTACCTGCCACCGCCCCACTCACCACGGCGTGCACCGGTCCTGACCATCGGCGGCTCGGAGGGCGGAGCCGGCAACCCGTACGCGGCGGCCCTGCTCGCCTCCCACGGGCACCCCGTACTGACCCTGTGCTACTTCGGCTGCCCAGGGCGTCCGGAGAGCCTGGAGAACATCGGACTGGAGTACTTCGCCACGGCAGCCCGCTTCCTGGACCGCCGCTACGGCACAGGGACCCACAAACCGGCCGTGATCGGAATCTCCCGCGGGACGGAGGCGGCCCAACTCCTCGCCCACGCATACCCCGATCTCGTCAGCGATCTCGTGCTCTACGCTCCTTCCCGGAGCACCACGCCGGGCTACCCGCACGGAGTGGCCTGGACCCGGGGCGACAAGCCGGTCGACCTCACACCCATTCCGCTCGACCACGTGAACGGCGACGTCCTGGCGATCGCGGGTGACGACGACCGGCTCTGGCAGTCGGCCGAGGCCGCCCGCAGCATCGGACGCGAACAGGCGCGCCCGGGCCGGCAGCGCGAGGCCCTGGTCTACGAGAACGCCGGCCACCACATCGGCTGGTACCCCTACAGCCCCACCGCCCGTTACGCCAGGAACCCGCTGGCGAACAGCTACATGTATCTCGGCGGCACCTTGGCCGGGAACGCCCGGGCACAGGCCGGTGGCTGGCCCCGCGTGCTCAGCCTTCTCGGAAGGTGAAGCACCCGCCGGCCGGTCCGCAAGGGACTACTCGGCCTCCGTCGGCCCCGGTTGCCGCCCGCGGTGCTCACACTTCGCGTACGGCCCCGCCGGTCGCCGACGTCCAGTTCGCCAGCAGGAAGTGCAGGGCCTCGACGGCGCGCTCCCACGACGCCTGTACCGCACGCGGCGCGCCGAACCCGCTCTCTGCCTCGAGAGCGGTGAACCCGTGGAAGGTGCTGCGCAGGAGCCGCACCGCGTCCGTGAGGTCGGGTTCGGTCAGACCGTAGGCGCGCAGCATCGACGAGGTGGTCTCGATGGTCCGGTGGTACGCGGGCGCCGCGGCGACGACGGCGGGGTCGACCCGCATCCGCGTCGCCTCGTAGCGGCCCGGGCATTCCAGAGCGAAGGACCGGTAGGCGTCGGCGAAGGCGACCAAGGCGTCCCGCCCGGCACGCCCGGCCACGGCGGCCTCGATGCGGTCGATGAACTCCCCCGCGGCCAGGAGCGCGACCCGGGTGCGCAGGTCCTGCAGGTTCTTGACGTGGGAGTACAGGCTGGCGTCCTTGACGCCGAAGCCGCGGGCCAGGGCGGAGATGGTGACCTTGCCGAAGCCGTCCGAGTCGGCCAGGTCGGCAGCCGCCGCCACGACGCGGTCGGTCGTGAGCCCCGCGCGAACCATGCCCACCCCAAACCGATGTGCTGCCCGGACCCCGACGGGCTGCCCGGACTCCTTGGCCTTCTCCGAAATATACACAGGCCGAAGACCTGACCTGGAACGTCACAGGTCCGCGGTGGTCACGGCTTGCCGTGACCACCGCGGACCTGTGCGCCGTGCCGACAGCGGGGATGGGACGGCACGGCAGTCCGGAAGCGGAGCGCCCTCCGCTGCGAATGCGCTGTGTCGGTGCTGGACGGCGCTTCCGGAAAGCCCTGCCCGGGACCGCGGACCGGCTCGAGGGCTCTCCAGGAGAGCGCTCTCCAAGATGCAGCCAATGGTGCGCCACCGCTGACGTGGTGTCAAGAGTTGTTGAACAGGGCGCACATGAGGCGCGTCAGCCTTCGGATACTGAAGGTTGCGGCCAGGGGCACCTGGTCAGGCTCACACGGGGAACGACGCCTGATGGGTGAGGCGGACGTCGGCCCCGTCGCCGGGGGCGGGCGAGGCCGGTGACTCTCCGGCCGGGGCCGCAGCACCGGCTGCCACCGGGCGCTGAACAGGCCGTCCTCGGGCACCGTATCCATACTGGACATCGCGGCACCCCCGCGCCCGCCCCCGTGGGTCCGCGGCCTCGCGGCCGCCCGGCCTTCCCGTCCTCCCCGAGACCTTGCAGGAGCAGACAGATGAGCGGCACTGCGCAGATCGGCGTCACCGGACTTGCGGTGATGGGCCGCAACCTGGCCCGCAACTTCGCCCGTAACGGTTACACGGTCGCGGTGCACAATCGAACGACGGCGAAGACGGATTCCCTGGTGGAGGAGTTCGGTGACGAAGGGGCCTTCGTGCCCGCGCACACGCCCGAGGAGTTCGTCGACTCACTGGAACGCCCACGCCGTCTGGTCGTCATGGTGAAGGCGGGTGACCCCACGGACGCGGTCATCCAGGAGTTCGCCCCGCTGCTGGACGAGGGCGACGTCATCATCGACGGTGGCAACGCCCACTTCGAGGACACCCGCCGCCGCGAGAAGGAATTGCGTGAGCGCGGTGTCCACTTCGTCGGCGCGGGGATCTCGGGGGGTGAGGAAGGTGCGCTGAACGGGCCCAGCATCATGCCGGGCGGCTCGGCCGAGTCGTACGAATCGCTGGGCCCCATGCTGGAAAAGATCGCGGCGAAGGCGAAGGACGGCACCCCCTGCACCACGCACATCGGGCCTGACGGCGCCGGCCACTTCGTCAAGATGGTGCACAACGGCATCGAGTACGCGGACATGCAGCTGATCGCGGAGGCGTACGACCTGTTGCGCGCGGTCGCCGGGTACTCCCCCGCGGAGATCGCCGAGACCTTCCGCAACTGGAACACGGGCCGCCTGGACTCGTATCTGATCGAGATCACCGCCGAGGTCCTGGCCCACACCGACGCCGCCACCGGCAGGCCCTTCGTCGACGTCGTGCAGGACCGGGCGGAGCAGAAGGGCACCGGCCGCTGGACCGTGCAGATCGCCCTCGACCTGGGCGTTCCCGTCTCCGGCATCGCCGAGGCCGTCTTCGCCCGCTCCGTCTCCGGCCATGCCGCACTCCGCGATGCCTCACGCCACCTCGCCGGACCGAGTGCCCGGAAACTGGGCAGGGAGGAGGCTGCGGCATTCGCGGCCCAGGTCGAGCAGGCGCTGTACGCCTCGAAGATCGTCGCCTACACCCAGGGCTTCCACGAGATCGCGGCCGGCAGCGAGCGGTACGACTGGGACATCGACCTCGCCAGGATCGCCGCGATCTGGCGCGGCGGATGCATCATCCGGGCAGCGTTCCTCGACCGGATCACGAGCGCCTACGACGCGCAGCCCCAGATGCCGAGTCTCCTCTCCGACAAGAGCTTCGCCGAAGAGATCGCCGCCGCGCAGGACGACTGGCGCACCGTGATCGCCGCCGCCGTCACCCAGGGCGTCCCCACCCCCGCCTTCGCCACCACCCTCGCCTATTACGATTCCCTGCGCGCCGAACGCCTCCCGGCCGCCCTCACCCAGGGCCAGCGCGACTACTTCGGCGCTCACACGTACCACCGCGTCGACCGCAGTGGCACTTTCCACACGCTCTGGGGCGGGGACAGGAGCGAGGTCGAGAACTGACCAGCACTCTCGCGGGAGCGGGTGCCAGCGCGAATTCGTCCTGGATGAGGTCGCGGAGCGAAACCTGCTCCGACAAGTGCGGCCGAGGTCCCGCAGAGCCTGACCCGTGTCGGCGCCGATCGCACGGACCGCGGCCGGAGACACGACCTCGCCTCCCGAGCACACCGCTCGCGTTGGTGTCGCTGTACTCAGTGTTGTCCGGGCGGCCCCTCAGGACGCAGCGGTCACACCGTCGGGCGAGTCCTCACCCGGCGCTCCGCACTGCGGGTGGTGCCGCTCGGGCGCTCTCAGCCGATCTTCTTGAGCAGCTCGTCGGCGAGCGGGCCGGAGGATGCCGGGTTCTGGCCGGTGACCAGATTGCGGTCGACGACCACGTGCGGGGCCCACGGCTCGCCCTCCTGGAAGTCGGTGCCGGCCTCCACGAGACGGTCCTGGAGCAGCCACTTGGCCCGGTCGGCGAAGCCGGCCTGGGTCTCCTCCGTGTTGGTGAACCCGGTGATCCGGTACCCGGCGAAGGTGTTGGTCCCGTCGTCCTTCGTGGCGGCGAGCATGGCCGCCGGGGCGTGGCAGACGATGCCGAGCGGCATCCCCGAGCCCAGCGCCCGGCTCAGCAGCCTGCCGGAGTCGGCGTTCACCGCCAGGTCCTCCATGGGGCCGTGCCCGCCCGGGTAGAACACCGCCGCGTAGTCCGCCGGGTCCACGTCCTCCAGCTTCAGCGGGTGCCCGAGCTCGTCCATGCCGGCGACGGCCGCCGCCACCTTGTCGGCGTTCTCCTGCCCGCCGTTGAACTCGGCGGCCAGGCTGCCCCGGTCCACCGTCGGCACCACTCCACCGGGGGTGGCGACGACGATCTCGTGTCCGGCAGCGCGGAACCTCTCGTACGGGGCGACGACTTCCTCCGCCCAGAAGCCGGTCGGGTGTGCGGTTCCGTCGGCCAGGGTCCAGTGGTCGGCTCCGGTCACAACGAAAAGGATCTTTGCCATGTCACGTCTTTCAAAGGCCGGGCGTCCGGCACCCGGGGGAGGTTACGCGCTCCGGCGGCCCGGATCCGGACCGCTGTCACGCCGACGGGTTCGACGGTACGGCTGCACACCCTCGGAACTCCAATAGGATCGCCAGCATGAGCGATAGGGAATCCAATGGGATGACGGGAATGAGGCAGACGGCGGCCACCGGCCCGGCGGATCTCAATCTGCTGCGCACGTTCCTTGCCGTCCACCGCTCCGCTTCCTTCACCGCCGCCGCCCGGCTGCTGGGTCTGTCCCAGCCGACGGTGACCACGCAGATCCGTGCTCTGGAACGTCGACTGGGGCGCGAACTCTTCGAGCGCCAGGCACGCGGTGTGGTGGCCATGCCCTTCGCGGACGCCCTCGCCGCCCGCGTGGCGGCGCCCCTCGACGACCTGGCCGTGGCCATCGGGGACGAGGGATCCGCCGGCGCACCGGCCACCGGGCCCGTCCAGCTTGCCGGGCCCGCCGAACTGCTGTGCCTGCGCGTGCTCCCGGCACTCGCGCCGCTCGTGGCCGAGGGCGTGCAACTTCGCACCGCCACCGGTCTGACGGATCCGCTGCTCGAAGAACTTCGTTCGGGGCAGCACGACTTGGTGATCTCCACCAGTCGGCCGCGCGGCCGCGCCCTGAGCGCCGTCCCGCTGATGGACGAGGAGTTCGTCCTGGTCGCGGCACCGGCCGTCGCCGAGCACGCCGGTGGTCCTGCGGCGGTCGCCTCCGACGGCCCCGCCGCGCTGCACGGGGTGCCACTGATCTCGTACGCGGAAGATCTGCCGATCGCCCGCCGCTACTGGCGGCATGTGTTCGGCAGGCGGCTGGTCTGCCCGGCCGCCGTGACCGTTCCCGATCTACGGGGGGTTCTGGCCGTGGTCGTTTCGGGCGGAGGCTTCTCGGTGCTGCCCCGCTACCTCTGCGCGGCCGAACTCGCCTCGGGCGCGCTGGTGTTGCTCGTCGATCCGGAGGACGCGCCCATCAACACGGGTTATCTGGTGCAGCGGCCGGGCTCCGCCGCGAACCCCCATGTCGGCCGGGTCCGCGACACCCTCGTGCGCGCGGGCCGCACCTGGTAGTCCCTGACCTGCCGGATCGGTTCGCGGGCGGGCACGCAAGACCGCGATGAAGCAGTCCGGTCCGGGTGACAGCGGGTCCGGTGCGGGCCACCGGTCGACCACGGCAGAAAGGTGCCGATGGCGCTCCTGCGCGGACCGTTCACGGTGTCCGGACGGACGAACAGCCGCTCACGAAGAGCAGCGTCGTCCGGAAGCTCCCCACTCCTCCCGAGGGAGGCCCACGTGGTTGTCCCGACCGGTTCGGCGGTGTTTCACCGGCTCGGGTGGCACGGCGTGTCGCGCCGTACAGGTCGCCCGGGTAGGCGGCCCGGGGTGCGGGGACGCCCGGGGTGTGCGTAAGTGGCAGCAAGTCCCGTTCGCCGCACAGCGACGGGGCCTTGTTCCCGCGCGCCGTACCGCCGAGCCAGCTCATGGAGCCGCAGCATGCCAGAGATCACCGCGCAACCGGCCCCGGCGCAGCCCGTCATCGCTCCGCTGACCAGCGCGGCTCTGATTCTGATCGCCACGATCGAGCCCGGTGGTGAGCGCGTCGTCCGCGAGGCGCTGCCGGATCTCGCCGCGTTCGCCCGCTCCATCGGGTTCCGCTACCCGGACACGGGCCTGGTGTGTGTGACCGGATTCGGCTCCGAGGCCTGGGACCGGCTGTTCTCGGGCCCCAGGCCGGCCTCGTTGCACCCCTTCCAGGAGTTGCACGGCGCCCGTCATCACGCCCCTGCCACCCCCGGCGACCTGCTCTTCCACATCCGGGCCGAGCGGATGGACGTGTGCTGGGAGTGGGCCACGCAGCTGCTGGACCGGCTGGGCGGGGCGGTGAAGGTCGTCGACGAGACGCAGGGGTTCCGCTACCTCGACCACCGCGACCTGCTCGGTTTCGTCGACGGCACCGAGAACCCGGTGGGCGACGACGCCCGGTCGGCGGCCCTGGTGGGGGACGAGGACCCGGACTTCGCCGGCGGCAGCTACGTCATCGTGCAGAAGTACCTGCACGACCTGGCCTCGTGGAACGCGCTGTCGACCGAGGAACAGGAGCGGGTGATCGGACGGACCAAGTTCACGGACATCGAGCTGGCCGACGACGTCAAACCCGCCGACTCCCATGTCGCGCTGAACACCATCACCGACCCGGACGGTACGGAGCGTGACATCCTGCGCGCCAACATGCCCTTCGGCAGTTTCGGACAGGGCGAATTCGGCACGTACTTCATCGGGTTCGCCGCGGACCCGGACGTCACCGAGCGGATGCTGCGCAACATGTTCCTCGGCGACCCGCCCGGCACCCACGACCGCATCCTCGATTTCTCGACGGCGGTCACCGGCACGCTCTTCCACGCCCCCGGCGCCGACTTCCTCGACGCCCCGCCGCCGTCGCCCGCCTCCGCCGAGGCCACGCCCCAGCCGGAGCCGGCGTCCGCGCCGGTGGCGAGGGCCGTGGTCATGCCGGTGGGCCGGAACGGTTCGCTGCGCATCGGCAGCCTGCACGAAAGCACCCAGTGATGAACAACCTCCATCGCGAACTCGCCCCTGTCACCCAGGCCGCCTGGGACCAGATCGAAGAGGAGGCCCGGCGCACCTTCAGCCGCCATCTCGCCGGCCGCCGCGTCGTCGACGTCAGCGGACCGGAAGGCCCGCGGCTGGCGGCGGTCGGCGACGGCCATCTGCGCGACATCGATCCGCCCACGCCCGACGTCTTCGCCCGCGCCCGCACCTCGATGCCGGTCATCGAGTGGCGGGTGCCGTTCACCGTGACGAGGGCCGCCGTCGACGATGTCGAGCGCGGTTCGGACGACAGCGACTGGCAGCCCGTCAAGGACGCGGCCCGCACGTGTGCGTTCGCCGAGGACATGGCGATCATCGACGGCTACGCCTCGGCCGGGATCGCCGGTCTGCGCGACGGCTCCTCGCACACCCCGCTGCCGCTGCCGGCCGATGCGCGCGACTATCCGGCCACGGTCAGTCAGGCGCTGACCCGGCTGCGTCTCGCCGGTGTGGACGGACCGTACCGGCTGCTCCTGGGCGCGGACGCGTTCACCGAGGCGACCGAGACGTCCGACCACGGCTACCCCGTCTCCACACATCTGGCCCGGCTGCTGGACGACAAGATCCTGTGGGCCCCGGCCGTCGCGGGCGGGGTACTGCTGTCCACGCGGGGCGGAGACTTCGAGCTGTGCCTGGGCGAGGACCTGTCCATCGGCTACCAGGACCATGACGCGACCGACATCCACCTGTACTTCCACCAGTCGTTCACCTTCCGCATGCTGACCCCGGAGGCCGCGGTCCCGATCGTCGCCTGAGCGGCGGCAGGGGCGGATCCGGGCGCCCCCGGCCCGCACGGTCCGTACGGTTCACCGGCCGCTCGGACAAGTGCCTGCACCGATGCTGTCCTGTCGGACAGAGACTGTGGGGCTACCATCACCGACTCCGGCTCCCCGAGCCCCCCTCCGTCGCCATGTGCCCCTCACTCCTCCGCGCGTGTCGCGGCCGCGGTCCGCCACGCCGTCGCGACCGGCCTGCTCGGCGAGTCCAGCCCGGTTGCCGGGTTCGTCGACGCGGACGGGGTCCGGGACACGGTCGCCGCCCTCCACGCGTCGTTCGAGGGAGTCCCCGGAGTGCTGCACACCTTCGCCGCGAAGGCTGCCTCACTCGTGCCCGTCCTGAGGCTCCTCGCGAAGTGCGGCATGGGGTGCGAGGTCGCGAGCCCGGGTGAGCTACGGATCGCGCTCGACGCCGGGTTCTCGCCGTCGAAGATCGTCCTCGACTCCCCGGTCAAGACGCGTGACGAGATCCGGTGGGCCCTGGCGCTCGGTGTGGCGCTCAACGCCGACAACCTCGACGAGGTGGACCGGATCGCCGCGCTGCGGCCCTCGGACGCGGTGTCCGCGATCGGGCTCCGGGTCGATCCCCAGCCCGGCGGCGAGGCCGTCGGGCCGATGAGCCCAGCGCCGGCCACCTCCCGGTTCGGCGTGGCGCTGCACGATCCCGGCGCGCGCGAGCGGGTCGTGGAGGCGTTCGCGGCGCACCCGTGGCTGACCCGTCTGCACGCCCATGCCGGTTCGCAGAGCGGTTCCCTCGAACTGATCGCGGCGGGCGTCGGCGAGACGTACCGGCTGGCCGAGGAGATCAACACACGGCTCGGCTGCAGGCAGGTCACGGGGCTCGACATCGGCGGCGGGCTGCCGGTCGGCTTCACCGGCGACACGGCCCGCCCCGCCTTCGCCGCCTACGCGTCCGCGCTGCGCGGGACGGTCCCGGGGCTGTTCGACGGACGGTACGGCCTCGTCACCGAGTTCGGCCGGTCACTGATGGCCGAGAACGGTTTCATCTGTGCACTCGTGGAGTACACGAAGGATGCCGGGGGCCGGCGGATCGCGCTCACCCACGCGGGCACGCGGACCGCTCCCCGCACCGTCCTCGCGCCGGACGCCCAGCTGCTGCGAGTGGGCGCGTTCGACTCGGACGGGCTTCCGAGGACCGGGCCGGCGCTCGCCCAGGACATCGCGGGTCCGTGCGGCTTCGCCGGGGAGGTCGTCACCCACGCCCGGGAGCTGCCCGAACTGCGGGCGGGCGACTACGTGGTGCTGTACGACACCGGCGCCCACCTTTTCTGGACACCGTGGGCCGGCACCAGCCTGCCGCGGCCCGCGGTGTACGGATTCGGAACGGCGGCGAGCGCGGGGCAGGACGGGCCCGCGGTGCGCTTCGCCCCCGTGCGTGACGCCCAGTCGCTGGACTCGATCGCCGCGGAGAGCGGGCTCGCGCACGCCGATGCCTTGCTGGGGCTGGACGCCTGAGTCCCGCATCTCGCCCTCAATCCCGCGCCCCCGCCCTATTTAGTAGCCATGGACATAGTAGCCATGTACTGTATCGAGCATGAGCAAGACACCTTCGGGCCCGACCCCCGGCTTCCTGGTCTGGCGACTGTCCATGAGATGGCGGGTGGCCCTCGACCGGGCGCTGGCGCCGCTCGGGCTGACACACGCGCAGTACTCCCTGCTCGCGTCCCTGTCGGGGATGCAGCGGGCGGGGCTGAGACCGAGCCAGCGCGCACTCTCGGACCACACCGGACTCGAAGCGCTCTACGTATCGAAACTGGCCCGCGGCCTGGAGGCCGCCGGCCTCGTCGACCGGGCCGCCGACCCCTCCGACACCCGGGCCGTCCGGTTGTCCCTGACCGACGAGGGGCGCACGGTCACCGACCGTGCGGTCGAGGTGGTGCGCCGGCTCATGGACGAGTTGCTCGCCCCTCTGGGCGGCCTGGACGGTCCGGACACCGAAACCTTCACCCGGACGCTGACGGCACTGCTCGACGTGCCGTCTCCCGTATCCACCGGCCCTTCCACCAAGGAGTCATCATGACCACCGCACCCACCGTCAACGGACAGGTGATCGGCCAGGCCCACTACGCCACGCGCGCCGTTCTCGAGAGCGTGCTGGCTGCCACGGGCACAACGTTCCACCAGTCGGTCGCGCTGAATGCCACGGCGGACAGCGGCGGGAGCACCGAGCGGCACCTGCTCCTCGAACGGATGACGTCCACGCTGAAGATCGACGCCACGACCGTGGAAACGGTCTTGGCCGGGCTGATCGCGCAGGGGCTGCTGGAGCAGGAGCCGGGGGACGCGGCACGGCTCACCATGACGCCCGCGGGCAGCGAGCTGCACCATACGCACAGGGCCGCACTCACCAAGATCACCGACCGGCTGTACGCGGACCTGCCGGCCGAGGACCTGGCGGCGGCGGGCCGGGTCCTGACCGAGGTCACCGCACGGGCCGACGCCGTGCTGGCCGAGGGCTGAGACCGGCGCACCGGGCCCGCGGCCGGGGCTGAGCGGGCCAGGTCGCCGGGCCCGCGGCCGGGGCAGGTTCAGCCGACCGGCGAAGGCTCCGGCTCGGGCGAGGGCACCGGCTCGGGGTTCGGCGCGGGCGGCTGCGGGATCGGGTCCGGAGCCGGGCCCGGCGGCGTGGGCACAGGCGGCGTCGGCCCGGGGCCGGGCGGAACCGGCGTCGGCTCCGGCAGCGGCTGGGGCGGCCCCGGCATCGGCCCGGGGGTGGGCGCCGGCGGGACCGGGTCGGGGAACGGGTGAGTCATCTCGGGCCTCCGAACGGTCGGGGTGGATCTCCTCCACCGTCTCCCGGAGCGGCTGCCCGCGCCCGGCGAGTCCACACGTACGGGCTGCGGATGCGCCAGTCGGCTCACGGCCCGCGCGCGGTCAGCGCCCGGCCGCGACCGCCGCAGCGTCCAGACCCGGCCGCGGGCTGGACAGGACCGGGATCCGGGTGACCGAACGGCCTGCCGCGCCCGCCATGGAGGCCTGGGCCAGCACGATCACGTCGGCGTCCTTCACGGCGTCGGCCGCGGCCGCCACGAGATCCAGATAACCGTCATGATCGCCGGCCTCGAAGCGCTCCCAGGCGCCGTCGACCAGGACGGTGCGCACCTCCACGTCCGGCTCCCCCGCCCGCTCCGCCTCCTGCGCGAGCAGCGCGCGGGTCGGCTCCAGGGTGGCGTGGTGCGCCGCCAGGACGGTGACCCGCCCCGCGCGGACGGCCGCAGCGGCCATCGGGCGGTCGATCCGCAGGACCGGGATTCCGAGCCGCGCTCCGACGGACTCGGCGACCCCACCGATCGTCGAACAGGTACAGAGCACCGCGGTGGCCCCGTCGGCAACGGCACCACTGACCAGCGCCTCGACATCACCTGCCACCGCCTCCGGCCCCAGCACGCCCGCCCGGTCGAGCAAATCCTCGTACACGAGGTGGCGCACGACGAGCCCGGGGTGGTGGGCGTCACGCAGGGCGTCGAAGACCGGGACGTGGACCGGGGAGGTGTGCAGGAGTGCGAGGCTCATCCGCGACACGTTACCGGCAGCCCGGCCCACGCCCGACAGCCGTCCGCCCGCCGGTCAGCGGCTCAGCCAGGTCAGACGGGTCAGTAGAGCTCGGGGTGGGTGGCGAGCTCCTTCTTGGCCTGCTCCACCAGGTCCGCCGGCGCCTCGGGCGCCTCGTCGGGGTGACGCGATGCCCACTTCGCGGCGTACGGGCAGAGCGGGACGACGGGGACACCCTCGCGGGCGGCCATGGCGTAGAACTCCTTGACCAGGGCACCGCCGATGCCCTTGCCCTCGTGCCCCTGCTCGACGACCGTGTGCACGGGGACGAGCGCCGCGGGCGCCCCGTCCATCACGAAGTACACGATGACTCCGGCGGCCTCGCCGTCCACATACGCGAGCAGCTTGCCCGCCGCCCGGTCGTCCCGGATGTCGGGCACGGTCTGTCCGTCCTGCTCCGCCATGGCTGACGCTCCCTCGCTGAAATGAGGCGTAGTCAGCGCGCCGCGGGCACGGCGTGCGGACTGCGCTCGGTGTCGGAACCCGGCACGGGCGCGGAGGCGTCGGTACCGAGCTCGACGATCCGGTTGCCCGCGTCGACATGGACGATACGCGGAATCAGCTCACGCGCCTCGGCATCGTCGACCTGCGCGTAGCTGATGAGAATGACCAGGTCGCCGGGGTGAACGAGGTGGGCGGCAGCGCCGTTGATCCCGATGACACCGGAGCCTCGCTCGCCCTCGATGACGTATGTCTCCAGCCGGGCACCGTTGTCGATGTCGACGATGTGGACGAGCTCGCCGGGCAGCAGATCAGCGGCCTCCATCAGCGCTACGTCGACCGTGACCGAGCCGACGTAGTGGAGGTCGGCCTGGGTCACGGTGGCGCGGTGGATCTTGGACTTGAACAGAGTACGCAGCACTTTGGACTCCTCCGAGACGGCTCCCTGCCTGCTTTGTGCAGGTCAAGGGCGGCCCCGAGTGTACACCGGCACGTGCCGAACGATGTTTGTGAGGAACATCGCTCCGGTCAGGCGAAGTGGCTTCCTATCTGGGCTTTCCCTTCTCTCGGGCCCTTGTTGAAACAATCGCCCCGGAACGCGCGGGGGCCTCCTGCTGACCGGATGCCGACATACCTGACGAGTCATCATGCATGCGGAAGACCCCTCGGCACTCCGCACCTGGGTCTGATCCCTTGTACGTGGCAGCGCGAGCGCGCCCCGCTGCTCACTCCCCGCGCAAACGATGTGTGCACCGGCCCAGCGATCCGATATGCCCACACAGGAGGGCCTCGCCGCGGCCCGCGGTCCAGCTACAACCACTCCCCTCCATGCCCAGCTCCGGACACCACCGGGGGCGGAACGATCAGCAATATCTCGTCGACCAAACGCAGCCGTGGGAGCGCAGACCACTCATCCCACCGAGAAGGCGTCAAAACCTCAGGTCATGGATGCCCGGAAGCACGATGACGCAGAACGCTGCAAGTTCGCTGCACCGTTGCGGAGCCCACAGGTCCCCAGAAAACGCGTTTCCCCTTTCCATCCGGCTGCGTCCCCCTCGACCCAGCTCGAATGCGGATCGGTCAGGCGCCCGCCACACCGATTCCACGGCATTCCCACGCGACCACTGCTGCCAGGATCACAGAACCCCGGCCCACCATTCGATGATCGTCTTTCGGACAAAAAGGTCTGCCGGCTGCGCCGCCGAGCGTTGCGTCACCCGCTTGAAGCAGAGGCGTGGGATCGCCACCCGCTACGAGAAGACCGCGACCGTCTACCTGGCCGGACTCCAAGTCGCGGCACCTTCCTCTGGTCAACCCGATGATGCAAACACACACTGCCTAGTCATCGTGGTCGTCCTGCAACGTGCGGCGACGTTCCTGTTCGCGCTTGGAGTAGGCGGCTGCCCGGATCGCCTCGTCGCTCTCCAAGCCCGATCCCAATGCGCCGCCCACCGTGGCGATCGAAGCGACGAACCAGGACAGCGTCCAGTATTCCGTGGCGTGGAGCGGCGTTCGTGTCATGGAGGCGAACACCTGGTCGGTAAGGATGAACAGCGCCCACACCCAGTTGATGACCAGCAAACCCACGTAGCAGACGAGCACCCCGATACCTACGGTCACAACGGTCGAGGCGTTATAGAGAGCCTCCCTCTTCCTCGCCTCCGGCGTGGCCTCCGCTGTTCGATGCCACAGGTTCGCGTCCACGATCAGCCAGCCGATCATGAGCGCGACAGAGCCGACCATGGCGATCACGAGACGCGGCGCGCTCAGGGACGCGGCCAGGTTCCAGACGGTGGAGTTCACGGTGGCGATGGCTCCTGTGGCGAGTGCGGCGGCCAGGGCCTTGGACAGACCCGGCACCAGCAGCCACGGGCGGTTGGCGCGGACCATACCGACGAGCACTCTGAGGTAACCGCGCGGCCCGCTGGCGACGTAGCGCAGATCGGCGGTCTCGTCCTCGTCGACCGGGCCCGGATGGATAGGTGCGAGACGACCGGCGAAGGGCCCCAGCGGTGGCTGACTTCGCCGCGCTTCCTCAGCCCCAGTGGCCTGCGGGTTCGCCAAGCTGAGCACGGCTTCTTCCACGGCTCGCCGGGCTCTTCTCTGCAGCCGCCAGCCCCCCAGTGTCGGAAGGGACAGCAGCGCGACGCCGTGTTCGTGACTCAGATCCACAACGAGCTTGCGCCTGTGAGAGTGCAGCGGAAGGTCGGTGAGGGCCACGACGATGTCCCAGTTCTCCGTACTCGCGCGGTCCATGACACGGCGCATCAAGGTGGGCGGATCCTCGGCCCCTGCGGTGAAAGGCTCACTGACCACCTCGACGTCGAACCGTCGCCCCTGGCCTGACTTGCCCGCGAGCCGATCAGGAAGCGTCTGGGCCATGCGCTGAGCGATCTCGGTCGGCGCGTCCGGGTCCGCGAGGAGCGCCACGACCGTAACGCCCTGCGAGGACACCGGCATGGCTGGACCCTTCGTCGGCTGTCCCCGCGATCGCGGGTGCCCACAGGATGCCCCCGGGGTGGCGTGGGCACGACGTGACACGCTGGCTCCCGCCGACCGGTGCAGGCGGTAGGGCAGATCTCTTCGGTCGCCCAGTACCAAAGCCTGCTCTCACCACCAAGGTCACGATCGCGTGTGTCACCGCGGCCACCCGCTCCGGTACCGCGCCTGCGCCCGCCTGCACCGCATGCCGCGCCACCGTCCCCGCCGGGCCGGTTAGGGCACGACGTCCGGCCCGCGGGCGACTTCCCTGCTGTCAGCGCGTGGACGTAGGACAGGCCCCGTTCCTCAAGACCGAGACGGGAGCGCGTGCTGACGCCGTAACCCGCATCGCCGACGACGACCGGGTCGCTCGGATTTCGCCTGGGGACGTTGTCGAGCAGGCTCAGCGCAAGGCGCCACTTCTCCTGGCACACCGCGCCCTCCGGAATACCGGCTTGGCGGCAGCGCTCCGACTCGTCCGTCCAGCCTCTCGGCAGATACAGCTGCCACTCCAAGGGCAGGACGCTGTGTCGGTCACGGCATGCACACTGACCGCGACCTGGCAGTTCGCCCGGTTGCCCGGCACCCCGCAATACTGCCGGGCAACCCCTGCCTGCATGTTCCCGTCCGGCAGACGAGCAGCCATCGCTGGATCGACTTGCGCCGGCCACGCAGCATCGAGGCCCGCAGCTAACGGCGCCCCATCGCCACTGATCGCGCTGCGGAACGACCTGAACATCTCGCCCCGAACTCCGTCACCTCAGGCCGGCGCCCCTCCACATCGCTCAGCTTCACGTCCAGACCTCCAGAAGGTGCCCATCACCAGCCACTGTCACCCAGGGTGACCAAGCGATACTTGCAGTGTGTCGGGAATGGATCCGGGACACTTCGAACGCTCGTGCGAGCGAGCCCGGTGACGGTGCCTGTCGCGCGGTTCCCGGCGCGATCAGGTAATCAGGAACGGTGAACAAGGACGCGAGCGACCCCTTCGTGCATGTCCGGGGCGCCAGTGAGAACAACCTGCGGAACATCGATGTCGACGTTCCGCGGGACGCGATGGTCGCCTTCACCGGCGTCTCCGGTTCGGGCAAGTCCTCGCTCGCGTTCGGCACGCTCTACGCGGAGGCCCAGCGGCGCTACTTCGAGTCCGTAGCACCTTACGCCCGAAGGCTGTTGCAGCAGGTCGGTGCGCCGCACGTGCAGGAAATCACCGGACTGCCACCGGCCGTGGCCCTGCAGCAGCGCCGCGGGTCGCCCAGCTCGCGCTCGACGGTCGGCACCATCACCACGCTGTCCAACCTGCTGCGCATGCTGTACTCCCGCGCCGGCACCTATCCGCCCCGGGCCGCACGGCTTGAAGCCGAGTCGTTCTCACCCAACACCCCGGCCGGCGCCTGCCCGGAGTGCCACGGGCTGGGCCTCGTACACGACGTCGCCGAGGACCTGCTCGTCCCGGACCCCTCGCTCAGCATCCGCGAGGGGGCGATCGCCGCCTGGCCGGGTGCATGGCAGGGCGCCAACCTGCGCAGTGTCGTGAGCGGCCTGGGGATCGACATCGACCGGCCGTGGCGCAGGCTCCGGAAGAAGGACCGGGACTGGCTGCTGTACACGGACGAGCAGCCCTCCGTGTACATCGAGCCGGAGGAGGACCGCGTCGACTACGGCTACCAGGGCAAGTTCTGGAGTGCCCGCAAGCACGTCATGCACGTCCTTGCCGACTCCAAGAGCGAGAAGATGCGCGAACGGGCGCTCCGGTTCGTCAGGAGTGTGCCGTGCCCGGAGTGTCACGGCAGCGGACTGCGTCCCGAGGCGCTCGCCGTGACCTTCGCCGGACGTTCCATCGCCGAAATGAACGCGATGCCGCTCACCGAGGTCGTGGCGCTGCTGCGGCCGATCGGGGGGCGGTCCAGGGCCGACGCCACCACGTCAACCGCCCGATCCGGGGAGACGACCGAGGTCGCGGTCCGGATCTGCGGCGATCTGGTCGCGCGGGTCGACGTACTGCTCGACCTGGGCCTCGGGTACCTCAGCCTCGGGCGCCGCTCGACGACCCTGTCGCCCGGCGAGGCACAGCGCCTGCGGATCGCCACCCAGCTGCGCTCGGGGCTGTTCGGCGTCGTCTACGTCCTCGACGAACCCTCCGCGGGCCTGCACCCGGCTGACGCGGAACCGCTGCTGGACGTACTGGACCGCCTCAGGGCGGCAGGCAACTCACTGTTCGTCGTGGAGCACGACATGGACGTCGTACGGCGGGCGGACTGGGTGGTCGACATCGGCCCCCGCGCGGGCGAGGGCGGCGGACGCGTGCTGTACAGCGGCCCGGTCGCCGGTCTCGAGCGGGTCGGGGAGTCGGCCACGAGCCAGTACCTGTTCGGGCGCGCCCAGCCGCTCGATCACCGCCCACGCACACCGCACGGCTGGCTGCACCTGCGCGGCGTCTCCCGCCACAATCTGCACGACGTGTCCGTCGACATACCGCTCTGCGTACTGACGGCGGTGACGGGCGTGTCCGGCTCCGGAAAGTCGACGCTGGTGACGCAGGTCCTCGCCGAGGTCGTCCGCGCCCACCTCGGACTCGTACCCGAGGGGCCCGACGAGGCGCAGTTGGAGGTCGACGTCCTGGACGCGTCGGGGGTCGAGTCGTTCGACCGCCTGGTCCGGGTCGACCAACGGCCCATCGGCCGAACTCCCCGGTCCAACCTGGCCACGTACACGGGGATGTTCGACGCGGTGCGCAAGCTGTACGCGGCGACGGACGAGGCCAGGGCGCGTGGCTACTCGGCCGGGCGGTTCTCCTTCAACGTGCCCGAAGGTCGGTGCGAGACCTGCCAGGGCGAAGGATTCGTCGCGGTGGAACTGCTGTTCCTGCCCGGCACCTACGCGCCATGCCCTACCTGCCAGGGCGCCCGGTACAACGCGGAAACGCTGGAAGTCACCTACCGCGGCAAGAACATCGCGGAAGTGCTGGCGCTGTCGGTCGACGCCGCCGCCAAGTTCCTCTCCGCCGTTCCGGCCGCCTCCCGCAGTCTGGAGACGTTGCGCGAGGTGGGACTGGGGTACCTGCGGCTGGGCCAGCCCGCGACGGAACTCAGCGGTGGTGAGGCGCAGCGCATCAAGCTGGCCACCGAACTGCAGCGAGCCCGCCGCGGGCACGCGCTCTACCTGCTCGACGAGCCGACGGCGGGGCTGCACCCCTCGGACATCGCGCTGCTGCTGCGACAGCTGCACCGGCTCGTCGACGCCGGGAACACGGTCGTCCTCGTCGAGCACGACCTGGACACGATCGCCACCGCCGACTGGGTCATCGACCTCGGGCCGGGCGGCGGCGACGCGGGAGGGCGGGTGGTCGCGGCGGGCCCGCCGGCCAAGTTGGCGAGGGCCCGCCGCAGCGCCACCGCGCCCTATCTCGCGGCCCGGCTCGCGCGCTCCTGACGCCGCGCGAAAGGCTGAGCACCAATCAGCCGGGTTCGGAGCGCAGGATCACGCGCGTCGCCATGCCGCGTTCCAGCTTGTGGCGTTCTCGTGGACAAGGCCACGCTCGGGAGGTGCTCCGTCCGGGCCCACTCCACGATGAGTTCGGCGACGTGGCGCATCTTGGGATGTCGAAGGCCGCCGCGATGCGAGTGCTGGTCAAAGACCGCGGCGCCGATCCAGGGTCCGGGGCTCGGTGCGGCTGACGCGGACGGCCCCGGCCTCGGCCTAAGCTCGGCGCCGTGACGTGGCCGCGGGCGCTGATGGAGGTCGTGCGTTCCGGGCTGACGGTCGAACGCACGCGGCTCGAACCCCTGGTCGCGCTGCGCGCGGCGGCCGGTCTCGCAATCGTGATCGGATTCTCTCTGTGGCTTTCCTCCCCGGCCTCCGCCGCCTCCGCGGCGTTCGGCGCGTTCTCGGCCGGCACCGCCACGTTCCAGCGCAGTTGGCGCCCGCGCAAGGTGCTCGCCCTGGCTGCCGGTGCCGGTCTGTCGCTCAGTACCTTCCTGGGCTATGTCGCGGCGGCACACCTCGTAGCGTTCCTTTCACTGCTCGCCGTGTGGGCGTTTCTCGCCGGGGTGGCCTGGGCCGCGAGCCCGACCGCCGGGATCGTCGCGACCACCACCGTCGGCATCATGCTGGTGACCGTCACCCTGCCCACCAGCATCGGAGAGGCAGCGGAGCACGCCGCGATCATCGCCATCGGCGGAGTGGTGCAGGCGACACTCATCCTGCTGGTCCCGATCCGCCGATGGGGAGCACACCGGGACGCGCTCGCCGACGCCCTCGCCGCCGTGGCGGACTATGCCCGGCGGCTGCGGCACGATCCCACGGCCCGCTTCGACCCGGAGCCGATGATGACGGCTCGGGACGCTGCCGCGGTCACGCCGTTGCAGGCACGCACGCGGCCCGCTGCCCTGCACGGCCCCCGAGGCCTGGCCGAGCGCATCCGGCCGGTCCTGGCCTCGCTCGCCGACCCCGGGGTAGGCGCACCGGCGGAGGGCCCGGAACGCGACCGGGCGCGGGAACTGCTGGCCACGGCCGCCGAGGTCCTGGACTCCGCCGCTCGGTCCATCCGCCGCGGTGCCCCGGCCCAGGTACCCGCCCCGGCCATGGAGGCGCTACGGGCCGGAGCAAAAGACGAGGTGCTGAAGGGTCCGGCGAGGGCGGCCGCGTCCCGGCTGGTCGACCTGCTCGGCGAGGTCGTGGAGACCGCGGAGTGCGGTCACAGCCACGCGGAGTACACCCCTGCCCCCGGGAAGCCGGGCGCCTCGCCCCTGCTGCGTCCGACCGTGCTCCGGATGATGCCGACCGTCCTGCGCTCGATGCGTCACGAACTCGTGCGGGACTCGCCGGTCCTCCGGCACGCCGTACGCCTGGCGGTGGTGGCCTCCCTCGGCTATCTGCTCGGTACGGCGCTCCCTTTGGGACACGGCTACTGGGTGCCGATCACCTCCGTCATGGTGCTGCGACCCGACTTCCATCAGACCTATGCCCGTGCTGTGGCCCGGTTCGTCGGCACTCTGATCGGTGTCGGACTGGCCACCGGGGTGGTTCAGTTGCTGGATCCCGGCCCGTATCTGTCCGGCGGGCTGGCCGTGTGCTCGGCCGCGTTGCTGTACCTGCTGATGCACACCGGGTACGCGGTCTCCCAGTCCTTTGTGGCGGCGTATGTCGTCTTCCTGCTCGGGATGGGGGGCGAGGAATGGCACCAGACCGTGCCGGACCGGGTGCTGCTCACACTGATCGGCGGTGCGCTCGCGATGCTGGCCTACATGGTTTTCCCGGCCTGGGAGACCCCGCGGCTGCTTGACCGGCTCGCGGACTGGCTCGCCGCGAGCGGGCGCTACACGGCGGCGGTGATCGCCGCCTACGCGGATCCGGCGGACCGGCACCGTGCAGAAGTGCGGCGGGCCCTGCTCGCAAGCCGTGCGGCGGAGGCAGCGTGGGACGAGGCCTTCGACCGGGCCAAGCGGGAGCCCGTCAAGCTCCGTGGACTGAGCCGCAGTGCGGCAGAGGATGCCCGGGAAGCACTCAAATCGCTGGGGCGGGCGGCGATGCTGCTGGAGGCCCATCTGCCGGCGCGGGGGACGCGGCCTGTCCCCGACGCCGAGCGGTTCGCCGAGTCCCTGAGGGCGGACACCGCGCAGGCGGCACGGGAGGTACGTCAGCGGCTGACCCCGTCCTGGGACCGCGTCGAGGAGGCGCTCGCCGCCTGGAAGAGCGCCGAGGACAGCCCGGCTCCGGTGGTGCGGCGCGGTGCCGAACTCGTGCTCCGGGCCCTTGAGGAGCTGACGACCGCCATCGGTACGTCGCCGCTGGAGCGGGAGGTGGCGTCGGTCCGGCAGGATCGACAGGCACGAGCGGACATGGAAGAGGGAGCGCAGGACGACGTATCGGCCCGACCGCCGCGGCAGGGCATCTGAGCGGGCCGATCAGCCTCCGGCGGCAGCCGTCGCGCCGGGCGCTTTTCCGGGCGCCGGGCAGTACGGATTTTCCATGATCATGCCGTTGAGCCAGACCAGCGGGTGGGCCTTGACCAGGGGAAGGATCACATCGCTGCGGAATACGTCCAGGTCGTACATGCACATGCCCACCTGGGGATAGGACCGCAGCCAGCGCGTCGCGTTCACCTCGTACCGGACGAGTGCCCGGACGAAGGAGAGCTGCACGAGGGGCCGGGCCCAGCTCATATCGGTTGCCAGCCGGGCGAGGGCGCCGTTGCCGCCCGGGAACGTCTCGTCGGACCAGGCGTACATCCGGGCCAGCGTGCGGTCTCCGTCGAAGGTCCCGTTCTGCAGGTACTCGGTCGGGCCCTTGATCTGGAGGTTCTCCAGACCCCGGCCGCCGGCGGGCCCGGCCGCGGTCAGGACGTCGCGGAAGGTGGGGCCCTCTCCCTCCGCGGCCAGGAAGAGACAGGTGTGTCCCCTGTCCAGACCGTCCGCGAAGAACGGTGCCACGAGCCGGTCCCGCTCGGCGCGGCCCCGGTACAGGGCGCAGACATGGTCACCAGCAGTCAGCGGACTACCGCTCACCGAAGCGACGGATGCCCGGAGGGTCTCCGCTGTCCGTCGATGCATCGCTCGTCTCCTGATCAGGGTCATCCACCCAGAACTTTCCACACCCGGGTGGCGACGTGCAGATTCAGCCGGTTGTCGACGTCGCCGAGGTCCGTACCGCTGACCTCGCGGATGCGCTGGAGCCGGTAGCGCAGAGTGCTGCGGTGGATGGCCAGGGCGCCGGACGTGGCGTCGTAGTTGCCGCCGCACTCGAAGTACTGGGAGAGGGTCTGGACCAGGTCCGAGTGGTGTGCGGCGTCATAGTCCAGGAGCGGCCCGAGCCACTCACGGACGAACTGCTCGACCTCGCGGTAGCTGCCCCCCGGCCCCAGGATGCGATAGAAGCCCAGCTCGTCGAAGGTGGTGGCGCCGTGCGGTGACCGCGAGTGCTGACGGACTTCCAGAGAGCGCAGCGCCTCCTGGTACGAGCGCGAGATCTCGCTCGGGGTGTCGCAGCGTCCGCCCACACCGATGGAACCGGTGGGCGAGCCCAGTTCGCCGGCCACTGCCTCGTACAGGGCCGTCGCCCGGGGACGGCCCTGTAGGACCAGGACGGCCATCCCGGACCGTCTGACCAGCATTGACCGCATCGACAACCCGGCCGCAGCCCGGCCGATCGCCTGCACGAAGGTGTCGTCAGCCGGCTGGCCCACCCATTGCACCGCGGCAAGATAGTGCGGGCGGTGCAGGTCGTGGCCGAGCGCGGCGGCCCTGGCGTAGGCGCTTTCGTCGTCGGTGCCGGTGATCAGATCGTCCACCAGCTCGCGCCGTAGCCGCAGTTCCACCTCGGCGAGGTTGCGCAGGTGGGCCAGTTCCAGGGCCAGCACGGTGCAGGCGTGGTCGAGGGCGAACTGCTCCTGCTCGCCGGTACTCGCCGCGGGGTCGATCAGGGCGACGGTGCCGAGGACCTCGCCACGGTGCCGGGCCAGGGCGATGAGCCGCTCCCCCATCCGCACCGGCCGCAGTCGGCGGGCCACCCCTTGGAGTAGCTCTTCGTGCGGGGCCGCCTCGGACTTGGGGTAGGGGTCGGGCGGGCCCGGGCCTGCCCAGGCCCACAGATTGCCGAAGCGGTCCTCGATGGCGACCGGGTAGCCGGTGAGCCGGTGGAGGGCCCCGGCGATGCCTTGTACGCCGTCATCGTTCGCGGAGACGTCATTGAGCATCTCGTGGACGGAACGCTGATGCTCCAGCTCGGAGAGGGACGTGGCGAGCCGGGCGTTCGTGGCCGAGTGGTCCTCGTTCACCTTCCGGAGCTGCTGTGCGCCGGCTCGCTCGGTCCGCCGGGTCATGGCATGTGTCAGGGCCACCGCGGTCTGCTGCGCCAGGACCCGCAGGAGAAAACACTCGTCACCCGTGGGCTGTGACGGAGCGCTGACCACCAGGTGTCCGATGCTCTCGGCCTTGCCGCGCAGTGCGAAGTTCCAGCCCCATGCCCGGTCCGGGAGCGTGACCGGCCCGTCCCGCCCGCTCACCCTCTTGACCTGGGCATCGATGTGGGGGGTTGCGTGCGGCCAGTCGGCGGGGGTTCGGGTGGGGCCCCCGTCGAGGGTGAGGTAGGCGGCCTCGGCCCGGAACGGACCGAGGCTGCCCACGGCAGTGAGCGCCAGCGTCAGCACTTCACGCTCGTCCGGCCCGTCATCCATGATCATCGAGAGCACGAAAAGGCTGAACACGCTCGCCAGATGCTCACGGCCCCCGGTGTTCCGGGTGGATCTACCGGCGGTGCCCGAGGTCGTGGCCATGACTGGTGCCGGGACCTTCCTGGGTGAATAAGCCTTGAAACTCCACGTTACTCACATATCTGGACCCTGTCCGTGGATGTCCCGTTCTGCGCTCGTCCTGTCAGGCCGAGATCGCGTCGAGATTTCGGCCTAGCAGGCGCAGGCCGCAGGGCACCCGCGGCGGT
Source organism: Streptomyces sp. NPDC005761 (assembly GCF_040630635.1). NCBI lineage: Bacteria > Bacillati > Actinomycetota > Actinomycetes > Kitasatosporales > Streptomycetaceae > Streptomyces > Streptomyces sp. NPDC005761. The sequence continues at coordinate 41,821 of NZ_JBEXXX010000027.1, read as the reverse complement.
GAGACTGAAGCGGTCAGCAGTGATCCGGTGGTGCCGCGTGTCGTCCGGAGAAGGGGCCGTGTGCATGCAGGACCGTCAGCCCATGTGTAACGAAGGAGTACCTCATGGCTAAGGCAGTCGGGATTGACCTCGGCACCACCAACTCCGTGATCGCCGCGTGGGAGGGCGGTGAGGCGGCGGTTCTCCCGAACTCCGAGGGCAACCGCACGACTCCGTCGGTCGTCGCTTTCACCGACGCGGGCGAACGGCTCGTCGGACAGTTGGCCCGCCGCCAGGCGATCCTCAATCCCAAGGGAACCATCTACTCGGCCAAGCGGTTCATCGGCCGCCGCTACGACGAGATATCCGACGAGGCGAAGGCCGTCGGCTTCGACGTGGTCGGAGATGAGCAGGGCAATGCCCGCTTCGAGGTGCGCGGCAAACTGTATGCGCCGGAGGAGGTCAGCGCACTGGTTCTGCGCAAGCTCGCCGACGATGCCGCGAAGCAGCTGGGCGAGAAGGTGACGGAAGCCGTCATCACCGTCCCCGCCTACTTCAACGACGCCCAGCGCACCGCGACGAAGGACGCGGGGCGCATCGCGGGCCTTGAGGTCCTGCGCATCATCAATGAGCCCACAGCGGCGGCCCTCGCCTACGGACTGGACAAGAAGGGACACGAGACCGTGCTCGTCTTCGACCTGGGCGGCGGCACCTTCGACGTCAGCCTGCTCGACGTCGGCGACGGGGTGGTCGAGGTCCGGTCGACCGCGGGCGACAGTCACCTGGGCGGTGACGACTTCGACCGGCGACTGGTGGACCACCTGGCGGACAGCTTCCAACGGGACAACGGCATCGATCTGCGGAACGACCCGCAGGCCCTGCAACGACTCTTCGAGGCCGCCGAGAAGGCCAAGACCGAGCTCAGTTCGGTCACTCAGACTCAGGTCAGCCTGCCGTTCATCACTGCGGACGCCGCCGGACCGAAGCATCTCACCGAGACGGTCATGCGGTCCACGTTCGAGCAGATCACCGAGGACCTCATCGAGCGAACCATGGAACCGGTCAAGCAGGCGATGGCCGACGCCAAGATCAGCGAGAACGATATCGACGAGGTCATCCTGGTGGGCGGCTCCACACGCATCCCCGCCGTCCAGAACCTCGTCCGCCGGCTTACCGGCGGCAAGGACCCGAACATGAGCGTCAACCCCGACGAGGTCGTGGCCATGGGAGCCGCGATCCAGGCCGGGGTGCTCAAGGGCGACGTCAAGGACGTCCTGCTGCTCGACGTCATCCCGCTGTCGCTCGGTGTGGAGACCCGCGGCGGTGTCATGACCACACTCATCGAGCGGAACACCACCATCCCGGTCCGGCGCACGGAGACCTTCTCCACCGCCGAGGACAATCAGGGAGCCGTCGACATCGTCGTCCTGCAGGGCGAGCGTGAGCTCGCGAAGGACAACCGTGTCCTCGGGCGCTTCCAGCTCAAGGACATCAGGCCCGCGCCCCGCGGTGAGCCGCAGATCGAGGTCACCTTCGATGTCGACGCCAACGGCATCCTGAACGTCACCGCACGGGACAAGAACACCGGCGCCGAGCAGGGCATCACCATCAGCGAGGGCTCCAACCTCGACCAGAGTGAGGTCGAGCGGATGGTCCGGGAAGCCGAAGAGCACCGCGGCGACGACCAGGCGTTGCGCGAGGCGGTGGACGCCCGCAACGAACTGGACGCCGTTGCCTACCAGGTCGAACGCCGGCTGAACGAACTGGCCGACGCCGCGCCCGCGCACGAGAGGGCACGTGCCGAGATGCTCGTCACCGACGCCCGGGAAGCCGTCAAGCAGGAAGCGCCGCTCGACAGGGTCAGGTCGCTGACCTCCGAGCTCCAGCAGATCCACGCGTCGCTGGCCTCCCACCAGGCAGGCGCGGGCACGTCCGCGGAGGACCAGGCCACGGCAGGCTCCGCGGCAGAGGGCGGGCCGAGCAGCTCCAGCGGATCCGACGACGACGTGATCGACGCCGAATTCGACAAGAGCTGAGGTGCGGTGATGTCCACCGAACAGGAGCCGACCACTCCCCAGGAGGAGCTGACCCAGGCCCCGCCCCCGGAGCAGCAGGAGGTGGACGACCACGCCGCAGCCCTCGACGAACTCCAGGACCGCTGGCGCCGCGCGCTCGCGGACCTGGACAACCTCCGCAAGCGTCACGCGAAGGAACTGGAGCGCGAACGCAGTACCGAACGCGCCCGCACCGCGGCGGCCTGGCTGCCCGTGATCGACAATCTGGACCTGGCGCTCACACACGCCGGAGCCGACATGTCGGCCGTACTGGAGGGCGTCAAAGCTGTACGCGACCAGGCGGTCGACGTGCTCGGCCGACTCGGGTACCCCCGCTACGAGGAGACCGGCGTGCCCTTCGACCCAGCCAGGCACGAGGTCGTCGGCACCGTCGAGGACCCCGATGCCGAGCCGAACACCGTGGTCCGGATCCTGCGTCCCGGGTACGGCGAGGGCAGCCAACAGCTGCGTCCTGCAGCCGTCATGGTCACCAAGCGGCAGGAGTGACGCACCATGTCACGGGACTACTACGACGTGCTCGGGGTGCAGCGCAACGCGAGCTCCGACGAAATACAGCAGGCCTTCCGCAGACTGGCGCGCAAATACCACCCCGACATCAACAAGGATCCGCAGGCCGAGGAGCGCTTCAAGGAACTCAACGAGGCTTACAGCGTGCTGTCCGACCCCAAGACCCGCAGTCGCTACGACCGCTTCGGCGAAGACTTCCGGCAGATCCCGGAGGACTGGGACGAGCGGGTGGCCGCAGGGGCAGGAGCCCGTGGCCGTGGCTCGTCCGGCCGGGGCGGCGACGGCGGCGGGGTCCGGTTCGACTACGGCGAGGGATTCGACGGCTCCGGCGTCAACTTCGAGGACCTCTTCGGAGGAATGTTCAGCGGCGGAGACAGCGGCCGGCGCGGGGGGCCGGTACCCGGCGCCGACCAGGAGGCCGAGATTCAGCTCGGTGTCGAGGAGGCGTACCGCGGCGGTCACCGCAGCGTCACCCTCGCCGGGCTCGGCGGACAGCGGACCTATGACGTCAACATTCCCCGGGGTGTGATCGACGGGCAGCGCATCCGGCTGGCCGGGGAAGGCGGAACGGGGAGGGGCTACGGCCCTCCGGGGGATCTGTACCTACGTGTACGGATCAAACCAGACTCGCGATTCCGCCTGGAGGGACGGGACATCCATGTCGCGGTGCCGGTGACGCCGTGGGAGGCGGCGCTCGGCGCGACGGTACCGGTTCCCACGCCCGGCGGAACTGCCAAGGTCACCGTGCCCAAGGGCTCCTCCAGCGCCCGTCGGCTGCGGCTGCGCGGCGAGGGCATGCCCAACCCCCGTGGCACCGACGGAGACCTCTACGCGGAGGTCCGCATCATGGTGCCGCCCGAACTCACCGACCGGGAGCGTGAGCTCTTCGAGGAGCTGGCTGCCGTCTCCACCTTCGACCCGAGGAAGCCAGGATGACCCAAGATCCGCGGCGTGCTGCCGCCGGGCCGGAGGCCGGGTATCGCCGGACGACGGCCCCAGGTCCGCAGCAGCCCTTGAATGTCGTTGTCCGCAACTACGCCATCGTGCCGGTTCACAGACTCAGCCTCGACGTCGTGGCCCGACGCTCCGGACTCCACCCCGATCTCGTCGAGCGGTTCGTCAGACTCGGCCTGGTCGACGCCACGCGGGACGACGAGGAGCGGCTGTGGTTCGAACCGACCGCCCCCGCCGCGCTCGCCCGGATCCAACGGCTACGTGCCGGGCTCCCCCTCAATTACGCATCCCTCGGTCTGGTGCTCGACCTGCTCGACCGGATCAGCGAACTGGAGGCCGCGTTGAGGCGCAGCAACGCCGGCTCTAGGAGTGATGAATCGTGGATATGAACCGGCTCACCCAGAAGTCCCAGGAAGCTCTTCAGCAAGCGCAGACGCTCGCCGGCCGGATGGACCAGACCGAGGTCGACGGCGAGCATCTGCTGCTGGCGCTCCTCGACCAGCCGGAGGGTCTGGTTCCACGGCTCTTCGACCAAGCCGGCGCCGACACGGAGGCGTTGCGCGCCTCGCTCATGAGCGAGTTGTCACGCAGACCGAAGGTGACCGGCCCCGGCGCCACACCCGGGCAGGTATACGTCACCCAGCGGCTGGCCAAGCTGCTGGACACCGCCGAGCAGGAGGCCAAGCGCCTCAAGGACGAATACGTGTCCGTGGAGCACCTCGTCCTGGCACTGGCCGACGAGGGATCCAGGACCGCGGCGGGGCGCCTGCTCAAGGAACACGGCATCACCAAGGACTCCTTCCTGTCCGCGCTGACCCGGATCCGAGGGAACCAGCGTGTCACCTCGGCCACGCCGGAGAGTGCGTACGAGGCGTTGGAGAAGTACGGCCGCGATCTGGTGGCCGAGGCGCGGAACGGCAAGATGGACCCGGTGATCGGCCGGGACGCGGAGATCCGCCGGGTGATGCAGATCCTCAGCCGCAAAACCAAGAACAACCCCGTGCTGATCGGAGATCCGGGCGTCGGCAAGACGGCCATCGTGGAAGGCCTGGCACAGCGGATCGTCCGCGGCGACGTGCCCGAGGGGCTGCGCGAGAAGACCATCTTCTCCCTCGACATGAGCTCGCTGGTGGCAGGTGCCAAGTACCGCGGTGAGTTCGAGGAACGACTGCAGGCCGTACTGAGCGAGGTCAAGGCCGCTGAGGGACGCATCCTGCTCTTCGTCGACGAACTCCACACGGTCGTCGGGGCCGGTGGCGGCGCCGAGGGCGCGATGGACGCCGGCAACATGCTCAAGCCGATGCTCGCCCGCGGTGAGCTGCACATGATCGGTGCCACCACGCTGGAGGAGTACCGCAAGCACGTCGAATCCGACGCCGCCCTCGAGCGCCGCTTCCAGCAGGTCGTGGTGGACGAGCCGAGCGTGGAGGACACCGTCTCCATCCTCCGCGGCCTGCGTGAACGCCTTGAGGTCTTCCACGGCGTGAAGATCCAGGACACCGCGCTCGTCGCCGCTGCCACCCTCAGCCACCGCTACATCTCCGACCGGTTCCTGCCGGACAAGGCCATCGACCTCGTCGACGAGGCCTGCGCACGGCTGCGCACCGAGATCGACTCCATGCCGGCCGAACTCGACGAAAGCACCCGCCGGGTGACCCGCCTGGAGATCGAGGAAGCGGCCCTGTCGAAGGAGACCGACCCCGCCAGCCGCAAACGTCTGGAAGAGCTCCGGCGCGAACTGTCCGACCTGCGTGCCGAGGCCGACGCCATGAACGCCCAGTGGGAGGCCGAACGCCAGGCCATCCGGCGGGTCCAGGAACTGCGTCAGGAACTGGAACAGGTGCGTCAGGACGCCGAGGAGGCCGAGCGCAACTACGACCTCAACCGCGCCGCCGAACTGCGCTACGGCACACTCACCGAGCTCGAACGCCGGCTGGCCGCCGAAGAGGAGGCGCTCGCCGCCAAGCAGGGCGAAACCCGGCTCCTGCGCGAGGTCGTCACGGAAGACGAGATCGCCGAGATAGTCGCCGCATGGACGGGCATCCCGGTGACCCGACTGCAGGAAGGCGAACGGGAGAAGCTGCTGCGGCTGGACGAGATCCTCACCGAACGCGTGGTCGGTCAGAACGAGGCCGTCAAGCTGGTCAGCGACGCCATCATCCGAGCCCGCTCCGGAATCCGCGACCCGCGCCGACCCATCGGCTCGTTCATCTTCCTCGGCCCCACCGGCGTCGGCAAGACCGAACTGGCCAAGACGCTCGCCGCGGCACTGTTCGACTCCGAAGAGAGCATCGTCCGCCTCGACATGAGCGAGTACCAGGAACGCCACACCGTCAGCAGGCTGGTCGGGGCGCCGCCCGGATACGTCGGCTACGAGGAGGGCGGCCAACTCACTGAGGCGGTCCGCCGCAAGCCCTACTCCGTGGTCCTGTTCGACGAGGTGGAGAAGGCACATGCCGATGTCTTCAACACGTTGCTCCAGGTACTCGACGACGGCCGGATCACCGACGCCCAGGGCCGCACTGTCGACTTCCGCAACACCGTCGTCATCATGACCTCCAACATCGGATCGACGCATCTGCTCGACGGGGCGAGCGCCGAGGGCGAGATCAAACCCGAGGCCCGGGCCCTGGTGATGGGTGAGCTGCAGAGCCACTTCCGTCCCGAGTTCCTCAACCGCGTCGACGACATCGTGCTGTTCAAGCCGCTGGGCATGGAGCAGATCAAGCACATCGTCGAGCTGCAGTTCAACGACCTGCGCCGGCGCCTGGCCGAACGCCAGGTCACCGTCGAGCTCACCGAACAGGCCCGGGAGCTCATCGCCCAGCAGGGCTTCGACCCCGTCTACGGGGCACGGCCGCTGCGCCGCTTCATCTCCCATGAAGTGGAAACGCTCGTCGGGCGGGCGCTGATCCGCGGCGATGTGCAGGACGGCTCGGCGATCCGGGTCGACGCCCAGAACGCTGAACTGGTCGTGACCTACGACGGGCCGGCCCGGGCAGACCATGGAATGGCTGCGTGAGAACGGTGACGACGAACCGGAGCAAGACGGTCGCCTGCGAGAAGTGTGGCCGTAAGAACCGGGTGCCGGCAGCAGCGGAGGGACGCCCGCAGTGCGGGAACTGCGGGGCTTCACTGCCCTGGATCGTGGATGCCGGCGATGACGACTTCGCGGAGATCGCCGAGCAGGCGGCGCCCGTCGTCCTCGTCGACCTGTGGGCCACCTGGTGTGGTCCATGCCGCAGGGTCAGTCCCGCGCTGGAACAGGTCGCTCGCGAGCTCGCAGGAAAGATCAAGCTCGTCAAGGTCGACGTCGACCAGGCTCCCCAGCTGTCCCAACGGTTCCAGGTGCAGGCCGTGCCGACCCTGCTCCTTCTCGACAGGGGAAAGGTCATAGCGCGGCAGGCCGGCGCCGCTCCCGCCAGCACACTGCGCCAATGGGTGGAGGACACCCTCGCGGGGCGCCGCTGAGCCGCTCGTCAAGGGAAGGACGATCATCATGACCACCGAAAGCGACTGGCACCTGTCGCTCGTACGCCCGGTGACGCCACGCACACCCGAGGGCTGCGAGGAGTGTCTGCGTCTGGGCTCCCCATGGGTACACCTCAGGTTGTGTCTGACCTGCGGTCACGTTGGATGTTGTGATTCCTCGCCGCTCAAGCACGCCCGACTGCACGCCGCCAACGTCGGCCACCCCATTGTGCGGCCCCTCGAACCGGGGGAGAACTGGCGCTGGTGCTACGTCCACGAGGCAATGGTCTGATGAGCGCGGGTACGGAGGACCCAGACGGGACGATCGCCGAAACCCCCGACCGGTTCGGCGCCTTCCCCCGGCTGACGTCGGAACAGCTCCAAGCGCTGAGCCAGCATGGCGAGCACCGTCCCACGCAGAAGGGCGAGGTGCTGTTTCGCGAGGGCGAGCCGGGCGAGGAGTTCTTTGCCATCGCCAGCGGGATGGTCGAGATCATCCACGACTACGGCGGTCCCGACGAACGCACCGTGGCCATGCACGGCCCCGGCCGGTTCCTGGGCGAACTCGGCCTGCTCGAAGGGCAGCCCGCATTCGACACCGCGATCGTGCGTGTGCCCGGCCAGGTCCTCGCGGTCCCGGTGGAGCGGCAACAGGCCCTGGTGGCACGTGATCCGGTCCTCGGAGACCTGGTGCTGCGCGCCTACCTGGGGCGCCGCTCCCTGCTCATCGGCCTGGGCGCCGGCTTCCGGATCCTGGGCTCGCGTTACTCACCCAACACCCTGCGGCTGCGCGAGTTCGCCGCCCGTAACCGGCTTCCGCACCGATGGATCGACCTGGAGAAGGACCCGGAAGCCGAGGCGCTGCTGCGCCGCTTCGGCATCCGCCCGGTCGAGACGCCGGTCGTCATCTGGAGAGGCGAGCAGGTACTGCGCAATCCCGACATCACGGACCTCGCGCGTCTCGTCGGGCTCCCCTCCTCTGCGCCCGACTCCGGCGCATACGACCTGGTGGTGATCGGCGCCGGTCCGGCCGGACTCGCTGCCGCCGTCTACGGCGCATCCGACGGCCTCGCCACCGTCACCGTCGACGCCATAGCTACCGGAGGCCAGGCGGCCACCTCCTCGCGCATCGAGAACTACCTGGGCTTCCCGTCCGGGATATCGGGTGGTGAACTGATGGAACGCTCGGTGCTCCAGGCCCGCAAATTCGGCTCCCGGATCACCGTCCCCGCCGAGGCCACCGCACTCGAACAACGCGACGGGCGGTACGCCATCACCTTCACGGACGGCTCCGAGATGCGGACCAGCACCATCGTCCTGGCCTCGGGAGTGCGCTACCGCAGGCTGCAAGTCCCCGGTATCGACCGGCTGGAAGGCACCAGCGTCTACTACGCCGCCACGCTCCACGAAGCCAATCTGTGCCGAATGGACCCCGTGGCCGTGGTGGGCGGCGGCAACTCCGCAGGACAGGCGGTGCTCTTCCTCGCCGAGTACGCGCCGAAGGTGTATCTGCTCGTCCGCGGTGGCGACCTCGGCAAGGACATGTCGCGCTATCTCGTGGACCTGGTGACACGCCATCCGAAGGTCGAGGTGCTGACCCGCACCGAAGTGCGCCAGGTCGACGGGGAGGGGGTCCTGGAATCGTTGACCGTGGAGCACACCGAGTCCGGCGACCGGCGCGAACTTCCGGCACGTGCCCTCTTCGTCTTCATCGGCGCCCGGCCGCACACCGAATGGCTGAAGGGCGTAGTCGGGCTGGACCCCCGCGGATTCGTGCTCACCGGCGCCGATGCCCGGTCATCGGCCGACCAGAGTCTCTGGGAATCGCTCGGGCGCGGACCACTGATGCTGGAGACCACCCTGCCGGGCGTCTTCGCCGCGGGTGATGTCAGGAGCGGATCGGTCAAGCGGGTCGCCTCCGCCGCGGGCGAGGGCGCCATGGCTGTCCGGCTCGTCCATGAACACCGGGCTCAGGAGGGCAACCTCGTCCGCGAGCCCGGGAGGAACGAGTCTCAGTCCGTTCCCGGCCAGTCGGTGTCCTGACGCTGCCCCTGCCGCTGGCGCGTGCCATAGGCGGCTTGGCGTACCGCCCTGTCGTCCTCCAGTCCGACGCCCAGGGCGCCGCCCACCGTGCCCATGGACGTGATGAACCAGGCGAGAGAGAGGTAATAGCCTGCGCTCGGCTCCTGCCCGACGGTGGCCCGAACCGTCTCGGGGGTGAGCAGGAACACCGCCGTGACGGTGACGAGCAGGAACAGCACGGCGTACAGGCAGACGATACCGACGTACAGCGTCATGATCGTCGCCACGTTGTACAGGCGTGCCCGATGCCGGGCCATCTCCCCGCTCGGCCGTTCCCACAGCTCGTGATCGATGACCAGCCAGGCCACCACGGCGGTGATGGACGCGAAGGTGAGAAAGGCGTCGTGGGCAGCGTCCAGATGGCGGCTGACCTGCCAGACGTCATTGCTGATCAGTCCGAAGGCAGTGGTGGCGAAGACGCCGGCGAGCGCGCGTGACAGCCCGAGGAACAGTAGCCAGGGCCGGTTGGCCCGAACCATTCCGGCCAGCAGTCGCGCTCGGCCCCAGATGCCGGGGAGAACGTAGTACCGCCGTTTTCCCGCGTACTGGATCCGACGTGGAAGCAAGGTTTCGCCCAGCTTCGCCGGGAGCAGCTCACCGATGGCTCCGAGCACCGCCTCACGCACCCGCCGGGAAATGCGGAACATGCCCAACGACGGCAGGGACAGCAGGGCGATCTGCTCCGAGGGACTCAGCATCAGCACGACCGGCCGGGCCTTGTCGCGATAGGGCAGGTCGGTCACGAACACCGCGATGTCCCACGTCCTGCCCTGCAGACGTTCATTGAGCGCGTACATCATCCGAGGCAGGTCCGTCTGTGCGATCACGCCCAGAGGACTCGAGACCACCGTCACCCGCCAGTCCACGTCCGGCGGCGCCTCGCCAAGAAGACCGGCGAGGTCTTCCTTGAGCCGCTCGGCGACTTCGGTCGGCCACCCCGGATCGGCCATCACAAGGAGGTCGAGCGTCCGGCGCCGGGGCGGGGGGCTCACCTGCGGGTGTGTGCTCACCGGGAGGCCGGGGCGCGGAGGTGCGGGCGCGGGAGGGCCCGGGCGACCTGTCGCCAGTCCCTGTTGACGGGCATCGGAGTCGGCGGCGGTACCACGCGGTAGGTTCTCATCCGGCTCTCTCCGCTGTACGGGTGGGGGCGCCCCGACCAGCACACCAGTCCCGGCCCGGATCCGCCCGCCGGGCGCCGCCGACAGGTGTGGGTCCTTCCCCCCTGAGCGGGCGTCCGCCTGACGGCTAGCCGTATTGCCCTCCTGTCAGCAGGTCCTGCCGGAGGACTGCCGGGTCGGTGCTCCGACGGTCAGGCGCTTCGTGTGCTCATGGGCTGTGTGCGGCTGCCGCTGCCAGGTCCGGGTCAAAGCCGTTCAAGGACCGCCATCGCTGTACGGGGGCCCACGTTCGCCACACCCCGCGAACCGTCAGTCACACGCAAAATGACCCCAGAGAACCTGTTTCCGCAGGTCAGAAAGTTCCTCAGGGTGACACTGGTGGGGCGGGTGGGACTCGAACCCATAAGAGTGACGCCTCCGTCCGGCCGCATCCTCCTCGATCCCGCTCGGACGGGGATCGGTTGGGTGTTCGCCACACCGCATCCCCAGCACGCGGGCCGAACTGACGTCGTCGGCTGCCTGCCTCCAGGAAGATCACTGCCGACGCCGCCCGATCAATCCTCCACACCGGCGCGGAGCTGAACGTATCTGCGGTTCAGCACCTCGTCGTCAGAAGTCCGTGGCCGGATCGCCCCCGCCGTCACAGTCGCCGTCGTGAGTGGTGCGGACGCGGGCCAGGAGCGCGCGCAGGGTGTCGCGCTCTTGTGGCGTGAGGTCCCCCAGGAGTTCGTCCTCGACACGGCTGATGGCGGCGTCGATCTTGGTGACGGCAGCCGCGCCCGCTTTGGTGATCTCCACGATGTGACGGCGTCGGTCGGCCGGGTCACGGCGCCGTCGTACCAGGTCGCGGTCCTCGAGCGAGTTGAGAAGGGTGACCAGGACGCTGGGATCCACGCACAGACGTGCCCCGAGATCACGCTGACCGAGCTGACCGTCGTTGAGGTGCATCAGCACGACGGCGTGGCGTGGGGTGACTCCGGAGGTGGTGAGCGCCTCACGGATCCATGCTTCGGTGACGCCTCCGTGCCGCGCCAGGAGCAGGGAAAGCCGGGACTCCGGGCCGGTTGGCTCGGGGGCGTCGCCACCGGCGGTGGAGCTGACGGGAGCGCGGGTGGCGGGGGTGATGCCGCCGGATTGTTCGCGGGCCATGATCCGACCGTAGCAAGGCGCTGAAGAGTCGGTTGCCGCAAATCGTTGAACCACTTACATTATCTGCCGGGGTACATCTTTTCTCGTACCGCCTCCCCGGACGTTTCTGGGCCCCCTCAGCGGTCCCCGTCCCCATTCCCTTCCGGAGTTCTGCATGTTCATCGCCTATGTCGTCGTCGCCATCCTGTTGTCCCTGCTGCTGCTCGCTTCGGCCCGCGGCGACATCACGCGCGACCCGAAGATCACGGACAACCTCAGGACGCTCGGGGTTCCCGACAGCTGGTTCGTGCCGCTCGGCCTGATCAAGATCGCGGGCGCTCTGGGCCTGCTCGTCGGCATCGCCTACCGGCCGCTGGGCATCGCGGCCGCCATCGGTGTCGTCCTCTACTTCCTGGGCGCCGTGATCACGCATCTCCGCGCGGGCGACAAGAAGGGAGTCGGCGCGCCGGCCGTCATCATGCTCGTCTCCGTGGCACCGCTGGTACTGGCCATCGCAACGATCTGACCGCGCGCACAGCAGTGAAACCGGCTCGAGGCGCACGGGCCGGTGGACGGCTTCCCCCGTGGACGGCTTCTCCCGTCGAGTCGGCATTTTTACGCCGCCGGCCCGGCTCCTGGATCAGCTGCGCGTTCGGTCGCCACGTACTGCGGGCTCGCGACCGAGGTGCCGCACTGGTACGACCTGCTCTCCGGGATCAGGGCCGGCCTCCCGCAGCAGGGCGTACCGCGCCGTCCCATGGCACAACTGCTCGACCGGTGGCGCGCGGTCGGTGAACCTCTGTGGAGCGGTCTGCACGGGCAGCTCCGCCTGTTGCGGAACGTGTCGCACGAGGCCGGTGAGGGCGCGTTGGAGGAGTTGCGCGACGCACTCCTGGTCACCCTGCTTGGGCGGAGCTGACACCACCTGAACCCGACCGCCCTGCGAGGCCGCGGGGAGATCGGGTTCGGTGGCGTCGTCTGCGGCTCAGGAATCCTGGAGCTCGGCGCGGATCCGGGGCAGAACCTTGGTTCCGAGGAGTTCGATGCCGCGCAGGTAGTCACGCTGGGGCATGCCGCCCACGTCCATCTGGAGGATCTGGCGGCTGTGGCCGAGCAGACCGTGGAGGTGGAGGATGCGGTCGGCGATCTCGTCAGGGCTCCCGACGAAGACCATGCCGTCGGACCCGAAGGCGGCGGCCCGGTCGGCGCGCGGCGGGGCCGGGCGGCCGAGTTCGGCCATGCCTTCGGCCATCATGCGGTGCTCGTACTCCAGGTAGGTGGCGCGGGCCTGCTCGCCGGTGTCGGCGACGAATCCGTGGACGGCGACGGCGATGTCGGCCTGTTCGGCGGGGTGGCCGGCCTCCTCCCAGGCGCCGCGATAGGCGCGGCCGTACTGGGCCCAGTGTTCGGGGGTGCCGCCGAGGATGCCGAGGAACATGGGCAGGCCGAGCTCGACCGCGCGGTAGACGGAGTTGGGGCTTCCGCCGGTGCCCAGCCAGATCTTCAACGGCTGTTCGGGGCGCGGGAAGACGGTCGCGTCCTGGAGGGGGCGCTTGCGGTGCGGACCGTCGAAGGAGACGTTCTCGCCGGCGTTGACCGCCATCAGCAGTTCGAGCTTGGAGGCGTAGAGCATGTCGTAGTCGTGCTCGCTGTGGTCGAACAGCGGGAAGGTGATGGCGGAGGAGCCACGCCCGGCGACCGTCTCGATCCGGCCGGGCGAGATGGCCGCGGCCGTGGCGAGCTGCTGGAAGACGCGAATGGGATCGTCGGTCGACAGGACGCTGACGGCGGTACTGAGCTTGATCCGGTTCGTGGACGCCGCGGCGGCGTTGACGACGGAGGTCGGCGAGGACAGCGGCATCGCGCGCATGTGGTGCTCGCCCACTCCGAAGTAGTCCAGTCCGACCTCGTCGGCGAGCTTGATCGCCTCCAGCACGTCCCGGATGGCGTGAGCGGTCGGGCCACGGCTGCCGTCCGCCAGACGCGGCGTATTGCCGAAGGAGTAGACGCCGAGTTCGAAGGTCATGACGTGTTCCTGTTTCCGTTGCTCTGGGTGGGACCGGCCCATGGGTACCGGCGGGCGGTGTGCCAGGACCTCGCACGCGGATCAGGCGGTCCCGCGCTCTCTCAAAATGGAACGGCCTGCCCGATTCCATGTCTGCCACCCTAACAACTGAAGTGGTACGCGTGTTCCACTTGCCGGAAGCGGAACTCCTGTCGGATCGCGGAGCCCGCTCGTCACACGGCGATCGGGTGGCTTCGCGTCAGGCGGACCATCGCCCGGTAGAGGGCCGCGGGCGAGGGCGCCTCCGGCATGGGGGGCACGGGGGCGTCGGGAGTCGCGTAGGAACGGATCATGTGGGCGACCAGGCGCCGCCACGCATCCGGGGCGGCGTCGCCCGCGGCGCTGACGACACCCGCATTGGCCATCAGCAGGATGGGGATGTCCCGGTCGGTGAAGTCCTCGCGCAGGTAACCCGTTTCCCGGGCCCGCGAAATGAGGGCGAGCACGTCGTTGTACGCCTCGGCCCGGCGTGCTTCCAGCGCCTTGGCGGCAGGGAAGGTCATGGTCAGCACGTCGGCGAAGCCGCGGTCGGCCGCCTGCATGGCGCAGATCGCGTAGAGGTAGCCGGTGAACGCGCGCCAGGAATCGGGGTCCGCCAGAGCCGTGGTGACGGATGCGGCATACGCGTCCATCCGGTCCGCGAAAACGGCGTTGATGAGTTCTTCCCTGGTGGCGAAGCGCCGGGAGAGGGTCGCTTTGCCGACGCCCGCCTCCCGGGCCACGGAGGCCATGGACACACCGAGACCCTCACGGGCGTAGAGCCGGCGCGCCGCCGTGAGGATCCGGTCGCGGTTGCGCTCGGCGTCACTGCGCAAGCTCGTCTTGAGCTGCTCACCCTGGGGCGCGTCGGGGTCTGTGGAGGGAGTCATACCGCCATCCTACCCAAGTGGAACACGCGTACCACTTCAGTTGTTATGGTGGTGGTCGTGGAAACGGGTAGGCCGTTCCACTTTAGGAAGGTGTTGTGCCATGCGTGCTCTTACGCTGAATGAGGTTCCCTCCGCTCCCGTCGTCGCCGAGGCCGAGACGCCGCGCCCCGAGGCCGGCGAGCTGCTGGTGAAGGTGGCCGTTTCCTCGGTCAACGGTTTCGACCTCTCCGTCCTGGGCGGTCACCTGCAGGGGATGATGGAGCACCGGTTCCCGCTGGTGGCCGGGATGGACTTCGCCGGTACCGTCGACGCGCTCGGCGAGGGCGTCGAGGGCTACGCGGTCGGCGACGCGGTCTTCGGTGTGGCCCTCAAGCCCTACCTGGGCGGTGGTGCGCTGGCCGAGTACGTCACCGTCAACGCCGGCTTCGGCGTCGCCCCGATCCCCGAGGGCCTGGACGTCAAGGACGCCGGCGGACTCGGACTGGCCGGGACCGCCGCGCTGAACAGCCTCGACGCGGCAGGCGTCACCAAGGACCAGACCGTCCTGGTGTCCGGTGCGACCGGTGGGGTCGGCGCGATCGCCGTCCAGATCGCCGCCGCCCGTGGCGCCAAGGTCATCGCGACCGCCCGCCCCGGCGCCGAAGCCGACTTCGTCACCGGCCTCCACGACACCGACATCGCGGTCGTCGACTTCACCGGCGACCTCGTCGCCCAGGTACGCGCCCTGGCTCCCGGCGGCGTCGACGCCGTCCTGCACCTCGCGGGCGACGGCACCGCCCTGGCCGGCCTCGTCCGCCCCGGCGGCCTCCTCGCCTCGACCGTCGGCCTGACCCAGGAAGCCGTCGAGGGCATCGACATCACCGTCCACCCGATCATGGCCAACCCCGACCCGGCCACCCTCACCACCCTCGCCGACCAGGCCGCGACCGGCACCCTCACCGTGCCCGTCACCTCCACCTACTCCCTCGACGAGGTCGACAAGGCGTTCGCCGCCTTCACCAACGGCACCCTCGGCAAGATCACTGTCGCCTGCTCCTGACCCACCGCGCCCCGGCCTCGCGACCGCACCCGAAGAAGTTCGAGGAAACCCATGGAACTCGGCGTCTTCTCCCTGAGCGACATACTTCCCGGCAGCCCGGACACGGCGGCCGGCCGCACCGACGACATCATCGGGTACGGAGTCCTGGCCGAGCAGCACGGCTTGGACGTCTTCGGGATCGGCGAGCACCACACCAGGCAGTTCACCGTGCCCTCCCCGGCGGTGGTGCACGCCGCGATCGCGAGGTCGACCAGCCGCATCAAGCTGACCACGACGGCGACCGTGCTCAGCGTGCTCGACCCGGTACGCGTCTTCCAGGGCTTCGCCACGCTCGACCTCGTCAGCCACGGACGGGCGGAGATCATTGCCGGACGCAGCGCGTTCGCCGAACCGTTTGCCCTGTTCGGCGAGGAAATCTCGCAGCAGATTCTCGACCTGAAGTCCGAACTCGGGTCGACCGGTTCCTCGGCCAGGTCGACATCGGCGGCATGCCGCCCGAGATGGTCCGCGCGTCCATCGAGCGGTTCGGGGACCTCGTCGCCCCATCCGTCCGCCACGTCCTCGCCTCCTGAACCTCGTGAGCCCCAAGGAAGAAGATCCTGTATGAACGTCACCGTGTTCGGTGCCACCGGCGCGATCGGCGCCCTGACCGTCACCGAGCTCCTGGAGCGCGGCCACCAGGTCACCGCCTACGCCCGCAACCCGCAGAAGGTCCCCGCCACCTGGGGCGACCGCGTCCGCGTCGTGATCGGCGAGGTGTCCGACAAGGACGCCATCGACTCGGCCGTCGCTGGCGCGGACGCCGTGATCAGCGCCCTCGGTCCGAGCATGGACCGCAAGGCCACCGGCACGCCGCTCGTCGCCGGAACCCGCAACATCGTCGACGCGATGAAGCACCACAAGGTGCGCCGTTACATCGGCCACGCCACCCCGGCGGTCCTCGACCCGCAGGAGAAGCCGACCCCGGTCACCCGGCTCATCGGCTTCATGCCCCGCACCTTCATGCGCCGGGCCTACGACGAGATCACCGGCATGAGCGACCTCATCAAACAGTCCGGCCTCGACTGGACCATCATCCGCTTCATCGCACCCAAGAACACCCCCAAGCAGCTGAAGGTGCGCGTCGGCTTCTTCGGCACGGACAAGCTCGGATTCGCCGTCAGCCGCGCCGACATCGCCGCCCTCACCGCCGCCCAGGTCGACGACGACACCTACATCGGCCGCGCCCCCGCCATCAGCAACTGAACCCCGCCCCGCACGGAACGAGGAATTCCATGACCATCGCGATCATCGGCGCCACCGGCAAGCTCGGCGTCCTCACCATCGACGCCCTCATCGCACGAGGCGTCCCCGCCGGCAACGTCCTCGCCCTCGGCCGCAACGCCGAGCGCCTCGCCGAACTCGCCGGACGCGGGCTGCGCACCGCTGCCGTCGACCTCGACGACGTCGACGGCACCGCCAAGTCGCTCGACGGCGTCGACAAGCTGTTCCTGGTCTCCTTCGGCCCCGGAGACCGCGTCGCCCAGCACGGCAACGCGATCGACGCCGCCCGCCAGGCCGGCGTGCCGCACCTGATCTACACCTCGGGTCTGGAAGCGCCGACGACGATCCTCGAACTCGCCGCCGACCACAAGGCCACCGAGGAACTCGTCACCGCCTCCGGCATCCCCGCGACCTTCCTGCGCAACGGCTGGTACACCGAGAACCACCAGCAAGACTTCGCCGGAGCGCGCGAGCGCGGCGTCGTCGCCAACAGCATCGCCGACGGCCGCATCGCCACCGCGCCCCGCAAGGACTTCGCCGAGGCCGCTGCCGTTGTACTGAGCACGCCCGGCCACGAGGGCAAGGCGTACGAGCTGTCCGGCGACACCGCCTGGTCCTTCGAGGAGTTCGCCGCCACCGCGGCCGAGGTGCTCGGCACGCAGGTGCGCTACCAGGCGCTCACCGGCGAGCAGGAGCGCGAGCAGCTCCTCGCGTTCGGTCTCGACGAGGGGACCGCAGCCTTCATGGTCACGCTCAACGCCAACATGCGTGACGGTGCTATGGCCCCTACCTCGGGCGACCTCGCCCGGCTGATCGGCCACCCCACCGAGCCCCTGGCCACGACTCTCCGTACCTGGGTCTGATCTCCGGACCGTGGGAGCGGGGTGCCGCACCCGCGACTCCCCGCTCTTTCCTCCGCGCAGACGATGCGGGCACCCGCCCATGCGATCCGATACGTCCGACCGCATGGGCGGACCTGACCGCAGCCGGCGGCCAACCCACAGCCCCCTGCACCCCGGCTGGTGCATCGCCTTCTCCGCTGACGCCTCCCCTCGTTGCCCTCGTCCGCGGCCTGCGCGCCGAGCCCCAGAGTCAGGCAGGCGGCCGCCGCGGTCAGGGCAGGACTACTGGCAGGCGGGCAGGGCAGCTGCGGCTCGGAGGATCACCTGCCGGACGCGGGTCCTTCATCCGGCGGGGCGTCTCTCTCGGCGACTTCGAGGATGCCCATCATGCCGAGGTCCTCGTGCGCGGAGATGTGGCAGTGGTAGACGGTGCGGCCCGCCTCGCCACGGAAGGGCACGGCGAGGCGGACGGTGGTTCCCGCGGGGATGTTGACGGTGTCGCGCCAGGCGCGGAAGGGCTCGGGCTTGCCGTCCCGGTCGATTACCTGGACGGGGTAGCTGTGGAGGTGGAAGGGGTGTCGGAGGGCACGGCGGGGTCGGTGCCCCGCGCTCAGCGCGAGGGCTGCGGCCAGGGCCGGGCCGCCGGTGAGGGCGGAGGTGCGGCGCTTGAGGAGCGTGGCGGCTACTGGCCCGGTTACCGCGCCGACTGCGGCGAGTTCGAGGAGAGCGGCGGTGAAGTACAGGGGGTCTCCCGGCCGGGTGAGGTCGAAGGAGAGGCCGGCCGTGCGGGTGGCGATGACAGCGACGACGGCAAGGAGGGAGGCGATGGGTGCCCAGCGCACGCGCCGCCAGGTCACGACGGCTGCGGTGAGGGGCAGGACGGCCAGTGCGGCCATGCCGGGGTTCGGCCGGCCTTGCAGCACCGGGTGGGCGAGAAGCTCGCAGGACGCCAGCGCCAGCAGTCCGGCGGTTCCCAGGCGGTCGGGGAGTGTCAGCGGCCGGGCGGCGAGGGGGGGGTGGTCATGGTCGGTTGGGCCTTCCGCGGGGTGGGGGTGTACGGCGGAGGATTGGCGTCGTAGCGGATTGCACGGAGTGCAGGTGAGGCGGGCGGACGGCAGCCGGGAAGGCGCATGGGCATGACGGCCATGCGCCTCCGGTCCGGCCGGGTCGTGCCGGGGTTCAGCTCCCGTTCTCCGCGGTGGCCTTCAGGACGTTCAGCCATGCCACGAGCGATTCCTCGAGCGCCTGGTGCATGGCCTGCGGAGCCGCCTCGACGGGGGCGCCTGCCCAGGACTCGCGGGTGATGACCTGTACGCCCTCGGCGGTCTCCTCGAATTCCCAGACGTGGATGCCGGTGATGCCGTGGGCGGGGCCGCCCCAGACGATGCGGCGCATCGGCGTCAGTTCGGCGACGGTGGAGCGGATG
The DNA here is from genome assembly GCF_040630635.1 of Streptomyces sp. NPDC005761. Classification (NCBI taxonomy): domain Bacteria; kingdom Bacillati; phylum Actinomycetota; class Actinomycetes; order Kitasatosporales; family Streptomycetaceae; genus Streptomyces; species Streptomyces sp. NPDC005761. The sequence continues at coordinate 23,003 of NZ_JBEXXX010000027.1, read as the reverse complement.
TCAAGGCCGGCTGTGGTCCAGTCGAAGGAGGCGCCAGGGGCGAGAGGTTCGTGCAGGACTGCGGTGTCGATGCCCGCGTTCCATGCCGGCCAGGAGCCGATCTCGGTGTGCAGGCGCCAGATCGTCTCCAGCGGGGCGTGCACGCTCCGGCTCAGTTCGACGACGACGGGTGCGGTGCGGTCGATGTCCATCATGTTCGTTCTCCGGAAGAGGGTGACTGGTTGGGTCGGGTTGGGTGATGCAGGAAGTGCGGTTGCGGCTCTGGCCGGTGGTTCAGGAGCTGCCGGGGAGGGCCGGCTCCGGCGTGGCCGCACGGTTGCGGCCACGCAGCAGGTGGATGCCTGCTCCGGCGGCGGCGAGCAGTGCGATGAGGGCAGCGGCGACGAGGGCGCGGCGGTAGCCGTACGCCAGGGTGGCGAGCGCGGGTGTGGCCCGGGCCGCGGCCGGGGCTGCGAGGGTGGTGAGGATCGCGAGTCCGAGGGCGCCGCCGACCTGCCGGGAGGTGTTGATCAGTCCGCCGGCGATGCCGGCGTGCCGGGGTTCGGCCCTTTCGATACCCAGGGCGGTCAGGGGGACGAAAGCCAGGCCGAGTCCGGCGCCGATCAGTACGGACGGGCCGAGGAGGTCGGGCAGGAAAGCGCCGTCGAGGGGGAGCCGGGCCAGCCAGAGCAGGCCGGCGGCAAGCACGATCAGGCCGGGCAGGAGGGTCCCCCGCAGGCGTCCCGCGGCCCAGGAAGCAGCCATGAGGGCTGCGGCCAGGGGTAGTTGGGTGAGGCCCGCTTCGAGGGGTGAGTAGCCGAGGACCTTCTGCTGGTAGAGCGGGAGGAAGAAGAACGTGGCGACCCATACCGCGCCGAGCAGCAGCATCAGGAGGTTGCCGGTGGCGACGGACCGGGTGCGCAGCAATGCGGGCGGCAACAGGGGGTCTTCAGCCCGTCGCTCGATCGGCATCAGCGCCGAGAGCAGCAGCATTCCGGCTGCCGGGAGGACGAAGTCGGGCAGAGGGGTGGCGTCCTTGGCGCCGAGTCCGTAGACGAGGAGGGTGAGGCCGGCGGTGACGATGAGCGCGCCGGGTACGTCGAGGCGGGCGGTGCGCTTGCGTTCGCTCCGGGCCAGGAGGAGGGGGGTGCCTATGAGACCAGGGAGGGCGAGCAGGGCACTGATGGCGAAGATGGCCCACCAGCCCAGAGTGCCGGTAAGGACTCCGCTGAGCAGGACTCCTGCAGCTCCGCCGGCTGCGGATGCGGCTCCCCAGAGGCCCAGGGCTTTGCCGCGGCCGGGGCCTGGGGCCCAGTGCGCCAGCAGGATGGCGAGGCTGGCCGGGGAGAGCAGGGCCGCACCGAGGCCCTGGACCGCTCGGGCCGCGATGAGTGTCCCGGAGCCTGAAGAGACGCCTGCGGCCAGGGAGCCGACGGCGAAGACGAGGAGGCCGGCCAGGAATGCGGTGCGGTGGCCGAGGAGGTCGGTGAGGCGGCCGCCGAGGGGCAGCAGGGCTCCGAAGGCGATGAGGTAGGCGTTGACGATCCAGGCCAGGCCGTTCGGGGTGAGCTCGAGGTCCTGGCCGATGGCGGGCAGAGCGACGTTCACGATGGAGGTGTTGAGCACGACGAGGAACTGCGCACCGGCCAGGAGGGCGAGGAGGAGGCCCGGGCGGGGAGGGCGTGCCGGGAAGGAGGCGGGCGTAGACATGATGCCTTTCGGAAGTCGTCCGGGGCGGGGCGCGCACGGCACCGGGCGCGCCCCGGGGATGCCGGCGGGGGTGTTGATGCAGCGCTGCGCACCGGGGGCGGCAGTCTGCGGGGGGTGCGGGCCCGGTAGGCGCTCGAGCGGCCTGCCGTCGGATGCCTTGCCGCTGTCGGGCGGTTTCACCGCAGGCAGGGGGCCGCGGGATCAGGGTCGTGGGCGGGCCTGCCGGGTTCAGGGGCGCTGGTCGCTCTTGGACTCACCCTTGAGGTGGGGCTTCTCCGCCTGCTGCTTGAGATTGTTCAGCCAGTTCTCCAGAGAGGCGTCGAGGGCTCCCTGCAGGTAGACGGTGTTGGCGGCGACGGGTTCGCCGGTCCACGACTCCTCGGTGTGGACGTGAACGCCGTCCCGGGCCTGGGTGAAGGTCCACACGTGGACCGCCGTGATCCCCTGGGCCGGCCCGCCCCAGACGATGCGGTGCTTGGGCTGCACCTGCTTCACCGTCGAGGTGATGTTCTCCAGGCCTTCGGTGGACCAGACCCACGAGGAGCCCGGACGCAGCTTTCCAGGGGTCTGCTTGACCGAGGAGCTGACGCCCGGCTGCCAGGCCGGCCAGTTCTCGACGTCGGTCTGGACCCGCCACACCTGGTCCAGAGAGGCGTGGATGACGATGTCGTCCCGGGTGATGACCGGGGCCTTCTCGTCGATCCCTACCGGTGTGGACCCTGCGCTCCCGAAGGCCAGGGGCAGTGCGGCAAGCAGGGCAGTGACGGTGGTGAGCATGAGCGTTCCTTCGGGGATTTGGGAGAGGACACCACACACTGAAGAGTGTGGTTGTTCACTCAGTTACGGGTCAGCTTGAACTTCAGAGAATGACTTGCTTACGGAGAGCGCGCAGAGATGCCTGAAGCGAGGGGCGAGGGTGATCTTCCGACCACCCTTCGGCATGTGAGTAGTCAACCACTCTTACTCCTTCAGCGTCAACGCCGGCGGGGCGGCGAGACTTCACATCGGGACCTGCGGGGGGCGCCTGCCCCCATTCCGCAAGAAGGGGGCGGGCGCCGCGGTGAGGTCGGACCGGGAACAGAGGAGGGCACCTCTCAGGGAAGCCGCGGCGACCCGAAGGCGGCTCTGAAGCCGTCGACTGCCCGGGGCGGCCCTCTTCACGAGTTTCGGCTCTGGCTCAACATGTAAGCCCGGAGCCGGAACCCGTTCTCGCGAACAGAGCCAGCCGGGACACCTGGGTGGCCGGCGGGAGAACCCGCCCGACGTCCACACGCACGGCCCGGCCCGGGAAGGCGATGGGCGACGGCAGGAAGCGGTGATCCCCGGGTTCCAGATGGATCGCGCCCGCCAGGCCAGGGCGCGCGTCGGTTCGGGTGGCTCGCTCCCGAGGGGCCGCGGTACGGGCACCCCGGCCGGATGTCGAGAGGGCCGCGAGGCGCGCGAGCTCCTCCCTCCGGTGGCGACTCCGACCGTTACGGCCGCGATCAGCCCGACCCGCAACCGGGTCCCGCGCGCGGCCGCCAGGCGCGTCGGAGAGGGAAGGCTTTCGATGCGCGGAGTGCCGCCGCCGACCCGGGGGGCTGTCAGGACGTCTGCGCGATCACATGGTCCGCGCATCAACTCGGGCACAACCCGGCACCTCCGTGCCCGGCACTCAGAGGTGGCACTTGACACCCTCCAGTGTGAGTGGTTGAGTACTCACATGAAGATGGAGCGACGCCAACTATCCACAGCCGACGAACGCCGCGAGACGGTCCTGCGGACCGCCATCGGGGCTTTCGCAGCCAGGGGGTACTTCGGGACCACCACCACGGAGGTGGCCAAGGCGGCCGGCATCTCGCAGGCGTACGTCTATCGCCTCTTCCCGAACAAGGAAGCCCTGTTCACCGCGGTCGTCGAGCACTGCTTCGTGAGGGTGCGCGCCGCCCTCGAAGGGGGCGCGGCCAAAGCCGAGAGCAGTTCGCCCGAGGCGGTGCTCGCTTCCATGGGCGATGCCTACGCCCGCCTGATCAGCGACAACGACCTCATGCTGGTACAGCTGCACGCCCAGGCGGCTGCGGTGTCCGAGCCGGCCGTCCGAGAGGCGGTCCGGGCCGGCTACGCCCGCAGCGTCGAGTACGTGCGCAGCGCTTCGGGCGGCAGCGAGGCACAGGTACAGGAGTTCTTCGCCGTCGGCATGCTCTGCCACCTGCTGGTTTCCATCGATGCCGAGGCGATCTCAGCACCCTGGACCCGCACCCTGACAGCGGGCATCATGCATTACTGACCCGCCTCCCGAAAGGCGGCCGCGCGTCTGCGGATCCTGCGGCCGCCCTCTTTTTCGCCCCGATAGTGAGTGTCTGACCACACACACCTGACTGTTGATTCTTCTCGAGTGAGATTGAGGTTCGTCATGGCCCGCAAGCCCTACCTGACCGGTCACTACTCCCCCGTCGCCGACGAGATCACCGCGACCGAACTGAGCGTGGAGGGAACCCTGCCGCCGGAGCTGACCGGCCGTCTGATCCGCAACAGCCACAACCCCAAGCCGGGCATCACCCCTTCCCACTGGTTCAAGGGCAGCGGCATGGTGCACGGCATCCGGCTGAACCATGGCCGCGCCGAGTGGTACCGCAACCGGTGGGTCCACACCCCCGCCCTGGACGGGGCCCCGTATATGACCGGCCGGGGACCGGACCTGCGGGTCAGCACCGCCGGCACGCACGTCATCGAGCACGGCGGACGACTGCTGGCCCTCTCCGAGGCGGCCCTGCCCTTCGAGCTGACGGCCGACCTGGAGACGGTGGGCGCCTACGACTTCGGCGGCAAGCTCACCTCCGCCATGACCGCCCACCCCAAGGAGGACCCGGCCACCGGCGAACTGCACTTCTTCGCCTCCTCCCCCTTCCAGCCCTACCTGATCCACCACGTCGCCTCCCCCGACGGCCAAGTGCTCGACAGCCAGGAAGTTCCCGGCGCGAGCGCCGCTCTCAAGCACGACTTCGCGATCACCAAGCACCACGTGATCTTCCTGGAGGGCTCGGTCACCTTCGACCCCTCCGAGCACTCCGGAATCCCCTACGGCTGGAGCGACGCCCAGGCCTCGCGGATCGGCGTCATGCCACGCGGTGCGGGCGGCGCAGCGAAGATCCGGTGGTTCGAGATCGGCCAGGGATACGGCATGCACTTCGCCAACGCCTACGAGAACGCCTCCGGGCACATCGTCGTCGAGGGCCCCACAGTGGGACGCGAGGGCTGGCAGCGCTCGTGGAACTGGTGGGTCGGTGCCCCGGACCGCGGCGCCGAACCGAACTCCGGCTCCCGCAGCCGCCGCTGGACCATCGACCTCGCCGCAGGAAGCGTCCACGAGCAGCAGACCGACGACCTGACGGTGGAGTTCCCCACGATCAACGACAACTTCACCGGCAGCGAGCACCGCTACCAGTACGCCCTGTCCTTCCCCGACGACCTCGGCATCGGCAACCACACCCTGGTCAAGTACGACCGCGCTTCCGGCAACCGGCAACTGCTGCCCTTCGGTACCGGCCAGCTGCCCAGCGAAGCGGTGTTCGTCCAGGCCGAAGGCACCACCGGAGAGGACGAGGGATACCTTCTGACCATCGTGAGCGACCTGAACGCCGACGCCTCCGAGATGCTCGTCCTGGACGCCTCCGACCTCACCGTTCCCCCGGTCGCCACCATCCACCTCCCTCGCCGGGTTCCCGCGATGATCCACGGCTCGTGGATCCCTGACTCCGCCCTCTGAGACGGCGTCCGACCCTCGCCGCCCGGGCCGCCGACCGCCCCGTCGGCTCGGCCGCACTACTGCCGGCCCTTGCGGGCCGCGCCCCCCTCGACCGATGTCCCACCGTGCCGCCGTCGCCGGACGCCGGCCCATCCGAAATGAGGAGCAATCCCATGTACGACTCCCCCGCCCGCGACTCCGCCGCCGCATCCCCGCTCGCCCCGTCCACCGTCACCGAAGCGGTGCTGCCCGGCATCGTCGAGCCGAACGGCATCCAGTTACAGACCCGCTCCGCCCAGCCCGCCGCCCCGGGGCAGGTGGTGCTCGCGATGGAGGCCGCCGGGGTTTCCTTCGCCGAGCAGCAGATGCGGCGCGGCAAGTACTACGACCAGCCGCCCTTCCCCTTCGTCCCCGGCTACGACCTCATCGGGCGGGCCGTCGACATCGGCGAGGGCGTGCCGGGCAGCGTGCTGGGGCGGCGTTTCGCGGCGCTGACCAAGACCGGCGCCTGGGCCAGCCATGTCAGCGTCGACGTCGGCGACCTCACCGAGGTGCCCGAGTCGGTGGACTCCGCCGACGCCGAGACGTTCGTGGTCAACGGCATCACCGCCTATCAGATGCTCCACCGCCTGGCCAAGGTCCGCGCCGGTGACACCGTCCTGGTACTGGGCGCGAACGGAGGCGTGGGCTCCACTCTCGTGCAGCTCGCCCGCATCGCCGGCGCCCAGGTCGTGGGCACCGCATCGGCCAAGCACCACGACGCCGTACGCGCGCTGGGAGCCACCCCCATCGACTACCGTGCTGCCGACCTCGGCGACCAGCTCCGCGCCCTGGCCCCCAAGGGGTACGACGCGGTCTTCGACCACGTGGGCGGTGAGGGCATCTTGACCTCCTACCGGCTCCTGGCCTCGAAGGGAACGCTCGTCTCCTACGGCACAGCCTCCACCCGTGACGCCGAGGGCTCCTCCAAGGCCCCGGTCCTCAAGCTGCTCGCCCGCCTGACGCTGTGGAACGCGGCCCCCAACTGCAAGAGCGCCTACTTCTACAACATCTGGGCCGGCAAGCGGCGGCTCAACACCTTCCGCGCCAAGCTGCAGGCCGACCTGTCCCAGGTCTTCGCCCTCCTGGCCGACGGCAGCCTCACCCCGCAGGTCGCCGCCCGCATCCCCCTCGCCGACGTCGCCAAGGCGCTACAGGTGGCCGAATCCGGCACCGTGGTCGGCAAGGTCGTCCTGGTCCCCTGAGCAACGGCCGAACGCCTGACGCAGCTCGTCCCGCCCGGCCCGCCGACGCCTCCACCGACCTGGCAAGCATGCCCCTTCCCCCGCAGCGGACGCACGCAGGGAAAGGGGCGTTCGCCGTGCGGGCCGCACAAGGCGGCGCAAGCACGCCGACGGCCCGGTCTTGCTGAACAAGTCCTGCGGCATGCTTACCGTCTTTCCTCGTCTCCGCAGTGAACGTACGCCCGCGAATGCGGGTGTGACGTACGTCTCTGGAACTCCCCTCCCCGCAACGACAGCTGACTGAAGTGACCACAACCATGCGCGCGCGTATTCGAGCGGGGGATCCGCAGGCCTTCGCGGAGCTCTTCGACGAGTACGCGAGAACCGTCTACAACCACGCCTACCGGTTGACCGCCGACTGGGCAGCCGCCGAGGACATCGTGTCCGCGACCTTCATGGAAGCCTGGCGCGGCCGCCAGCGCCTGGATGCGGAGGGCGGGAGCCTGCGTCCGTGGATGCTGGGCATCGCCACCAACCTCGTACGCGCCCAGTCACGGAGCAACCGCCGGTACAAGGCGGCGGCGGCCGCAGCCACCCATGCCGCCGGCCCCGGGGGCGAGGCGGCGGTGGCCGACCACGCCGACGAAGTCGCCGGGCGGCTGGACGACCGCAACCGCCTGGCCGCCACGGCACAGGCACTCTCGTCCCTACGACGCACCGAGCGGGAGGTGTTGAGCCTGTGCCTGTGGCAGAGCTTGGACTATGCCGCCGCCGCGCAGGTCCTCGAAGTCCCGGTCGGCACGGTCCGCTCCCGGCTCTCCCGCGCCCGGAAGAAGCTGAAGAAGCTCGCTGACGCACAACTTCTCGACGAATTTCGGGAACCCCGGCCGGTGAACCGGCAGGTAAGAGAAGACCGCACGATCGCGGCCCGGTCCGCACAGGAAGGAACCCGGTGAACATGCGCCAGCCCCGTCCGAGCAACTCCCGCCCCACGCCCGACGAATGGCCCGAGAGCGAGCACCTGCTCTCCCTCGACGAAGCCGACTTCCCCGCAGGCCGCCATGCCTTTCGCAAGGAAGAACTCATGACCTTCATCCAGCAGGACACCCAGGACGCGGCAGCCACCACGCCCGCTCCCTCTGTCGCGCCCGCCCGACGCCGACTCCTGCGCCCCCTGTTCATCCTGCCCGCCACCGCGTGCTCACTCGCCGTCCTCGCCGCGGGCGCCCTCACCATCGTCGGCGGCGCAGAGAGCGGTCCCGACACGGTGACCGGACCGCCGCTCACCGCCACGGTCGGCGCCGGCACCAGCTCCGGCGTCCCCCAACTCCTGAACCGGATCTCCCTGGCCGCGACGCGCAACCCGGAAGTGAAAGTCGGCCCGGGCCAGTACGTCTACATCGAGAGCGAGGTCGGCTCCACCTACGAGCGGACCGTCGACGACAAGACCACCCTGGCCAGCGACGGCATCCACCGCCGCCAGATCTGGAACTCCGCGGACGGCACCGAGGGCTGGCTCATCGACCCGGCGGTCACCTCACCCGGCGGCGAGAAACTCGACCGCACCAACGAGAAGGGCACGAGCGAACCCGGCCGCCTCAACGCCCCGACCCACGACTACCTCGCCACCCTGCCGACCGATCCCGACGCTCTCCTGAAGAAGATCTACAAGGAGACCAAGGGCATGGGCAACACCCCCGACCAGCAGGCGTTCACCACCATCGGCGACCTGCTCCACGAGACCCTTCCCTCCGCCGAGCTGAACACGGCCCTCGTCAAGGCCGCCGCCAAGATCCCCGGCGTCGTCCAGGTGAAGGACTCCGCCGACGCGATCGGCCGGCACGGGATCGCCGTCGCCCGCCTGGACGAGACCTCCGGCGCCCGCACCGAATGGGTCTTCGACCCCAAGACGTACACCTACCTCGGCGAACGCACGATCCAGGTCCGCCCGCACGGCGGTGACTCCGGCCTGATCAAACCCGGCACCGTTCTCTACACCGAAGCCGTCACCCTCCGCCAGGCCGTCGACGCGCTCAAGGAGGTTCCCTCCTCCAACGTGTGAGGAGGACCGCACGACCACAAGCGTGTTCCCGCTCTGCGCACGAGGCAGCGCGGGGACAAACCCGCAAGTACGCTCCCGCACCCGGGCGAAGAGGCCCGGATCGGAAAGCTCCCCTCCCCTGGCTACCCGCAGATCTCTGGCGATCGCGGTTTGCGCACCCCGCCTGACCTGTCGGACCAGTGGACGGTCGTCACCGCCGAATTCGTCGTCGAGTTCGTCACCGCCGAACTGCGCGGGCAGCACCGTGGCGGCGCCCTCGGACGGTTCAAAATCGCGTTCTCACGTCGTCGCGACGACGGCTTTACCGGCCCTCGCCCGTCCCTTGTCCGGCTCCTCGGAAGGTCCCCCAGCGGAGTGCCTTCCGGAACGCGAGGCCGCCGGAGCCGCGCATCGCGAAAAAGAGGAGCGGTGAAGTGTCGCCTGGTGACCATCGGGTGACTGCTCTCCGCCGGGCGAGCTGTCGGATCTCAAGGAAGGATTGGAGGGCGTCACCGCAACAACCCGCTGCCATTACACCGCGCGGACCAATCCAAAACCGCGCCGGAAGGACACGTCATGACCGCCACCCCTCCCGAGGCCCCCACCGCACCAGGGGTGCGGTCCTGGTGGGGAATTCGGTACGCCACCGCCGAGCGGTACCGCCGCCCCGTGGTCGCGGACTTCGATCCGGACCTCCCCTACGACCGCAAGGGCGTCGTGTCCGTCCAGCCCAACAGCGGCGACTGGCTCGAAGCGGACAGCGGAATGGGCGAGGACTGCCTGAACCTGAACGTGTGGGCCCCCGAGCAGCCCACCGGCAAGGCGCTCCCGGTGACCGTGTACATCCACGGCGGCGGATTCGAGTACGGCGCGAACACGCAGATCACCTCGAACGCCGCCGGTCTCGCCGCGACGGGGCGCGTGGTGGGCGTGTCGATCAACTACCGACTCGGCGCCCTGGGCCCGCTCTCGCTCTCGCAGTACGGCGGGAAGCTCGCCGAGGCCAGCAACCTCTTCCTCCAGGACATCATCGCCTCGCTCACCTGGATCCAGCGAAACATCGCCCACTTCGGCGGAGACCCCGACAATGTCACCGTCTACGGTCACAGCGGCGGCGCCTACTCCTCCTTCGGACTGCTCGGCGCCTCCTCGGCCGACGGCCTGTACCGACGCCTGGCCGGGTTCTCCGGCGGGCCCGCTCGCTCCATCCCGGCCTGGTGGGCCGAGGAACTCGCGGAGCGGTTCGTCACCGAACTCGGTGTCGCGGACAACCCGGAGAAGCTGCTCGACCTCGACCCGCTCTCCCTGAGGGACGCCCTGCGCAAGGTCGCCCCGACGGACCTCGGAGAACGCGGCGGGGTGGACAACAAGGCCACCGGCGTCGTCCTTGACATCGGGCAGCCCGGTGCGGTGGTGCACGCCCACCCCATGGACGTCCTCGCCTCGGGCGCGCACCGGAACGTCGACGTGCTGCTGAGCATGGCCAGCGACGACATGGGCTGGTGGGTGGCGAACGACCTCGACCGGTTCGACCCGGGCACCATCGACCGCGTCGTCGACGAGGTCGCGGGGTGGCGCATTTCCCGCTCCCGCGCCAAGAAGATCGTCGCTGTCCACGACCAGGGCGGCCGTACGCCGGCCGAGGTCCGCGCCGCCGTCATGGCGGACTACCTCTTCGCGATCCCCGCCGCACGCGGCGCCCTGGCCCACGCCGCCGCCGGCGGCAACGCCCACCTCCTCCTGATCGGCCCCGCCGAAGGCGCGCCCGCCGTGCACGGCACCGAGATGCACGCCCTGGTCGGCCAGGAACAGCCGGACCGCAGCGCGGAGCAGGCCGAGCGGGACATCCGTATCCGCGACATCGTCCTCGACTTCGCCACCGGCGAGCACTCCCGCCTGTGGCCCGCCGTCACGGACAAGCCCACCTCGGAAACCGTCGGCAACTCCCCCTTCGAGGGCACCGCCCACTACCAGCAGGTCCTCGACCTGTGGGAAGGCATCGAACGCCCCTGACGGCCGGCGGGCGATACGGAACAGCGCATCAGGAGGGTGCACAGAGTGAGGAACTCGCCATGAGCCAACCGACAGCAGCAGCCGACGGCGCCGCACCGGCGACCATGCGGGCCGTCGTCGTCAGCCGCCCCGGCGGCCTGGACGCACTTCAGATCAGGGACGTGCCGGTGCCCGTCCGCAAGCCCGGCTGGGTGCGGATCAGGGTAAAGGCGTTCGGCGTCAACGAGTCCGAAGTCATCACCCGCAAAGGCGAGTCGGACGCGGAGGTCACCTACCCGCGCATCCCCGGCATCGAGGGTGTCGGCGTCATTGAGGAGGCCGACGAGGACAGCGGGCTGCGGCCGGGCCAGCAGGTGGCCACGATGATGGGCGGCATGGGCCGCTCGTACGACGGCGCGTACGCCCAGTACGTCACCGTTCCCGCGCAGCAGGTCATCCCGTGCGAGACCGGCCTGCCGTGGGACGTGGTCGGCGCACTGCCGGAGATGTTCCAGACCGCCTACGGATCGCTGACCCACGGCCTGGACCTCAAGGCCGGGCAGACGCTACTCATCCGCGGCGGCACCTCCACGGTCGGGCTGAGCGCGGCCACGATCGCGAAGGACCTCGGAGCGACCGTGCTGTCCACCACCCGCAGCCCGGACAGGGCCGGGGAACTACGGGCCGCGGGCGTCGACCATCCCCTCGTCGACAACGGCACCCTTGCCGGCCAGGTGCGCGAGCTGATGCCGGACGGTGTCGACGCCGCACTGGAACTGGTGGGCTGCTCGGTCCTCGCCGACACCTTCCGCACCGTCCGTCGTCACGGCACCGTGTGCTTCACCGGAGCCCTGGCGGGCCAGTGGGCGATCCCCGACTTCAGCCCGTTCATGATCCCGGGCGGGGTGCGGCTGACCTCCTACGGCGGTCAGGCCGCCGACCTCCCGGCCGACGTCTTCGCCCACCAGCTCCAGGCCATCGCCGAAGGACGCCTCAACGTCCCGGTCGCGAAGGTCTACCACGGCCTGGAACAGGTCCGTGACGCCCAGGCCGACCTCGAGTCCGGCGCCACGCCGGGCAAGCACGTCGTCGTCCTGGACGACTGAGACCCGGGCAGCCGAGACCGCGCCGCGTCTCCCTCATACGTCGGTCACTTCGCGGGCCGCGAAGGCGCCCGGGGTGAGACCGGTGCGGTCGCGGAAGAACCGGCCGAAGTTCGCGGGGTCGGTGAAGCCGAGGTGGTCGGCCACGGACCGGGCATCCCACCGGGCGCTTCCCAGCAGGCGCCGCGCTTCGAGCAGGCGCCGCTCGTCGATGAGCTCACGCACCCCCTTCCCCGTGGCCCCCCGCGCGGCACGGCTGAGAGTACGGACCGAGCAGCCGAGCAACTCCGCGTAATCCGCGGCCCGGTGCAGTTCGCGGAAGTGCACCTCCAGGGCGTCCGTGAACCCTCTGTAGGTGTCACCACGGCTCGCGCCGGCACTCGTGCCGGCGGGGGTGACCCCAGGGGCGTTGGCCAGGCGCAGCAGCAGCGATTCGAGCAGGCTGCGCCGCAGGGCGTGATGAACACCGAGGGGCCGGCGCCCCAGTGCGCGGTGTTCGTCCAGAAGCTGGAGTGCCGTCTGCTGGAGCCAGGCGGCATCGTCGGGGTGCGGGCTCAGCACGGCAGGAGCCTCATGTGCGGTGAGCGGGGCCAGCAGGCGGGCGATGTCGGGCCGCAGTACATCCGGTTCGAACAGGATGAACGGGCCGCGGGCGGTGCCGGGCGGATGCCAGCACAGCGCGTGCCCCGGGCGCACCCACAGCCACTGGCCGGGGGTGACGGTCCGCGTGAGGTGGTCGACGTCGTGCCGCAACTCGCCCTCGGCGACGGCGATGAGGTAGTGGAAGGTGGCGCGGCCCGGACGGGGCGGGTTCCACGGCCAGTCGTCGTGCTGGACGAAGAAATCTTCGACGGTGCTCACTTCAAGGCCGTACGGGGTGCCGACCGGGGGCTGGAAACCGTACAACGGGACCGCGGACGGTCCCGCCTGGCCGCTCGGGCTGGGGTGTCGCTTGTCGACCATCACGTGTCCGCAGCCTACTGCACCTTATGTCGGTTTCGGGGAGAGAGTGGGAGGTGGTGCCGCCACAACCGCTCGGCGCGCCATTCGCGTCATGGGGTGCCCAGCCCGCGCTCACCTGAGGAAGGAAACGTTCATGAACGGAACGACCCTGCACAAGACTGCCGCCGAGTGCGCCGAGGGGCTTCCCGGAGCCCGGCTGGAGCATCCCTTCGGCGACGACTGGGAGGTCTTCAAGGTGCGCGGCAAGGTGTTCATGCTGATGACCGAGGTCCCGGGGCGTCCCGTCGTGATCCTCAAGGCGGACCCCGGCGAGGCCCACGCCCTGCGGGAGCAGTACAGCCACATCGCCCCCGGCTACCACATGAACAAGAAGCACTGGATCACCCTGGAGAGCGGAGAAGGCGTCGACAACGAGCTCGTCAGGGAGCTCGTCACCGACTCCTACCGGCTCGTGGTCGCCCGCCTGCCCGAGGCGGAGCGGCCTGTCGACCCGCACACCTACGGCATCCTCATGCGGGCGGCCCGGTGAGCGCGGCCGGTGACCGGCTCCAGGACACCGCCCGCCGCGCGGCCCTCGCGCTGCCCGGGACGGACCACGGTTACCCGTTCACCAAGCACCTGGACGTGTACAAGGTCGCGGGCAAGGTGTTCCTGATCGTCACCGACGACCCGGACGAGCAGATCATCACGGTCAAGTGCGAACCCGAACACGCCCGCGCGCATGTGCACGGCCATGCCTCGATCACACCGGGCCGCTACCTCGACAAACGGCACTGGATCTCGCTCGGACCGGGCCCCGGTATCACTGAGCGGCTGGTCACCGACGCAGTCGAGGATTCCTACGATCTGGCCGTCGAGCGGCTGCCGCAACGCGACCGCCCCCGGCCCCGTACCTGATGATCACCGCAAGCGCGCCCACGAGCTGCTGAGCCCGCGCCTGTCAGTGCCCCGTGCAAGGCTCGCCACACCCACACACCTCCGCCCGCCCACCGCTGCCTGCAATCCGAGAGACCGATGGAACCCACCGAAGCGACATTGCCGCTCTTCGACGAAGAGCCGGCCCGGCCACTCGCCGACCGCATGCGTCCCACCCGACTGGAAGACGTCGTCGGGCAGGACCACCTCCTGGCCCCGGACGCCCCGCTGGGTCGCATGGTCGCGTCGCAGCGCCTTGGCTCCGCCATCCTGTGGGGCCCGCCCGGCGTTGGGAAAACGACCATCGCCCGCCTCCTCGCGGACGGCAGCAACCTGGCCTTCGAACCAGTGTCGGCCACCTTCTCCGGCGTGGCCGACCTGCGCAAGGTCTTCTCCGCCGCCCGCAGCCGGCGCACCATCGGCCAGGGCACCCTGCTGTTCGTCGACGAGATCCACCGCTTCAACCGCGCCCAGCAGGACAGCTTCCTGCCCTACGTCGAGGACGGCACGATCACCCTGGTCGGCGCCACCACGGAGAACCCCAGCTTCGAACTCAACGGCGCCCTCCTCTCCCGCACCCAGGTCCTCGTCCTCAAACGCCTCGACGAAGCCGCCCTGTCCACACTCCTCGACCGTGCCGAGGACCTCAGCGGCCACCGGCTGCCGCTGGACGACGACGCCCGCCGCGCCCTGATCGCCATGACCGACGGCGACGGCCGCTACCTCCTCAACATGGCCGAACAGCTCCAGGCACTCCCGGACCCCGGCACCCCCTGGACACCGCCGCGCTCGCCCACCACATCCAGCAGCGCGCCCCGCTGTACGACAAGGCGCAGGAGGGCCACTACAACCTGATCTCCGCGCTCCACAAGTCGATGCGTGGCTCCGACCCGGACGCGGCCCTGTACTGGCTCGCCCGCATGCTCGACGGTGGCGAGGACCCGCTGTTCGTCGCCCGCCGCCTGGTCCGCTTCGGAGTCGAAGACATCGGCGTCGCCGACCCGCACGCCATCCAACAGGCCCTCGCCGCCTGGGACATGTACGAGCGACTCGGCTCCCCCGAGGGCGAGTTGGCGATCGCCCAGGCCGTCGTCTACCTCGCCACGGCCCCCAAGTCCATCGCCGTCTATCGCGGCTTCAACGCGGCCCACCGGTCCGCCCGCCGCACCGGCTCACTCATGCCGCCCGCCCACATCCTCAACGCCCCGACCCGGCTGATGAAGGACCTCGGCTACGGCACGGACTACCTCGGGCGCCGACTACTTCCCCGACGGCATGGACCACGAGACGTACTACCAGCCCACCCGCAACGGCTACGAAGCCCAGATCAGCGAACGCCTACGCCACTGGGCAGCGCTGCGCGCTCGCCGACGCAGCGGCTGACTGGACGGGTGGGCGGCGGACTCCGCGAGGAGACATCTGTAAGTACAGCTCTCCGGGCGTCCCGTCGCCCAGGTGGCCCGAGACCTCAGCATCCACAATGGCCCAGGACTCCGAAGAGATCGGCCGGAAGGCAGCGGAGACCGCCCTGGCACGCCTGGACGGCGACCGTTCCCGCGCCCGCACCATCACCGTCCCCACCCGGCTGATCGTCCGAGGATCGGGAGAACTCACTGCTTCGTAGGCGCAGGAGGACGGAGACGGTGCGGGCCGGCTCGCGCATGCCTGTCCGGACCCCGTACGTCGACGATCCTCGTTGTGACTGTCGCAGCACTGAGGGACGGCGGATACCGCCCTGTCAGGCAGGGAATCAGCCGGTCGGCGCCCATCCCCGGGCCGTAAAGGTCGGGGCTCTCAGGGCGTCCGCCTGGGTGAGGTCCCAGGCTTCGACCGCGAATTCACTGCGCAGGGTGCCCGTCGTACGAGCTTGGAGCCGCCACGGCCCTTCACCGAGTGGATAGAACCGCAGGGTGAGGACTTGTTCGTCGGCCAGGTAGATCTCGGCTATCGAGCGGTCCACGATCACGCGGAGTTCGACGGGACTGCCGGTGCGCTGCATGGCGGGGAAGGGCAGTGTGTACGAGCCTCCCCGGGCTCGTGTGTCGAGCGACGCGTGACTGCGGTCGACGGTGAGTTGCCCGACCGCGGGATCGAGACGGATGTCGAGGTATTCCGAGCCGTCGGCGGAGGTGATCAGTCGCAGCCCGCTCGTACCTGTGGGGTCGGGAACGAGTGCGGCGGTCAGATCGAAGGTAGGGCTCACCTCACCGAGTTCGGTCGGCTCGGCCTGCGTGACGTGTCCGGTGCGGTGCAGCACACGCGCGCCACGCAGGGCCAGCAGTTCGCGGGCAGGGCGTTGGGCGACCGTGCCGTCGGCCGTCAGGCTCACTTCGCGAGGAAGGGTGAGTACGCCTGCCCAGCCGGCTTCGTGCGCCCAGCCGTCGTCGCGGGCCTCCCAGGCCCAGCCCCACATCAGCCATCGGTCTTCCCCTGGGGCCTTCAGCAGGGCGGGAGCGTAGATGTCGGGGCCGTGGTCCAGCGGCGCGGGGGAGGCAGCCGGTGTGAAGCGGCCGTCCTTCTCGTGGCCGGTGTGGACGGTGGTGTGGCTGGGGCCGTTCTGCGGGGTCCAGTCGCTGACGATCAGGATACTCCGGTCGCCGAAGGTCGCGTACTGGGGACACTCCCAGCCGATCGGGCCGGCATCGGACCCGGTGTCGCTGGTGTGGAAGAGGCCGACGTACGTCCAGCGTTCCAGGTCGTCGGACTCGTACAGCAGCACAGCGGCACGGCCGTCGTCGAGGGCTGAGCCGACGAGCATCCGCCAGCGCTCGTCCTGCTGCCAGACGTAGGGGTCCCGGTACATGGTGGTGCCGGCGGGCGGTTCAGGGATCAGCAGTTCCGGACGTTTGGTCCAGGTGGTGCCGTTGTCGGACGACTCCGCGGTGGTGATCGGCTGCCACCAGCGGTCGTTGCGGTGGGCGGAGTAGAAGGCCACCATGCGGTGGTCGAGGGAGACGGCGTTGCCCGAGTAGCAGCCGTCGGCGTCGTAGCCGCCGGGGGTGGGGGTGAGGGCGACGGGGAGCGGCTCCCAGTTGATCAGGTCGGGGCTGCGGAAGTGGCCCCAGTGCACGTTGGAGTGCTGCGGGCCGTGCGGGTTGTACTGGAAGAACACGTGGTAGTGGCCGTCGTGGAAGACCAGCCCGTTGGGGTCGTTGATCCAGTTGCGGGGCGGCCTCAGATGGACGGCCGGGAGGTGGGGGTCGACAGGCGACGTGGACACACGGGGCCTTTCTCACGGTGCGCGGAGCACAGGGGGCGTCACAAGGGGCGAGGTGCAAACGAGCGGTGGTGCTGCCGCTGCGCGGGGTCAGCCCTTGACGCCGCTGGAGGCGATGCTGTTGACGAAGGAGCGCTGGAACGCCAGGAAGAGAGTCAGGATCGGCACGGTGATCATGGAGGAGTACGCCATGATCTGGCCCCATCCGACGTTCAGCTGGAAGAAGTAGGAGATGCCCACCATCACCGGCCGCAGTTCCTCGCTCTGCACCACCATCAGCGGCCAGAGGTAGGAGTTCCAGGCCGGGAGGAAGGTCAGGATCGCGACGGTGGCGACGGCAGGTCCGGACAGCGGCATGACGATGCGGCGGTAGATGGTGAACCAGCCGGCGCCGTCCACGATGGCTGCCTCGTCCAGCTCCCTGGGGATGCTCTGGAAGTACTGGTGGAAGAAGAAGACCGAGAAGGCGTTGGCGACGAACGGCAGGATCTGCACCTGGTAGGTGTCCATCCAGCCGGTGCTCCACTGGAGGTGGAAGCCGTTGACGCTCAGTAGCGGTAGCTGGTTGACCCACCACACCAGCGGCAGGGCGAAGGTTTCGAACGGCACGATGAGGGTGGCGATGACCGCGGTCAGGACGAGTTTGCGGCCGGGCCACCGCATACGGGACAGGGCGAAGGCGGCCATGCTGTTGATCACGATGCCGAGCACCACCGTGCTGGCGGAGATCAGGACGGAGTTCAGCAGGAACCGTGCCGCGGGAACCCGGTCGAAGACGGCCGTGTAGTTGTCCAGCGACAGGGCGCCCATGGGCAGGAAGGCACGCAGGGAATCCAGGTCGCCGAAGATCTGGTCGTCCGGCTTGAACGACGAGACGAGCATGAAGACGAGCGGAAGCGCGAAGACCAGGGCCAGGGCGATGCGGCCGGTGTGACCGCCGAGGCGTTTGAGGAAGGCAGTCATGTCAGTCCTTCTCCCGGGTCAGGAAGCGCTGGACGAGGGACACGCTCAGTACGAGCACGAAGAAGATCAGCGAGATGGCCGCCGCGTAGGCGGTCTGCTGCTGGTCGTAGCCGGTGTGCACCGCCTGGTAGACGACGGTGGTGGTGGAGTCGAGAGGGCCGCCTTGTGTCATGACCCTGATCTGGGTGAAGAGGCTGAAGGCCGAGATCGTGATGGTGACGAGCACGAACGTGCGGGTGGCGCGCAGTCCTGGCCAGGTGACGTGGCGGAAGCGGTCCCAGCGGTTCGCTCCGTCGAGGTCGGCGGCCTCGTACAGCTCGGCGGGGATGGTCTGCAGGCCGGCCAACCAGATGATCATGTGGAAGCCGACGCCCTGCCACACCGACATCAGGATGATGGCGGGCATCGCGGTGGCCGGGTCCCCCAGCCAGTCCGGGCCTTCGACATGGCCGAGGGTGAGCGTGGAGATGACGTGGTTGACCAGACCGTCCTTCCGGTAGAGGAAGGTCCACAGGAGGGACACGACGACCATCGAGGTGACAACCGGCAGGAAATAGACGGTACGGAAGAAGTTGACGCCCCGTACCTTGGCGTTGACCAGCAGGGCCAGGACCAGGGCGAGCCCGCCCTGGAGCGGGACGACGACGACGGCGAAGTAGGCCGTGTTGCGCAGGGACCTGTAGAAGGTCGGGTCCTGGAAGAGCAGGGTGAAGTTTCTCAGGCCCACGAAGCGGGCCGGGGTGGGCGAGACGAGCCTCGCGTCGGTGAACGCCAGAGCGAAGGCCAGAGCGACCGGTATGACGAGGAAGACGATCAGCAGCACGACGGCCGGTGTGGCCATGCCGAAGGCGGTGAGGCTTTCACGGCGACGGGCGTTGGTCGTTCGGGTTCGCCGGACCGGACGCAGCCGCTTGCGGGCTGCGGTCATGGTGGGCACGGTATCTCCAGAGGGTCGGCCCGGCTCGGACGGCGTGATCTGCGCCCGAGCCGGGCCGGGCGGGTCAGTTGGAGTAGTAGTTGTTCGTCTTCAGGTTGCTGTCGATGTCCTTCGCGGCCTGGCCGAGAGCCTTCTGCGGGTCGGCGCCGGCCAGGACGTCCTTGGCCGCCTTCTCGAACTCGGTGGAGATGTAGGGATAGGCCGGGGTGGCCGGGCGCACCACCGCGTACTGGCGCGCGAACTCGACGAGCACCTCGAACTTGCCGCCCGGCTGGTAATCGGCGATCTGCTCCGCGGCGGCCTCGGTGGCCGGGATGGTGCTGGTGGCCTTGGCGTACTCGGTGAAGTACTTCGTCTGGCGGGAGAACTTCAGCCACTCCTGCGCCCCGGCCTTGTTGGAGCAGGTGGAACTCATCGCCCACTGCCAGGACGCACCGCCGATCTTCGGCCCGTTCTCGAAGTCCACCGGCGGGATGATCGCCAGGTCGTCGCCGAGCTTCTCGGCGTTCTTGGCCGCGTTCCAGCTGCCGTCCCACTGGATGGCGCTCTTGCCCGCCAGGAAGTCCTTGTTGGGGTCGGCTCCGGACTTCTTCGCCATGTAGTCCTTGGCCACCAGCGACTGGAACCAGGTGGCCCAGTCCACGGCGGCCTTGCCGTCGAGGGTGCCGGAGGCGCTCTTGTAGCCGCCACGGTCGATCAGGTCCCCGCCGAAGCTCTGCAGCTGCGGGGAGTAGCCGTACGACCACCACTCGCCTGTGCCGCCGGTGCCCATCTCCAGCGGGTACTCGAACGTGCCGCTCTTCTTCAGCTTGGCGAGCGCCGCGTCGAACTCGTCCTTCGTCCAGGGCTTGTCCATGGTGGCGACACGGATGCCGTGCTCTTCCAGTACCGACTTGCGGGCGAAGAAGGCCAGCGAGACGTCGTAGAAGCCGAACGCGTAGAGCTTGTCGTCGTAGCGTCCGACGGTGCTGGGCAGTTGGCTGAGCACGGGCACTTCGCTGCCGGTGACGTCGATCGGGTCCAGGTAGCCACCCCACGCCCAGTTCGCCACATTGGGGCCGTCGACGTCGAGGAGGCAGGGCAGCTTGCGGGCGGAGGCAGCCGCCACGACCGAGTTGTTGTAGTCGCTCTGCGGAAACGCCTGCAGCTTGACCTTGTACTTGTTCTGGGAGCCGTTGAAGTCCTTGATGATCTTCTTGACGACGTCGAGTTCCACCGAGTTGCCGGCGTTGTGCGTCCACAGGGTCAGCGTGTCGCCGCTGGCACCGGACGTGCCGCCGCCCCCTGAGGTGCACCCGGCGACCAGCGCGGTCGCCGCCGTGACGGCTACACTCGCAGCAGCGAGGCGTCGTGTTCTGAACAGCATGAGGTTCCTCCATCTCACTGAGACGGGTCTTGCAGGACCCGCCCTCGGCGACCGGTTGCGACGGTCGCTGTTCTTGGTGCTCGTCCCGTCACCCGCCCGGTCATCGGTGCGGGTGACGGGACGACTGTCTTGGGCGCCGTGTGTCAGCCGCTGACGGGTGCGCCGAGCGAGGCACGGCTTTGCAGGGGCATGGGCACCCGGTGCACGACGGCTTCGAGCGGACCCGGGCGGAGAATCAGATCCATTGCGAGGTGCCCGAGCCCGTAGTGCGGGAGCCGTAGCGTGGTGAGCGCCGGACGCAGCACGGAAGCGATGTCCTGATCGTCGAACGAGATGACCGATACGTCACCGGGCACGGAGAGACCTGCCTCACCCAGGGCCTGGTAGGCGCCGAACGACACCCGATCGGCCAGGCACACCAGGGCGCGGGGCCTGTGTCCCGCCGCCAGCAGGGCGGCCACCTCGCGGTAGCCGTCGAGGGTGTCCCAGTCGCACTCGATGACACCGTCCAGGCGTGCGCCGCCTTCCCGGAGGACTTCCTCCAGGCCTCGCATGCGCTCGTTGCCGGCGACGATCCCCTCAGGGGTGGCCGGCACGGCCTGGTGGCCGCCGATCGCCCAGATCCCCTCGGAGTGACCGGCGGCGAGCAGAGCCCTGGCGGCGTCCCGCCCGGCCTCGAACTCGTCCGGGACGACCGAGGGCGCGTCGAATCCGGGGGCCAGACAGTTCAACAGGACCACCCGGCGGCCGAACAGCTCCTTCGGCGGGGTCACGTACCGAGTGAACATGGAAGCGTAGATCACCGCGTCGACCTGACGGTCCAGCAGTGCGTGAACGAGCGACGCCTCCGCGGCGCGGTCGCCGTTCGCCTCCGTGATGAACAGCAGGTTCTCCCGTTCCCGGGCGGCCTCCATGGCGCCGCGGATCACGTCGCCCGCGAACGGGGTCGTGGTGATCCGGTCCGACACGAAACCGATCGTCTGCGTGGACTTCGTCCGCAGGCTGCGCGCGGTGACATTCGGGCGGTAACCCAGCTCTCTGGCGGCCTCCAGGACGCGCTCCCGTGAGGCGTCGGAGATGCGCATGTCGGTCCGGCCGGACAGGGCGAACGACGCGGTCGTCGACGAGACGCCCGCCCTGCGGGCCACGTCGGCCATGGTCACGCGACGCTCGGACATCAGAGAACCAGCCCCCTATGGCTAAATCGGATTAGCAACGTGTGACGAGACTGCGCCTCCCGTTATGCACTGTCAACACCCCGGACATCTCACCTACATAACGGTGACCTTATAGGCCCTTTTGTGAGCGATGGGGGGTACGAAAGCAAAATCTGCGTGCGTTAGCTCTTGCTTTAGCGCCAGCCGCGCACGAACCATGCCGACCCATGACCTAAACCGAATTGGTGCTACGTCAGGTGACGCCCAAGCACACCGAACCGGGCACGACGGCATGGAACGGCATCACTGTCGTCGCCGCCACCTTCGCAAGCAGCTCAGAAGCCTTCTGATCGCAACAAGGCCCGACCGCTCCCACCGGCAGGCGCACCGAGCAGCACCCAGCCCCGCCTTCGGTCTCACCGTCCCCATCGGTGACCGGATGTACAGGAAGACCGCCGCCTGGACCACCGGAGGCGATGGCCACACCGCCCTCGCCGAAACCGCCCCTGTCCCGCCTCAGAGCTGCACGCCCAGTACTCGCTGTTCATGGACCTCGTCGCGTCCACGGACGGCGCATGCTCACCCCCGCACCTCACCCCACACACCGGAGGTTCGTATGCGAACCCGCTCTCCAGCGAAATCCGCGACATCCAGCAGAAGCGCCCTGCTGCGCCTGCTGCTCGCGCTCACGATATGCCTCGGCCTGACATCACCCCTGATGACGCACACCGCCGACGCAGCCGAAACCACCCTGTCGAATCCTGGCTTCGAGACCGGTGACCTCAAGGGCTGGACGACGACCGGAACCGCCTTCGACGGGGCGGTCACCGACAAACCCGGCTGGGGCTGGGGCTGCTGCTTCAACCAAGCCGGCACCCACCACCTGTGGGGGTTCGCGTCCGGCAGTGACACCCCCACCGGAACAGTGACCTCCGAGCCGTTCACCCTCACCGGCACCGGAATGGTCAGCGTCCTGGTCTCCGGCGGCCGCAACGACAACGACCTGTACGCAGCCCTCACCACCCTCGACGGCACCGTCCTCCACAAGGCAACCGGAACCGACGACGAGGCCTACCGCCGCGTCACCTGGGACGCACGCGCCCACCTCGGCAAGCAACTGCGCATCACCCTCGTCGACAAGGCCACCGGAGGCTGGGGCCACATCAACCTCGACGACGTCCGCGTCGGCACCGACAAGGCACCCGACCCCACGCAGGAAGGTCTGGCCGCTTACTGGGACTTCGCGGAAGGCAAGGGCACCACGACCACCGAGCAGATCAGCCAGGCCGCCGACCCCATCAGCTACGTCTTCAACGACGCAGTGGACAAGCCGGACAGCGCCCCCCTCTGGCGCACCGAGCGCGAAGAGGAAGGCGTCCTCTCCGGCGCCCTCCTGTTCGACGGCTACTCCACCTGGGTCACACGCGCCGCGTCCCAGACGCAGATCCCCACCGACGGCATGACCATCGAGGGGTGGGTGGCCCCACGCGCATTCGAATGGGGCGACGAGGGCAAACCCTCCGCCATCGTCAACCAGCAGGACAAGGGCGCGAAGCGCGGCTTCTCCCTCGGCGTCGGACGGCACGGGGTATGGGAGTTCGGCATCGGCACCGGTGACTGTCGGCGTACACGTGAACGCACATAGCCGCGTACGGATGAACGTGCAGAGTTCTTGATGTGCTGAGTGCCGGCCCCCGGCACGCTGCTGCCTGT
>NZ_JBEXXX010000026.1:0-110822 GCF_040630635.1 Streptomyces sp. NPDC005761 | reverse complement strand
GGCCACGACCAGGCCGGATGCCACCACCGAGGCGGTCAGCCGGGCCATGCCCCGGTTCCTTCGGGGTTCGGCCGTCGTCGTGGATGACGAGGCGGCTCCTGGTGGACGCCGCACCACGGGGTGTCCTCGCCCTCCTCGGAGTGCGCGATCACCTCGGGCTCCTCGGCGACCTCCTGGTGCACACCGCACCAGCCGATGGGCGACTCGGTGTGCGCGACCACCTCGGGGGAGTCCTCGGCGGGGGTCTCGGTGGGCTCGACGTTCTCGGCCATGATGGTCCTCCATACGACGGGGGCGATCGGGACGAAGAGCGGCGCCATTGCGCCGACCGCCAGGAAGCTAGGAGTGGCGGGTTCGGCACCGGTTCGGCGCCGGTTGTCCCACGGTGAATCGCCCTGGTCGGTCCGTCGGCCCGTCGGCGGCCTGGGGCGGAGGCATACCGGAACCGCACCGGGCGCGAACCGGCGGGCAACCGGCCGTTCCTACGGTGGCCGCCGCCGCACGCCCCGCGACCGCGAGAGGACGCCTCCCCATGGACACCGAACACACCGTCACGGCCGGTGGGCCCGCGCCGGCAGGGCGGCAGCAACTGCCGCAGCCGCTCGGGGCCGGCTTCCTGGCCCGGCCGGCCCCGGTGCTGGAGAGCATCCGTGAGACCTGCCCCGTGGCCCGGGTCAGGACGCCGGCCGGCCGGCCGGCGTGGCTGGTGACCCGGGCCGACGACGTGCGGGCCGGTCTCCTGGACCCCCGTCTCTCCTTGAGCGGCGGACGCGTTCCCGACCCTGGCGTGCGCCGACGCGCACTCGACGTGACGCTGGTCAACTACGACCCGCCGGACCACACGCGGATCCGTCGCCTCGCGACGCCGGCCCTGACCCCGGCGCGCATGGCGGCCCACCGCGAGCAGATCGAGCGAGCGGCCGCTGAACTCCTCGACGCCGCCGACGCCGCACGTGGCGAAGGGCCGGTGGAGCTGATGGACGCGTTCGCGCGCCCCTTCGCCTTCCGTTCGCTGTGCGAGGTCTTCGAGGTGGCGGAGGAGGAGCGGGCCGCCCTGTACGAGCCGGTGGCGTGCCTCGCGGACAAGACGGGACACCGGGCTGCCGCGGTCGAGGAGAGCATCGCCCGCATCGACGTCTTCGTGCGCCGCAGGATGGCCCAGTGCGGTACTGCCCCGGGAAGCGACGTCGTCTCCCGCGTCGTCGCCGCATGGCGCGAGCAGGGTGGTGCGACCGAGGACGAAGTGGCCTCCCTCCTGGCGATGCTGCTGCTTGCGGGCTTCGACAGCACCGTGCAGGCGATCGGCATGAGCGTGGTGGCGCTGCTGGGCCATCCGGAGGTGCAGCGGTCCCTGCGGGACGAGCCGTCGCGGATTCCGCGCGCGGTGGACGAGTTGCT
Organism: Streptomyces sp. NPDC005761; assembly: GCF_040630635.1. Taxonomy (NCBI): domain Bacteria; kingdom Bacillati; phylum Actinomycetota; class Actinomycetes; order Kitasatosporales; family Streptomycetaceae; genus Streptomyces; species Streptomyces sp. NPDC005761. The sequence continues at coordinate 109,424 of NZ_JBEXXX010000026.1, read as the reverse complement.
GCGCTGGGACACCCCCGGCCCCTTCACCACCAAGAGGCTGGCGATGGAGGACGTCCGGTTCGGGGACACGGTCATTCCGGCGGGCAGCGGTGTCCTGCTGTCCGTGGCGGCGGCCAACCACGACCCGCGCTGCCACGCCGACCCGGGGACCCTGGACCCGGGCCGGAGCACCGCGAGCCGCCATCTGACCTTCGGGCTCGGCCCGCACTACTGCCCCGGATCGGCGCTGGCCCGGCTGGAGCTCACGGTGGCCCTGACCGCACTTCTCGGCCGCTGGCACCGGCTGGCACCGGCCGTGCCGCTGGACGAACTGACCTGGGGCGGCGGCTACCTGCACCGCCGCCTGGCCGCACTCCCCGTCCTGCCGGGCGGCCCCGCCTGACGAGCCCGGGCGTGACGGGCGGGGCGCGACGCTTCGGGGATCGTGCACGGCCGTCGCCTGGCAGCCCGCACGGGTCATTGGCGCCGAAGGGGAGACCGCCACCGCAGGTGGCCCGGGATCGTTCACGATCGGCAAGGAGGCCTCGGTTCGCTCGGCAGGCCGGCCGCGTCCGACAGGACGAACGGCGATGGTTCGCGTTCTGAGGCCGATGAACACCGAGGGGCGCTTCCAGGTGTGGTGCGGCGCCTCACGGGATACCCGGTGTCGCAAGGACCCATGTTCCAGCAGGTCATCCGCGGCAAGGGGTCTCCGGCGTTCGCGACTCCGAGCATCGCGGAGCAAGCTGGGAAGACAGCGAGCCGCGGAGGGAAGGGCACCCATGAGTGACAGTCCGCAGGACCCCACGACGAAGCACCCGCAGCCAAACTTTCCTCAGCAGGAACAGGAGCCGCCGGGACGAACGGGTCGCATGGACCCGCAACCCGACCACGGCGAGGAGTCGTACCGGGGGAGCGGGCTGCTGCGGGACCGGGTCGCGCTCGTGACGGGCGGCGACTCCGGAATCGGCCGGGCCGTCGCACTGGCTTTCGCCCGCGAGGGGGCGGACATCCTGTTCACCTGTCTGCCCGCGGAGGCGGAGGACGCCGGGGAGACGAGCCGCCTGGTCGAGGAAGCGGGCCGACGCGGGCTGGTCGTTCCGTGCGACATCCGGGACGAGGAGCAGTGCCGTCGCCTCGTCGAGCGTGCCGTGACGGAGTTCGGCCGGATCGATGTTCTGGTCAACAACGCGGCGTACCAGATGTCCCAGCCCCAAGGCATCGAGGACATCTCCACGGAGCAGTTCGACCGCGTCGTCCGCACGAACCTCTACGGCATGTTCTGGCTGTGCAAGATGGCGGTGCCGCACATTCCGCCCGGCGGATCCATCATCAACACGACGTCGGTGCAGGCATACAAGCCGAGCCCCCACCTGCTCGACTACGCGATGACCAAGGGCGCCATCGTGACCTTCACCCAGGGGCTCGCGCAGATGCTGGTCGACAAGGGCATCCGCGTCAACGCCGTTGCCCCGGGACCGGTGTGGACACCGCTGATCCCGGCCACCATGCCGGACACCGAGGAGTTCGGGAAGCAGGCACCGATGGGCAGGGCGGCCCAGCCGGCAGAGATGGCCCCCGCCTACGTGTTCCTGGCCTCGGAGCACGCGAGCTTCATTACCGCGGAGATCATGAACGCCACCGGGGGTACGCCGCTGCCGTGACCCGGCGGGGGGACCGGGAGGGGAAGCACCGGTGTGAAGGAGGTGGTGGCGTGAACCCCATGTCGAGCTCAGGGGCGGACGCCGACATCGAGGTGAAGCGGGCCGAGAAGGAGCTGTTTCCGCAGCACGGAATCACTAAGGCGGTCTCGCCGCTCTCGCGTCACGCCCGAGGCCTGACCGCGGCGGCCCGGCGTCTGCGGGAAGAGATGCGGGGCAGCTCACCCTGAAAGAGCGAGCTTTCCCGGAAGCAGCAGCCGCACAGGGCGCGGCTGCTGCTTCCGTTCAGCCCTCCGTGCGGCTGATGGTGGCCGCGCTGTCACCCGCGGCCACCGGATACCCCCGTCCGGGAGAGCGGCTTCATTCCCCCGTCTGGGAGAGCGGCCTCGCGATGTCCTCCAGGGAGCGCTGCTCGGCGTTGACCGCGAGGAAAGCCGCGACGATGCCTGCCGCGCACATCAGTCCGGCGCCGATGGAGAAGGCAAGGGCCGTGTCGCCGGGGACGCCCGACTCGGTGAGGTCGGCGAAGATGAGCGGGCCGCTGATCCCGCCGACCGCCGTACCGACTGCGTAGAAGAACGCGATGGCCATGGCCCTGGTCTCCATCGGGAAGACCTCGGAGACGGTCAGGTAGGCGCTGCTCGCTCCGGCCGAGGCGAAGAACAGCACCACGCACCAGCACGCGGTCAGGGTGGTGGCGGTGAGGGAACCCCGGTCGAAGAGCCAGGCCGTGATGAAGAGCAGGATGCCCGGCACGATGTATGTGCCGGCGATCATGATGCGCCGCCCGACCGTGTCGAACAGCTTGCCGAGCACGAGTGGTCCGAAGAAGTTGCCGGCCGCGATGACCGCGAAGTAGTAACCGGTCTGACCGCTCTGGACGTCGTAGAACGTGGTGAGGATCGTGCCGAAGCCGAAGGTGATGGCGTTGTAGAGGAAGGCCTGGCCGATGAAGAGGGACAGCCCCAGCACCGCACGCTTGGGGTAGCTACGGAAGACCGTCTTCGCGATGAGCCCGAAACCGATGCTCTTGCGCTGGTGGATCGTGATCTCACCGGCCGGGGGCGGCAGCTTCTCCTGCCGCTGCTCCTCGATCTCCCGCTCGACCGAACCGACGAGCTTGTCGGCTTCCTCGCCTTGGCCGTGGATGAACTGCCACCTCGGACTCTCCGGTACGTGCCGGCGTACGAGCAGGATCACCAGACCCAGGACGACGCCCAGGGCGAAGGTGAGGCGCCAGCCCAGGTCCTTCGGGAAGTAGTCCGTGTTCAGCATGACGATCGACAGCAGCGCCCCGCCGACCGCGCCCAGCCAGTAGCTTCCGTTGATGATGAGATCGACCCGGCCCCGGTACTTCGAGGGGATGAGTTCGTCGATCGCCGAGTTGATGGCCGCGTACTCCCCACCGATACCGAAACCGGTGAGGAAGCGGAAGAGGAAGAACCACCACGCGCTGAAGGACAGGGCGGTCATCGCGGTCGCGGCGAGGTAGACCGCGAGCGTCACCATGAACAGCTTCTTACGGCCGTACCGGTCGGTGAGCCGGCCGAAGAACAGCGCTCCCGCGCATGCTCCCGCCACATAGAGGGCCGCCGCCATTCCGGTGACCTGGGCGGATGTGATGGCCAGTCCCGAGCCCTCCTCCGACAGCCGGCTCGCGATGTTGCCGACCGTCGTCACTTCCAGCCCGTCGAGGATCCACACCGTGCCGAGGCCGATGACGATCATCCAGTGCCAGCGTGACCAGGGCAGCCGGTCCAGCCGCGCCGGCACGGCCGTGGTGACCGTACCGAGTCCGGAATCCCCGGGCGCTGCCGTTCTCTTTCCGTCTCCGGGGTTCTCCGATGCGGCGGTTGTCACAGCGGTCGTCTCCTCTCCCGGGTTGCGGGCGCGCACTGCGTGACCGCGTCAGTCCAATATCGGCCAGGTGCCCGCTTGCCGCCGCCGCACACCCGGTAGCGCTCGGCCACACGGGGGTGCGCGCGGCGGCCGGTCACCACGCGGAGGCCGTCACCCGGCCGCGGAGGAGGCGTGGTGCCCGGTCAGCCGGCCCCCGGCCGTGCGACGGGAAGTCCCGCCGTGCGTGCGGCCTCGGCGAGCACCTCGCGCAGCATGGCCGGGGTGAGGCGGCCGGTCGACACGTTGCGCCGGCTCACGTGGTAGCAGCCGAAAACGGACAAGGCGGCGGTGGCCCCGTCCGTGGGCTCCAGCGTCGTCCTGGCGCCGTGGCCGAACGCCGGACGCGGGCGTGGCACGTTCCAGCCCGCCTGCCGCAGGGCCGGCAGCGTAGCCTGCCAGCCGAAGCCGCCCAGCACGACGACGGAGCGTGCCGTCGGCCGGAGCAGCTCCCACTCCCGGGCCGACCAGGGACGGCAGGTGTCGCGCTCGCCGGTCGTGGGGAGATTGGCGGGCGGTGCGCAGTGCACCGGCGCGGTGACCCGGACCCCGTGCAGCTCCAGTCCGTCGTCCCGGTGCGTCGCCGTCGGCCGGGAGGCCAGATTGAGTTCGTGGAGCGTGGCGAACAGCAGGTCACCGGACGGATCACCGGTGAACATCCGGCCGGTCCGGTTCGCTCCGTGCGCGGCGGGTGCCAGTCCCGTGATCACGAGCGCGGCGTCCGACGGCCCGAACCCGGGCACGGGACGCCCCCAGTACTCCCAGTCACGGAAAGCAGCACGTTTGGCGACGGCGGTCTCCTCCCGCCAGGCGACGAGGCGCGGGCAGGCGCGGCAGTCCACCAACCGGGTGTCCAGGTCCGTCAACGTACGGGCTTCGGCGGCGGCCGACACCGGGTAGTTGCTGGTGCTGAACATGATCAACCCCGCTTCGAAGAAATGGGCGGCTCGGGTGCGACGGTCACAGCCTCCCGGAGAACGGCACCGCACCGGACATCGGACACATGGGAAGCCTCTGCCCGAAGGCCGCGCTCAGCATGCTGACCACTGCCTCGGGGCCTGCACCGGAACCCGCCGCGACGCAGCCAGTCACCTGGCCTCGTCACCCGACGCGCTCCTCCAGCAGCTGCTCGGGAACGAATCGCGCCATGTGCCGCGCCACCGAGGTTCACCAGATCGCGTTGACGACCCTTGCAGCCCAGACCATCTGGAAGGGTGCGCGGCTCACCCCCGACCCCCTGACCGGCCCGCTCGATGCTGACGGCATCACGGTGCCTGCCCGGTTCTCCGGCACCAGGTACGCCGCACACGCTCCCCACGGCAGCCCGTGGCCGCGATCCGCGAGCGCCGGTTGCGCAGGTCAGCTCGACGCGTCCTGCGGCAGGCGCGCACGCAGGGTGCCGGCGAAGTCCTCGGCCCGGGAGAGCTGGATGCGGAGCCGGGTGACCTGTTCCGCGGCGGCCCGTTCGTACACGCGCACCCGGTCCAGCAGGCCGTCGCGTTCGCCGGCGTCCAGTTCGTCGGCGGCGTCGAGGCGGTCCGTCGCGTCGAGCAGGTCACGCATCTGGTCGAGGGTGAAACCGAGCGGCTTCATGCGGCGGATGACCATGAGCCGTTGGACGTCGCTCTCGGTGTAGAGCCGGAAGCCTCCCTGCGAGCGGGCGGAAGGGACGACGAGACCCGTCTCCTCGTAATGGCGGATGGTGCGCAGGGACAGTTCGGTCCGTGCGGCCACCTCGCCGATCTGCATGTGCCTGTCGTCCACGCCCGTGGCCCTGGCCCTTCTCCTCGTAGCGGCCGCGTTCGTGTGCGGACCCGCCGACCTCTACTCTAACGTTAGGGTAGAGTTGCTGGCGGCGAGGCCGTACGGCTGCCCCGTTCCCACCCTTGCCGGGGCCGATGGCGCCCCCGGCGACGATCCGATGCTTGCAGGAGTGCGCGTGCGCGAGCCCATGGTGCTGAGCGCCACCACCTGCCCGCCGTGACGTTCGCCCCGGACGTGCGTTGCCCGGCCATGTGCCCGCGCATCGTCCCTCCCCCCTCGGACTCCGGCCCGTCGGGGCCGTTCGTGGGGTGCCGGCCCGGCCCCTTCGCGTCATTCCCGCATGTCCCGGCCCGTCGGCGGGGTCTGCCCGAGCACGACAGGTGACCCACCTCCTTGTCTTCATCCCTCATGACGCCTGCCGCTGTTCTGCGCGGCCTGAAGCCCGACTGGCTGTCCGACCCGAAAGTCTGGCGGACCGAGATCCTGGCCGGGCTGGTCGTCGGGCTCGCCCTGATCCCCGAGGCCATCTCGTTCTCGATCATCGCGGGTGTCGACCCGGCGATCGGCCTGTTCGCCTCGTTCACCATGGCGGTGGTCATTTCGGTCGTGGGAGGCCGCCGCGCCATGATCTCGGCCGCCACCGGCGCCGTCGCTCTCGTGATCGCGCCGCTGAACCGTGAGCACGGCCTGGGCTACCTGATCGCCGCCGTGATCCTGGCCGGAGTCTTCCAGGTCGCGCTCGGCGCCCTGGGGGTGGCGAAACTCATGCGCTTCGTCCCGCGTTCCGTGATGGTCGGCTTCGTCAACGCCCTGGCGATCCTGATCTTCATGGCGCAGGTGCCGGAGATGCATGACGTGCCCTGGGCCGTGTACCCGCTGATCATCGGCGGCCTGGCCCTGATGGTGTTCTTCCCGACGGTCACCAAGGTGATCCCGGCTCCGCTGGTCTCGATCGTCGTCCTCACCGTCATCACGGTCGCGGCGGGGATCGCCGTGCCGACCGTGGGGGACAAGGGGGACCTGCCGTCCTCGCTGCCGGTGCCGGGCCTGCCGGACGTGCCCTTCACCCTCGACACCCTGACGACGATCGCCCCCTACGCGTTCGCGATGTCGCTGGTCGGGCTCATGGAGTCGCTGATGACCGCGAAGCTGGTCGACGACATCACCGACACCCACTCCTCCAAGACCCGCGAGTCCATCGGGCAGGGCATCGCCAACATCGTCACCGGCTTCTTCGGCGGCATGGGGGGCTGCGCGATGATCGGCCAGACGATGATCAACGTGAAGGTCTCCGGCGCCCGCACCCGGCTGTCCACCTTCCTCGCGGGTTCCTTCCTGATGGTGCTGTGCATCGTCTTCGGCCCGGTGGTGTCCGACATTCCCATGGCCGCGCTGGTCGCCGTCATGGTCATGGTGTCGTTCGCGACCTTCGACTGGCACTCCATCGCGCCGAAGACGCTCAAGCGGATGCCCGTGGGGGAGATCGCCGTCATGGCCATCACCGTGGCCGTGGTGGTCGCCACCCACAACCTCGCCATCGGCGTCGTCGTCGGAACCGTCACCGCGATGGTCGTCTTCGCGAGACGTGTCGCCCACGTCGCCGACGTCACCCGGATCACCGACCCCGACGGCACCGCGGTGGTGTACTCCGTGAGCGGCGAACTCTTCTTCGCCTCCTCCAACGATCTCGTCGGCCGGTTCGACTACGCGGGTGACCCCCACCGAGTCGTCGTCGACCTCTCGGCGGCCCACATCTGGGACGCCTCCTCGGTGGCCGCCCTGGACGCCATCGAGACGAAGTACGCCCAACGAGGCAAGACCGTCGAGATCATCGGTCTGAACGACCCCAGCGCCGACCTCCACGGGAAGCTCTCCGGGGAACTCACCAGTCACTGAGACCTCGGGGCGGCCCGCGGCTCCTCCCCTCAGCGGGCCGGTGTCAGGCCGCGCCGGGGCCCGAGACGGTGAACAGCGCGCCGCCGGGATCACGGATGATGTAGGCGTCCTCGGAGCAGCCGAGCGGGGGAGGGGCCGGCGAGGATTCGCCGCCCGCCGCATCGGCCGCCGCCGCGGTCGCCCGGCTGTCCGCCACGCGGAAGTCCACCACCCACCTCGGCCGCATCCTCGGGTCCGGGGCGGATTCCTCGCCGCCGCCCCGCAAGGTGGCGACGGTGTGTCCGGACACCTGGATCACGACGTGCTCCTGCGCGTAGTCCACCGTGCAGCCGCCGCCCGGCTTCGCCCAGTCGAAGATCCCGGCGTAGAAGATGGCTGCCTCAAAGGCGTGACGCGTCATGAGGTCCAGACGTGCGGGCGCGCTGCCCCGCCCCACCGTCCATGCCAGGGCCGGCCCCTCCCAGAAGCCGAAGACGGCGCCGTCGCGGTCGGCCGCGAGGGCGGCACGCCCTTCGCCCAGCCGCGCCGGTCCGACGGCGAGTGTGGCCCCGCGCTCCCGGACGCGGTCCGCAGTCTCGTCGGCGTCGGCCACGGCGAAGTACGGCGTCCAACGGGCGGCGAGGCCGCGGCCGTGGCAGTCGCCCATCCCCGCGACGGGCTCGCCGTCGTCCAGGGCGAGCGCGAAGTCGCGTCCGAGAGAACTGGCGCGGAACTCCCACCCCATCACCCGCTCGTAGAAGGACCGGGCCATGTGTGGGTCGGGTGTCACCAGGCTCACCCAGCAGGGTGCACCTGTCACCGGCATCGTCGTTCCGAGGGCCGGCATCGAAGACTCCTTGCATGGTGAGGGAAGCTGACATCCGGGTCCCGACTGCGACCCGTTGCCCGCGCACCGGGCCGGTGGGTCCCGCTCGTGACGCCCGCACGCGGAGCGTGCGGAGCGAGCCGACCAGCCGGAGCGCCGCACCCGGGGAGCGCCGAGCGCCGCACCGGATCCGGCTCTCACCTTCCCGGCCCGATGAGCAGGAGCGGCGCACCCTCGCCCGACGGCCCGGCATCGCACCGTCGGCGCGCTGGGCCGACCGTTCGCTCTCCGCTCCAACTGTGGGCACGGCCGGGACTCCACCGCACCCGGACAGCGCCCCGTGGACCGCACATTCCCCGTGCCGGGGCCCGTAGCAGCGCCGTACCGCGTCACTGCTCGGGGACGGTCACCCGAGCGGCTTCGTCCACAGGCGCACTTCTGCTCCGGGTGTCATGTTTCGGAAACGAGCACACGGGGGCGGGCGAAGACCGGCATGTCCCCCCTTTCGGTCATCGCGGAGCTCCTCCATCGCTTCGTCGAGAAATGGCCCTGATGATGTCTGCCCGCATGCCCCGCACCCCCGAGCCCGGCGGAAGGACCGCCGCGCCCGAAACGCAGCTCCCCATCGACGAGCCCAAGGCCGCATGGGCGGTCGGCACGGTGATGGCGGCAACTCCGTGCTCGGCCCGGGATGCCAGGCGGGTGCTGGGCGCTGCGGCGAAGGCGGCGGGCGTCACGTCGGCCGAGGTGGCCGCCGTCATGGCCGCCGACGCACGCGGCGTCGCGATGCCCGCGCGGGTGGAGCGGGCACTGCACCGCGCTGTGGCGGCGGCTCGTGCCGTGTCGCCCCGGGCGGCGTGCATCGGACTGATGCCGAGCCGCGCTCGGACCGCTGAGGTCCTGGCGGAGTTCCGTGGCTGCCAGTCCCGGCTGATCGAGGCTCCGTCCGACATGCGGGCGCGGCAGGCACTGGACGACGCCGCCTACACGCTGTGCGTGCTGCTGGGCAGAACCGGTGTGCACGATGCGGTGCTCGCGGCGGAACAACACCTGATGGCGCAGTCCTAGGTCCTGTCGTCAAACTGCCGCGTCGTCCCCCAGGGCCCCGGGGTGGCGCAGCACGGCCTGGTCCGGAGAGCCCCGTTGACGCAGATGCACGGAGACAATGACCATGGAGGCGACGGCGAGGAAAGCGGACGGGAGAACCGCAGGTATTCCGACCGCCGGTTCCGTCACATCCACCGCGAAGTCGGAAGGCATCAGACAGGCGCCGCAGGAGACCGGGTGGAGGCCGTCCACGCCGCATTGCTCGTTGAATTCGATATGGCCGACGACCGCTGGCCTGTCGACGCCGACAGAGCGCCGCATCCTCGCACGTAGTCGTGAAGAGTACGGAATTCTGCCCGCGCGGCATTCCCGCGCCGTGGGGACACGCCGGACGGCGCGGGCGGACGGCTGCTGCCGAGTCGGATCCGATTCCCGGCCGCTCCGCTCGTACAGGGGGCACCCTCGGGCCGCCGGAAGGTTGGGCGACCGCTTCTCCGAGTCGGTAGCGTGGACAGAGCGACGACACCCGGGCCTCACCGGGGTCGAAGAGACGACCCCGGGACGGCGGGAGCGTTTCTGCATGCCCGGATCGGGAAGGGGCACCGCTCATGTGCAGATGGCTGGCCTACTCCGGCACGAGTGTCGTACTGAGCGATCTCCTCTACAAACCGGAGCACTCACTCATCGACCAGAGCCTGCACTCGCGTCTCGGCGTCGAGACGACCAACGGCGACGGATTCGGTGTGGGATGGTACGGATCCGAAAGGGCCACACCGGCGATCATCCGGGACACCGGACCCGCGTGGAACAACCGGAATCTGCGGGAACTCGCCGACCACGTACGGTCGCCTCTGTTCTTCGCACATGTCCGGGCGTCCACGGGGACGGCGATCCAGCAGACCAATTGCCACCCCTTCCGCCGCGGCCGCTGGATGTGGATGCACAACGGAGCCGTCGCCGATTTCCACCGCCTGAGGCGCACCCTTTCCCTGGCCGTGGACCCTGCCTTGTTCTCGGCCCTGGAGGGATCCACCGACTCGGAGGTGATGTTCTATCTGGCGATCACCTTCGGTCTCGACCAGGACGTGCCGGGTGCCGTGGCACGCATGGCCGGGTTGATCGAACGCCTGGGCCACGAGCAGGGGGTGGAGCATCCACTCCAGATGACGGTGGCGGTGTCCGACGGTGAACGGCTGTGGGCCTTCCGCTATTCGAGCCTGCGGGCGTCCAGGTCACTGTTTTGCAGCACGGGTGCGGACACCGTGCGGGCACTGCAGCCGGACCTGGATGTCCTGACGGAGGTGTCCGAGGGCACCCGCATGGTGGTGTCGGAGCCTCTGGGCGGGCTGCCCGGCGAGTGGAACGAGGTGCCCGAGAGCAGTTACGGGGTCATCCGGCCGGGCGTGGACGAGTTCCTGCCCTTCGTGCCCGAACCCGTGTGACGCGCCCGGATCGCCGTTCCGGAACTCCTGCGCGCCCGGACCGGTGCGATCGCGGGACACGCCGGGAGTGGCCGCGTGGATCAGGAGCCGGACAGGCCCGGGACGGCGAGCGCCGCGTCGATCTCCCGGATGAACGGTTCCAGGTCGCCCGGGTTGCGTGAGGTGATGAGCGTCCAGCCGCCCGAATCGTCCGTGACGACCGGCTGATCGGTCCAGTCGCCACCCGCGTTGCGGATGTCGGTCTGCAGCGAGGCATAGGAGGTGAGCCGCTTGCCCGGGACGGCACCTGCCTCCACCAGCACCCAGGGCCCGTGGCAGATGGCGGCGATGGGGCGCCCCGCTCCGGTGAACGCGCGCACGATCCTGCCCGCTGAGCTCTGCATGCGCAGCGTGTCGGCGTTCAACGTCCCGCCCGGCACCAGCAGAAGGTCGTAGGCGGCCGGATCGACGTCGTCCAGCGTGAGATCGGGGTGCAGCGTCCTGCCGGGCTCCTTGTCGCCGACGAGGGTCTCGACGGCGTCCGTCGACACCGCCGCGACATCGACCTGGGCGCCCCATCCACGCAGGTGGTCGACGGGGACGACGAGCTCGTCCTGCTCCACGCCGTAGTTGGTGACGATGGCCAGTACCTTCCGCTTGCTCACATCATGGTCGCTCATCGGTTTCGTCCGTCCTGTCTGTACTGAATACGTCCGATCCCCGCTTCTCCGGGACCGCAGCCTCTGGGTTCCCCGTGCGGCGGCGGTCATTCGCACGGCCCGCCCGGTCGGTCTCCGGCAGCCTGTGGCCGCGAGGGCACGCCCGCAACCGCGCGTCACCCGGACGGCGTAAGGCCGGAGTGGGGGAACGGGGCCGCGCACCGGCCCGGTGGAGGCGCGGATCCCCAGGCCCGTCCGGCCGCCCCCGCCACAGCGGCATCGGCGTTGTGCGCCCATGGTGGTAGGAGCCGGGGCGCAGTCGTCGGCGGCGTCGGCGCGTGCACCCGGTGACTGATGTCCGGAACCCGGGGTATCCGGGAGCGGTCGGGCGGAGCAGGCCGTCCAGGTGCCGGATGGAGGGCAGAGGTGGACACGCGGACGGACAGGATCGCGGAGCCCTGGGGCGGCTGTGCCGACGACCGCGGGGTGACCCTGCTCCGCGAACTCCAGGGCCTGCACCTCCGCGCGGCGGCCACTTCGCTCTGCTGGGAGATGCCGGCTCGAGCGGCACAGGCGTCAAGGGACCAGCGCCTGCTGAGCCTCGTTTCCACGTGCCATCCGGAACCACTGCGGCAGATGAAAGGGAGCAACACGATGCTCAATGACCCGCCGCCCCAACTGCTGACACAGCAGTAGTCCGCTGCCCGCAGTCCGGTACCGCTCACGCAGGCGTTCGAGGAGAGAATCATGGCTGGTCGGACAGAGGAACCCCGGCTTCCGCAGGGGCGTGGTGATCTTTCGGAGGCGGTCATCGCCTACCTCCGCGGGAGTGGCCCACTGCCCTCACCGGCCATGGCGGACGACGCGCCTCCCTACGGTGACGACCTGCAGCTGGCGCTGTACGTGAGCTACGAACTCCACTACCGCGGTTTTGCGGGCGTGGACCCGGCGCGCGAATGGGATCCGGCCCTTCTGGAGGTACGGGCCTCGCTGGAGAGGCGTTTCGAGACGGCTCTGCGCAGTGACGCCCCGCCGGAGGAGGACCTGACCGAAACGCTCGACGCGTTGCTCGTCGAGCCCGTCCGGGGCACGGGCGTCTCGCACTTTCTCCAGGAGAGCGGCACGCTGGAGCAGCTCCGCGCCTATGCCGTGCAGCGCTCCCTCTACCACTTGAAGGAAGCTGACCCGCACGCCTGGGTGCTTCCCCGTCTCAGCGGGCGTGCCAAGGCGGGCATGGCCGCGGTCGAGTACGACGAGTTCGGCGCCGGCCGGGCCGAACGGGTGCATGCGCGGCTGTTCGCGGACCTCATGGCGGACCTGGGGCTGGAGACGTCGTACGGCCACTACGTGGACGAGGGCCATGCCGAGATGCTCGCCCTGGTTAACATGATGTCCCTCTTCGGACTGCACCGCCGGCTGCGTGGCGCGCTGGTCGGACACTTCGCCGCGGTGGAGATCACTTCGTCGCCCGCGTCGCGGCGGCTGGCCCTCGCGATGAAGCGGGCGGAGGCGGGACCGGCCGCGGAGCACTTCTACACCGAGCACGTCGAAGCCGACGCGGTCCATGAACAGATCGTCCGCCATGACGTCATCCGCGGGCTGCTGGACGAGGAGCCGCACCTGGCGGCGGACGTCGTGCTCGGCATCGGCGCGACGGGCTTCCTGGAGGACCGGCTGGGCGCACGTCTGCTCGCCGAGTGGCACCGTGCCTCACCTGTCGGCGCCTGAGGCGCTGCACGGCCTGCCGGGCAGGTGGCGCAAGGGACCGGGAGGTGCCCCTGACTGGGTTGTGCGGGAAGCTTGGAACCGAAACGGAGACGCGAAGGGCCTCGGACGCAACGGCATGCGCACGTGCGGTACGAGGACCGCACGGCAGGTCGCGCCCGACGGATTGCGGCTGGGAGGACGCGATGGTGCGGACGGTGGGGGTCGAGGAGGAACTGCTCCTCGTCGATACGGAGAGCGGCGAGCCCCGGGCGCTGTCGACGGCGGTGCTTGCCCGTGCCGAGAGCCGCGCGGAGGGCGATTCGGCCTTCGAGTCCGAACTCCACCTCCAGCAATTGGAGTTCGCTACTCAGCCGTGCGGTGACATGAGCGAACTCGCCGAGGAGATCCTGCGTCGGCGGGCCGAGGCCGCGGCGAGTGCCGCACAGGTGGGGGCGGACGTGGCCGCCCTCGCGACCGCGCCGCTGCCTGTCAGCCCCTCGATCGGTCAAGGGGAGCGGTACCGCTGGCTGGCCGAGAGGTTCGGCCTGACCACTCAGGAACAGCTGACCTGCGGCTGCCACGTACACGTTTCCGTGGACTCGGACGAGGAAGGTGTCGGAGTGCTGGACCGTATACGTCCGTGGCTTCCGGTTCTGCTCGCGCTGAGTGCCAACTCACCCTTCTGGCAGGGACAGGACACTGCCTACGACAGCTACCGGAGCAGGGTCTGGGGGCGCTGGCCCTCGGCCGGTCCGGTCGAGACCTTCGGCTCCTCGCGTCGCTACCACGAGCAGGTTCAGGCACTCGTCGACACGGGCGTCCTGCGCGACAAGGGAATGATCTACTTCGACGCAAGGCTCTCGTACCGCTATCCGACCGTCGAGGTCAGAGTCGCGGACGTGTGTCTGGATCCGGCGGACGCCGTGCTGCTCGCCTCGCTGGTGCGGGGTCTGGTCGAGACGGCGGCGCGCAGCTGGCGTGCCGGGGAACCGCCCGACCCCGTCGGGGTGGGTCTCCTGCGCATGGCCGCCTGGCAGGCCGGCCGCTCCGGCCTGGAGGGCCCCCTGCTTCACCCCGCGACCATGCGTCCCGAGCCCGCGTCCGAGGTGATGGGCGCGCTGCTTGCGCATGTTCGCGACGCGTTGGAGGACAGTGGCGACTTCGCCGCGGCCGAGGACGCCGTCACGCGCGTGTTGGAGCGGGGGACCGGGGCGCGGACCCAGCGGGGCGTGCTCGAACGGACGGGCAGCCTGCGGGCCGTGGTGGCCGAGTGCGTGTCCAGAACGCGTGGCTGACATCGCGATAGCTCGGCTGCGCGGACGATCAGCGCGGGCCGGCCCGGTCCCGGTTGCTCACGCACTGTCCCCGTCGGCGCAGACACGTACGGTGTTCAGCTCCGGGTCCGCCGGGTCGGGGAGGTTCATGCCCGCGGCGAGGCCGGTGCGCAGATAGCGCACCACAGGCTCGGTCAACTGCTCGCCGGGCAGTACCACGGGGATGCCGGGCGGGTAGGGCGTGATCATTTCGGCGGCGATCCGTCCGACCGCCTGCTCCACCGGTACGTCCTCGGTGGCCGAGAAGTAGGCGTCGCGTGGCAGACGTACCTGCTCCATCCGGAGTCCGGCAGGTGTGGGCACCGCCGTCTCGGGCCCTCGCGGCAGTTCGGACGCCCGGCGGCCGAGGTCACGCAGCGCCGTCAGGAGGCGCGTCGTCGTGTCGCCGTCGTCGGCATGGGTGAGCTGGGTACTGATACGGCGGTGATCCATCAGGTGCGCGTCGATGTGGTGGTGTTCGCGCAGCCAGTCGGCGGCGCGGTATCCGGAGATCCCGAGTCCGTCGATGTCGATGACGACCGGCAGCGGGTCGAACTCGGACCCGGCACCCGGCCCACAGAAGTCGGCGGCGTCATTGACGTGCATGCCGTCGATCGACGCGATCGCCTGCCGCACCGAAGCGGCGAGATCGAGCGTGCGGGACATCAGGATCCGGGTCGCCTTCCCGTGAAGGGGCCCGGCCAATCACACGTGCCAGGGCACATGGCCGTACGAGGTGGCGGCGTACTCGACGTCCTGCCCGGGCCCATGGAAGCCTTGCCGGGCGCGGGCCCGGTCACATGCGGCGGCGCCGATGCGGTCATCGGCACAGGCGGCATACGGGCGTCCCGCGCAGGCCGCCGGGGGCGGTCGCTGTCACCATGGGAACCATGGCACGCAAGGCGCTGATCGTCGTCGACATGATCAACCCCTATGACCACGAGGACGCCGAGCGGCTCGTGGCCTCGGTAGAGCGGGCGGTTCCTGCCATCGCGGCACTGCTGCGGGCGGCCCGGGCGACGGGGGCGCCGGTGATCTATGCGAACGACAACTTCGGGGACTGGCGCTCCCACCACGGGGAGATCGTCGAAGCGGCGATGGCGGGTGCCCGTCCGGACCTCGTCGAACCGCTGAGGCCCGACGAGAAGTCGCTCTTCGTGGTCAAGGCCCGGCACTCGATCTTCTACGAGACGCCTCTCCCCTACCTGCTACGGCAGTTGGGAGCCGACCACCTCGTCCTGTGCGGCCAGGTGACGGAGCAGTGCATTCTCTACTCGGCTCTCGACGCGCACATCCGCCATATGCGCCTGACGATCCCGCAGGACGCGGTGGCCCACATCCACCCGGACCTCGCTCAGGCCGCGCTCCGGATGATGGAACGCAACATGGGCGCCCACCTGCGTGCAGCCGAGGACGTCGCGTTCTGACCCGGTTCACTGCGGGGCCGTGAAACGTGCCTCGGTTGCTCGAGCCGGTGCGTTTCACCCACCGGACAGTGCGCGCGGAAGGCACTCCTGCCCGTCCTGCGCGCCGCCGGCTGAAGGACCGCGAGGCGAGGTGTTCGGCCCAGGCGGCCCCTACGCCGACGGCGGCCGGTGGTTCAGCTGCTCACCGCTTTACGGAGCTGCTCCTTGTTCATCGAGGAGCGGCCCTCGATGTTCTTCTTCTTGGCCTCTTCGTACAACTGATCCCTGGTGCGGCCCTGGGCGCCCTTGTGCGAGCGCTCCCCGCCGCGCTGGGAAGCGGACTTCGGGTCCTGGGTGGAAGTCCTGCTCGACGTCTTCGCCTCACCCGAGCGGGCGCGTTCCTTGTTGACGGTGCGGGCGGCGATCTCCTTCGCCCGCTTCGTCGACTCCCCGCGGTCCTCGGCGCTCTCCTTCACATGCTCGTACTGACGCTCTCGCTTACGGCTGGATCCTGCCGGCATGTCGCTCTCCTCCTTGTACTGGTAGGGCTCTGCCCAGCGGCACACGGTCCGCGACGGCACCGGTGGTGGGACACCGCCGTACAACCGGGTTACCACCGGGCCGCTTCCGAAACATGGCACCGCCGCCCTGCGAACGCCCATCGGGCCGTGCGCTCGGGTGACCCGGGCACTCGGCCCGCACAGTCGGGCAGCGGGCTCGCACCGGGGGTGATCGCATCCGGGCGAGTAGACTGAGGGCCGGTCGGCGATGCGACACACGGCCCCTGCACGGTGACGAACCGCGACACGCGGTGGGCGGAGCCGACCCGGCCCGCCGCCGTGCGCAGTCCACGGGAGGTGCCCCATGTCCCGGTCGGCGCAAGCCGAGCGTCTGCTGGAGGAGCACGGGCGCACGTATGCCGAGGAAGCCGGAATCCGGCTCCGGAACACCCCCTCGCCGCTGTACCGATTGCTGACCCTGTGCGTCCTGCTGTCGGTACGCATCAAGGCCGACATCGCGGTGGCCGCGGCCCGGGAGCTGTCGGCAGCGGGAATGCGCACGCCGCGGGCGATGGCGCAGGCCTCCTGGCAGGACCGGGTCGACGCGTTGGGGCGCGCACACTATCGCCGTTACGACGAGAGCACGGCCACCGCGCTCGGAGACGGCGCGGAATTCCTGCTCGACCGGTACCGGGGGGACCTGCGGCGACTGCGCGAGGAAGCGGGCGGGGACCCGGAGCGCGTGCGCGGGCTGCTGCGGGAGTTCCCCCGGATCGGGCCCGTGGGCGCGGACATCTTCAGCCGGGAGGCCCAGGGTGTGTGGCCGGAGCTGCGCCCGGCGTTCGACACCCGGGCCCGTGAAGCCGCCGCCGGGCTGGACCTGCCGAAGACACCCGAAGGACTGGCGCGCCTGGTCACCGGCGACGACCTGCCGAGACTGGCGGCCGCCCTGGTCCGGGTCGCACTGGCCAAGTGAGCGAACCCGGCCGATCACCGCGGCGCACCGCTCGAGGCCGACGGCCCGGCGGAGGTCCACAGGTGGGGCGCGAGGGGGCTCCGCCGGCCGCTGGGAGAAGGGGGGCCGCCCCGTGAGCCCGGGGCCGCGGGACCCCGTGCCTCATGGGCGGCTGGTCAGGTACCCGCCCATGGACGTGAAGTACTCCGTCGCCGGCATCTCCCGGCCGTCCTCGGTGCGCACGCGTGTCACGGCCAGGCCGTGGTTGCGGCCGGTGCGGGCGTCCGCGCCGGCGACGATCACCACGCCCTCTCCCTCGCGGTAGAAGATGCGGCCGGGCGTTCCTCCGTAGCGGCCCTGGGAGACCACGGCGGCGAGGACCTCCAGGCGCTTGCCCCGGTGGAAGGCGAAGGCGCTGGGGTAGGGCTCCGACTGGGCGCGCACCAGGCGTTCGAGGTCCTGGGCCGGCCAGGTCCAGTCGATGCGGATGTCCTCGGCGGAGCGCTTGTGGAAGAAGCTGGCCTGCGAGCGGTCCTGCTCGGTGAACTCCGTCTGCCCGTCCGCGATGAGGGCGAGTGCGCCGGTGGTGACCGGGGCGATGAGGTCGACGGTCTTGTGGAAGAGATCGGTGGCGGTGTCCGCCGGTCCGACCGGGACCGCTTCCTGCCGGACGATGTCGCCGGCGTCGAGCTCGTCGTTCATCATGTGTGCGGTGACGCCCACTTCGCGCTCACCGTTGATCAGCGCCCAGATCAGCGGCGAGAAGCCGGCGTACTTCGGCAACAACGAGTCGTGGATGTTCAGTGTGCCGCGGCGGGGGAGGGCGAAGATGCGCGGGGGGATCCAGGTCCGCCAGTTGTTGGCCACGATGATGTCCGGGTCGGCCTCCTTGAGGCGCTCGAACAGCTCCTCGTCATCGGGGCGGTTGCGGATCAGGACCGGAACTCCGTGCTCCTCGGCGAGGTCCGCGACGGAGTCGCTCCAGATCTTCTCGTAGGCGTGTTCGCTCTTGGGGTGGGTCACGACCAGCACCACGTCGTGCTCGGAGTCCAGGAGGGCTTGCAGGGTGCGGTGCCCCCAGGTCTGGTAACCGAACATGACGACCCGCATAGGGGTTCCTCCTCAGCGTAGGGATGGAGCGACAGCCAGTAAAGCAAGGCTAACCTAATCACGCAACGGGCTGGGGCGGCGCTGCAGTTGACCGGTCCCATGCCTTGGGGTGGCTGATTCCGGTCTATCGACAGCGTCGCAGGATTAGCTTAGGCTCACCTAAGTTTCATCGGGTCACTCCATCGGCGTGCCCGTCTCCCGCACGTTCCCCACGCCTGACAGGCGGCTTCCCCGCACGATGGGAGTGACATGTCACAGGTTCGCCCTGGCGACGCACCACCGGTCCACGACCTCATTGGCATCGGCTTCGGCCCCTCCAATGTGGCCATGGCGATCGCGATCAACGAGCACAACGCACGCGGCGGGACCCAGGAGGCGTTCAGCGCCCACTTCTTCGAGCAGCAGCCGCGATTCGGCTGGCACCGCGGCATGCTCATCGACGACGCGACCATGCAGGTCTCCTTCCTCAAGGACCTGGTGACGCTCCGGAACCCGTCCAGCGAGTTCAGCTTCCTCTGCTACCTGCAGAGCAAGGGACGGCTGATCGACTTCATCAACCACAAGAACCTCTTCCCGCTGAGGGTGGAGTTCCACGACTACTTCGAGTGGGCCGCCGCGCAGGTCGACGACATGGTCTCCTACGACCACGAGGTCGTCGGCATCACGCCCGCGGTCCGCGACGGCGAGGTGGAGTACCTGGACGTGACGGTCCGGTCGGGGGAGGGGCTGACCGTTCACCGCGCCCGCAACCTCGTCATAGGAACCGGGCTGCGTCCCCTCGTGCCGGAGGGGGTGGAGCGAGGTGACCGTGTCTGGCACAACTCCGAACTGCTGTCGAAGGTCGACACGTTGGAGGGCACCTCGCCCTCGCGGTTCGTGGTCGTGGGTGCCGGGCAGAGCGCCGCGGAGAACGTCGCCTATCTGCACCGCCGCTTCCCCGGCGCCGAGGTCTGCGCGGTCTTCTCCCGGTACGGCTACAGCCCCGCAGACGACAGCAGCTTCGCCAACAAGATCTTCGACCCCGGGGCGGTGGACGAGTACTTCGCCGCGCCCGAGGGCATCAAGCGCAGACTGATGGACTACCACGGCAACACCAACTACTCCGTGGTGGACATCGACCTGATCGACGACCTGTACCGCCAGATGTACCAGGAGAAGGTGCTCGGAGCCGAGCGTCTGCGCTTCCTCAACGTGTCGAGGCTCGAGGAGGTCAAGGAGACGCCGGACCGCGTCCGCGCCACCGTGAGGTCCCTCGTCACGGGCGAGGAAACGCTTCTGGACGCCGACGTGGTGGTGCTCGCCACCGGCTACAGCCCCGCCGACCCGCTCGGTCTCCTGGGCGATGTCGGGGAGCGTTGCCTGCGGGACGAGCAGGGCCGGGTCCGCGTCGAGCGCGACTACCGCATCGCGACCGACTCCGGCCTGCGCTGCGGCATCTATCTCCAGGGTGGTACCGAGCACACGCACGGAATCACCTCGGCGCTCCTGTCCAACACCGCGATCCGGGTCGGAGAGATCCTGGACTCGCTGCTTGCCCGGGGCGCCGAAGCCGTCGTCGGTGAAGCGGCCGCCACGCCCCGCTAGAGGGCCGTCACGGTCCGGACCGCCGCGTCGTTCGAGTGGATCAAAGGGATAACGTACGCCGATATGAGCACGACTGCAGTTGAGCGTCCCGCGCCCCGGGGCACAACGACGGCCCGCCGTAAGCGGGTTGTGGGTCTCGGCGCGCTCCTGGTGATCCTCGTGATCGCGGGATTGGTGTCGATGGCCGTGGGGCCGCGGGCGCTGAGTCCCGCCGAGGTGTGGCACGGGCTGTTCGCCGCGCCGGAATCCGACCAGCGGCTCACCGAGATCCGGCTCATCGTGCGGACCGTGCGGGTGCCACGGACGGTGCTCGCCATCGTGGCGGGCGTCGCCCTGGGGGTCGGCGGCTCGCTGATCCAGGGGTACACCCGCAACCCGATCGCGGACACGGGTCTGCTGGGTGTGAATGCGGGTGCCTCGTTCGCGGTCGTTTCGGTGATTGCCGTCCTCGGGTTCACCGACCCGTTCCAGTACGTCTGGTTCGCCTTCGTCGGGGCGGCGGTCGCCGGTGTCGTCGTGTTCGGGCTGGCGAGCATCGGCAGGGGCGCGGGCAATCCGCTGACGCTCGCTCTGGCCGGCCAGGGGATCACCGTGTTCCTCGCGGCCATGACCACCGCGGTCGCGCTCTCGGACCAGAAGTCGCTGAACGCGCTCCGATTCTGGAATGCGGGCTCCGTGGCGGGCGTCGGCTTCGACGTCATCTGGCCGGTGACCGGGTTCGTCGCGGTCGGGCTGGTGCCGGCGCTCATGATGCTGCCCTCCCTCAATCTGCTGAACCTCGGTGACGACGTGGCCAGGGGGCTGGGCGTGAACATCGCGCTGAGCCGGACGGTCGGCATCATCGCCATCACCTTGCTGGCGGGCGCGGCTACGGCGGCGTGCGGCCCCATCGCGTTTCTCGGCCTCATGGTCGCCCACGTGGCCCGCTACCTGACCGGACCGGACTACCGCTGGCTGGTGCCGTACGCGGGACTTCTTGGCGCGGTGGTCCTCCTGGTCTGCGACATCGTCGGCCGACTGGTGGTGCGGCCGGGCGAGTTGGACGCGGGTGTCGTCGTCTCCCTCCTGGGCGCCCCGTTCTTCGCGGCGCTGGTGTGGCGCGGAAAGTTCAGGAGCGCATGAACGTGACGGAGACGAAGCCTTCGTTGGCCCCGGGCGTGCGGTTCGGCCAGGTCTCGTTCGTATGGCGACCCTGGCTGGTGCTGGTCACGCTGGTACTGGCGGCAGCTGCCTTCCTGGTGTTCTGTCTCTCCCTCGGTACCGGGGACTTCCCCATCGGCCTCTCCCGGGTGATCGCCACGGTCCTCGGCCGGGGCGAGCAGGTCGACGAGTTCGTGATCATGGATCTGCGGATGCCTCGCGCGCTGGCCGGCCTGGTCGTGGGGATCGCGCTCGGGGTGTCCGGGGCGATCACCCAGTCCGTCGCGCGCAATCCGCTGGCCAGCCCGGACGTGCTCGGGATCACCGGGGGCGCGAGCATGGTCGCGGTCTTCCTGGTGACGGTGTCGGGCGGGGCCGCGGCGGCGGTCGGCAGCTCCGTCGGCCTCCCCGCGGCGGCGCTCGCCGGCGGTCTCGGGGCGGGGCTGCTGGTGTACTTCCTGGCGTGGCGGCGGGGGATCGACGGCTTCCGGCTCATCCTCATCGGCATTTCGGTGAGCGCCATGACGGAGGCGGTCACCACATGGCTGCTGGTCTCCGCGGACATCAGGGACGTGGCCCGGGCCCAGGCGTGGCTGGTCGGCTCGCTGGACAACCGGTCGTGGGACGAGGTCCGGGTGGCGTCGTGGTGCTCGCTCGCCCTGCTCGCCGTCGTGGCCTGCGTCGCGTTCCAGTTCAAGCCGATGCACCTCGGTGACGAGGTCGCCGCCGGCCTCGGCGTCCGGTACACGAGGGTGCGGGCCGTCCTGCTGCTGTGTGCGGTTCTGCTGGCCGCGGTCGCGGTGAGCGCGGCCGGCCCGGTCCCCTTCGTCGCGCTGGTGGCGCCGCAGGTGGCGATGCGTCTGGCGAGGTGTCCGACACCGCCGATGGTGGCCTCCGGGCTGACCGGCGCGCTGCTGCTGACCGGATCCGACCTGGTGGCGCGCTCGGCGCTGCCCATCGGCCTTCCGGTGGGGGTGGTCACCGCCGCGATCGGCGGGCCCTTCCTGGTGTACCTGCTGGTGCGGGCGAACCTCAGATGACGACAGACGAGTGGGACCATTCGGAGAGAGGGCAGCCCGTGGCCGTTCACCACACCATCACCGAGGTCGAGTCGGTGGCCGGGGGCACCTCACGGCTGGAGGCCAGAGGTGTCACGGTCGGATACGGCGGCGGGACCGTCATCGACGAGCTGGACGTCTCGATCCCGCCAGGCGTGATCACCACGATCATCGGCCCCAACGGCTGTGGGAAGTCCACCCTGTTGCGCACCCTGACCCGCCTGCTCAAGCCGTCCGGGGGCGCGGTCGTACTGGACGGCGAGGACATCGCCGCGCTGAGGACCAGGGACGTGGCGAAGAAGCTCGGCCTGCTTCCCCAGGCACCCGTCGCCCCGGAAGGGCTGACGGTGGCCGACCTGGTCGCCAGGGGGCGCCATCCGCACCAGAGCTGGCTGCGCCAGTGGTCGTCGGACGACGCCGGCGTCGTCGAGAAGGCGCTGGCCATGACCGGGGTGTCCGAACTGGCGGACCGCCCCGTCGACTCGCTGTCCGGCGGACAACGTCAGCGGGTCTGGATATCGATGACCCTGGCCCAGGGCACCGATCTGCTGCTGCTGGACGAGCCGACCACCTATCTGGACCTGGCGCACGCGATCGACGTGCTCGACCTGGTGGACGACCTCCACGAGTCGGGCTGCACCGTGGTCATGGTGCTGCACGACCTCAACCTGGCCACCCGGTACAGCGACAACCTCGTCGTCATGCGTGAGGGGGCGATCCTGGCGCAGGGACACCCCCGCGACGTGATCACCGCCGAACTGCTGCACGACGCCTTCGGGCTGCGCGCCATGGTGATCGATGACCCGGTCGGCGACCGGCCCCTCATCGTGCCGATCGGCCGTACCCACGTTCATCTCAACTAGGTTTCGGACGAGGCGAATACGCTGGTTAGGCTAGGCTGCCCTCATTAGGTCGCGGTAAGGTTTGGCTGCCCTTATACGGGGCTCAGTGGACAGTGCGAAAGCAAGGGATTCCGGATGCTCCTCCATAGAACGATGCTCACGAAGCCCTGGCAGCGGCTGGCGGCGACGGTGTCCGCCGCGACCCTCGGTATCGGCCTGCTGGCGGGATGCGGTTCCGACTCGGCGGACGAGGCGGACAAGGCGAGCGACAAGGCCCCCGCCGCCGCGGCCGGCGCCTTCCCGGTCACCGTGGAGCACGCGTTCGGATCCACGAAGATCACCAAGGCGCCCGAGCGGGTCGTCTCGGTCGGTTACACGGACGACCAGACCGTCCTGGCGTTCGGCATCAAGCCCGTCGGCATGGTCGACCAGTACCCGAACCCCGCGGGCAAGACCCCCGACATCAACACCCAGTGGCCCTGGGTGAAGGACAAGTGGGGGGACGCGCGCCCCGAGGTCATCATGAAGAACGGTGACGCGGGCCCCAACTACGAGAAGATCGCCGCCCTTCGGCCCGACCTGATCATCGCGGTCTACTCGGAGGTCGACCAGGCCGCGTACGACAAGCTCTCGAAGATCGCCCCGACGGTCGGCCGTACCAAGGCCGAGAAGGAGCCCTTCAGCGCGCCGTGGCAGGACAACGCGGTCCACATCGCCAAGGCGCTCGGCAAGGAGGACGAGGGCACCGCGATGGTGAAGGGCATCCAGGAGCAGCTCGACGCCGCCGCCAAGGCCCACCCGGAGTTCGTGACCCAGACCGGCGTCGCCCTGTCCTGGTACGAGAAGTCGGTGGCACCGTTCACCACCACCGACGTGCGCGGGCGCCTGGTGACGGGCATCGGCTACAAGGGCGCGACGGAGATCGACAAGATCGCGGGCGGCAAGTTCTACACGGTGCTCTCGCCCGAGCGCATGGACCTCGTCGACGTCGACCGCATCTTCGTCATCAACGACAAGGCGGACCAGGAAGCCCTGAAGAAGTCCGAACTGTTCAGCAACCTCAAGGCAGTCAAGGACGGCCGGGTGTCGTATCTCCTCGACAGCGAGGGACCGGCGGTCGGCGCGGCCATCTCCCAGGGCACCTTGCTGTCCCTGCCGTACGCGATCGACGAACTCGTCAAGTCGGTCGACCAGTGACATTCACCCGAACCACCGGCCGGCTCGCCCCGGCCCGCGTGTGAGCACCACCGGCACCCGCGCCGCCCCGGCGACGCTGCGCACCGCCACCGGGGGTGAGGCCACCCGGTGGATCACGGCCCGCTGCCGCGAGGTGCCGTGGCTGACGGCGGCCACCGTGATCACCACGGTGGCCGGCGCGGCGCTCCAGGTGCTCCCGGTCCTCCTGCTCGGCCAGGTGGTCGACGGGGTGGTCGAGGGTGAACCGCGGTCGCTCCTCGTCCGGATCGGGGCGCTGATGGTGGCTGCCGCGCTGCTCGGGGCGGCGGCCACCGCGGGGTCGACGTACCTGATCGGGCGGCTCGGCGCGGATCTGCTCGCCCGGCTGCGCGAAGCTGCCGTCCGTGCGGTCCTCGGGATGCCCAGCGCGCGGATCGAGCAGGTCGGCCGGGGAGACGTGCTGTCCCGGGTCGGCGACGACGTGGCCGTGCTGTCCCGGGGCATCCGATCGGCCATTCCCACCGTGTTCACGGCGGGGGTACTCGTCGCCATCGCGACGGCCGGCATGTTCGGTCTGGACTGGCGGCTCGGCCTGGCCGGCGCCGGAGCCCTCCCCGCGTACGCACTCGCGCTGCGCTGGTACCTCCCCCGGTCCGCACCGCTCTACCGCAAGCAGCGGGCCGCGCAGGCCGACCGGGCCCAGGCGCTGATCAGCGGCCTGAACGGAATCGAAACGGTCCGGGCCTACCGCCTGGAGGGCGCGTTCCGGGAAAAGGTCACGAGCGAGTCGTGGCGGGTGCGGGAGCTCGGCATCGAGGTGTTCCGGTTCTTCGGCCGCTTCGTCGGCCGGGAGAACCGTGCCGAGTTCATCGGACTGGTCCTGATCCTTCTGGTCGGCTACGCCCTGCTGGAGGGCGACGCGGCCACCCTCGGTGAGGTCTCGGCCGCTCCGCTGATGTTCCACCGGCTGTTCACTCCGCTCGGCGCCATCATGTTCACGTTCGACGAGGCGCAGAAGTCGGGCGCGAGCCTGACCCGGCTGGTCGGCGTGCTGGGGGAGGACGCGGAGGACCGCCTGGTGGGCGACACCAACGTGGCGCCCGCCGACTCGGCGCCGTACCAAGTGACGGTGGAGGGTCTGACGTTCAGCTATCCCGATGCCGAGGACCCGGTTCTCAGGGACGTCAGCCTGACGATCCCCGCCGGCGGTTCCCTCGCTCTGGTGGGGGCCACGGGCGCGGGGAAGTCGACGCTCGCCGCCCTGATCGCGGGCATCGGGATCCCGCAGGCCGGATCGGTGCGGATCGGACCGAACGATCTCGCCGGTCTTGACGAGGCCGGGGCTCGGGCCCTGGTGAGCATCCTGACGCAGGAGACGCACGTGTTCTCCGGTCCGCTCGCCGACGATCTGCGGCTCGCCGCACCGGAGGCGACCGACGCGGAGCTGACGGACGCGTTGCGGACGGTCGGCGCGGGAGCGTGGGCCGAGGCGCTGCCGGACGGACTGCGGACCCTGGTCGGCGAGGGCGGCGAGCGCCTGGACGTCACCAAGGTCGCCCAGATCGCCCTGGCGCGGCTGGTGCTGGCCCGGTCTCCGGTCGTGGTGCTGGACGAGTCGACGGCGGAGGCCGGCAGTGAGGGCGCCGCAGAGCTGGAGCGGGGCGTGCTGGCCGCGTGTGCGGGCCGGACGACGCTGTTCGTCGCGCACCGGCTGACGCAGGCGATGGCCGCCGATCGGATCGCCGTGCTTGACGCGGGGCGGGTCGTGGAGCAGGGGACGCACGAGGAACTCGTGGCTCTGGGGGGCCGGTACGCACGTTTGTGGCAGGCCTGGCGTGAAGGTAGTTAGGTGAACCTTAGTTAGGCTAGGCTAAGTTGAATACCTCGGATGGGAAGCGGAGTCTTCGATGATGGAACCGGGCGCTCGTCTCGTACTGCTTCCCGAAAAGGGCCTGGCCGGCCTGCGCCGGCGAACCGGTGACCACAGTGATCGCACCATCATCACCGCGTGTGCCATCGGCCTCTCCTACTGGGCGACGGGACGGAGCCCCGAGGGAATGGACCTCACCCCCGGCACCCTGTTCGCCGATGTCCTCGGATGGGCCGGCAACGGCGGTACCGCGGGGGCCGGTTGGGAGACCGATATGGACGCAGGCACCATCTCCGTCCCCGAGGGTGTCTCCCGGGCCGAGGCTCAGCTGGCCCTGGACGACCTCGCCGACTTCCCCGACCGGCCCCTCGGGACCATCGGCCCCTCCGGGGCCGCCGCACGGATCGAGGCCCTGGCCCGGTGGAACGACACCGGGGCAGGCCGCGTCCGCCCCACCATCGTGGAGATGTTCCACGAGCAGGTACGCACACGCCCGGACGCCGTCGCGATCGTGGACGAGCACCGCTCGCTGACCTACCGGCAGGCAGCCGCGCACGCCGGCCAGTTGGCCCATCACCTGATCGAACGCGGACTCACCGCCGAGCAGGTCGTGGGAATCTCGCTGGGCCGCAGCGCCGACATGGTCATCGGGCTGCTCGGGGTCCTCCAGGCGGGATGCGCGTTCGTCCCGCTCGATCCGCTGTGGCCCGCCGCGCGCCGGGCCGTCGTCATCGAGGACGCCCGGGCCGTGCTCCAGCTCAACGGTTCGGGCGAGAACGAACCGGGTGAGCCGGAGGCCGTCGCCGTCGACCTCGGTGACTGGAGGTTCGCCTCCCGTCCCGCCGACGGCCCCGAGGTCGCCGTTCCCGGGCCCGCCCTGGCCTACGTGATCTTCACATCCGGCTCGACCGGCCGGCCCAAGGGCGCGATGATCCGCCACGAGGCGATAGCCGAGCGCCTGTTGTGGCAGGTCGACGAGATCCTGCACTTCGGCCACGACGACGCGTCGCTGTTCAAGGCACCGCTCTCCTTCGACATCTCCATCAACGAGATCTTCCTGCCCCTGGTGTGCGGCGGCCGGCTGGTGGTCCTGCGGCCCGGCGGTGAACGCGACCCGCACCACCTGCTGAGCGTGATCGCCGAGCAGCGCGTCACCTTCACGTACCTGGTGTCCTCCATGCTGGACGTCCTGCTGGAGATCGCGGGGGACTCCGGGCGGCTGAACAGCCTGCGCCATGTGTGGTGCGGCGGCGAGGTGCTGACCCCCGAACTCTACGAGCGCTTCCGTACCCGCCTGGACATTCCCATGTACCACGGTTACGGCCCCGCCGAGACGACCATCGGCGTCTCGCACGTCATCTACCGGGGCGCGGCGGAACGCCTGTCGACATCGATCGGCAAGGCCAACCCCAACACCCAGCTGTACGTACTGGACGACGAGCTGCGCCCCGTCCCGGTCGGGGCCGGCGGCGAACTGTATGTCGGCGGCTTCCTCCTGGGCCGTGGATATGTCAACGCGCCCGCCCTGACCGCATCCCGTTTCGTGGCGAACCCGTTCGCGGCCGACGGATCCCGGCTGTACCGGACCGGTGACCTCGCCCGGTTCGCCCCGGACGGCTCACTGGACTTCCTCGGGCGGGCCGACAACCAGATCAAGATCCGGGGGATGCGCCTGGAGATCGAGGACGTCGAAGCCGGTCTCGCCGAGCACCCCGGGGTGCGCCACAGCTGCGTGGTCGCCAGGAAGAACACGGCGGGCGGCACCTACCTCGTGGGGTACGTGATCCCGGCCGCCGGGCGCGAGGACCTGCACGCCGACGAGGTCAGGGTGTGGGCCGCCGCGCACATGGTGGAGTACATGGTGCCCGCCCACATGGTCGTGATGAAGGAGTTCCCACTCACCGCCAACGGCAAGCTCGACCGCGCCGCGCTGCCGGAGCCCGTGACATCGGCCGGACCGGTACTCGCGCCCGCCACCGAGAACGAGCGTGTGGTCTGCGCGGCCGTCGCCGCGGTGCTGCGGCTCGACGAGGTCGGCGTCGACCAGGACTTCTTCCGGCTCGGAGGGGACAGCATCCTGGCGATCTCCCTGCTGAGCGCGCTGCGGGATGCCGGTCTCCACGTCACGGCAGGCCAGATCTTCGCCCATGGTGTCGTCGGCGCCCTCGCCGCGGTCGCGAGCCGCGAGGACGTGTCCACGATGGAGGACGACGACGTGGCGACCGGGCCCGTCGTGGGCTCGCCCATCGTCCAGTGGCTCGGTGGGACCACCGACGCGGTCGACGGATTCGTGCAGTCGGTGGTGCTGAACACCCCGCCGGACCTGACCGCCGAAGCCCTCGACGAGATCCTCACCGCCCTGGTCCGGCGGCACGACATGCTGCGGGCCAGGCTGGTGCGCGGGGAGCGCTGGAGCTTCGACATACCGGAGGCGGACGAAGCCGTCGCAGGGTGGCAGGAGAGCGGCCGGCCCCTGGACTCCTGCGTCCGGCTCGCCACCGACGGGCTCGATCCGGACAACGGCGTCATGCTGCGCGCCGTCTGGCGCCGCGAGGCCCGGCAACTGGTCGTGGTCATCCACCACGTGGTCGTCGACGGGGTCTCCTGGCGCATCCTGATGGAGGACCTCGCCACGGCGTGGCGGCAGTCCGCGGCGGGTGCACCGGTCGAACTTCCCCCGGTGGGCACATCGTTCCGGCGCTGGACCGAACTGCTCGGACGTACTGACTTCGACGCGGACCGCGCCTGCTTCGAGCGGCCCCTGCCGGGCGTGGACAGGCCCCTGGGCAGACGCGCCCTGTCCGGGGCGGACACGGTGGCCCACGAGCGGGAGCGGACCGTTTCCGTCGCGCCCGGGATCACGTCGGCGCTGCTCGGCGAGATCCCCGCGAAGTTCCACGCGGGCGTCAACGACGTACTCCTGACCGCGCTCGCCGTAGCCCTCGCCCGGTGGCGCCGTGACCTCGGTCAGGACCAGACGTTCGCCCACATCGAACTGGAGGGCCACGGACGCGAAGGACGTTTCGTCGCGGACGCCGCCGGCTTCGAGCCGGAACTCTCGCGGACCGTGGGCTGGTTCACCACGCTCTTCCCCGTGACCGTCGACCCCGGCACCGCCGCCTCGTTCACCTCGCCCGCGTATCTGGCCGCCGCGCTGAAGGCGGTCAAGGAGGACCTCGCACGCGTACCGAGCAACGGAGTCTCCTACGGTGCCCTGCGGTACCTGAGCGACTCCCGGTTCGACGGGCCCGCCCCCCAGGTGCTGTTCAACTACCTGGGCCGCTTCGATTCGGACGCCTCCGGCGACTGGCAGCTCGCGGGCACCACGGGACAGCTGGGCGAGAAGCGCGACCCGAGGATGCGCCTTCCGCGTGCCCTGGAGTTCAACCTCATCACCGAACCGGCCGCCGGCGGCGGGTACCGGCTGACCGCCACCATCTCCTGGCCCGACGGCATGTTCACCGACGAGGACATCACGGTCATCGGTGAGTACCTGAGGGAGGCGCTGACCGGACTGGCCGGGCTCGAACAGGGCGGCCACTCGCCCAGCGACTTCGCCCCGCTGCCGCTCACCCAGACCGATGTCGACGCACTGGACGGCCCCGGGCTGTGCGACATCCTGCCGTTGACCCCGTTGCAGGAGGGCCTCTACTTCCACTCGGTCTTCGACGACGACTCGGCGGGCAGCTATGTGGAGCAGCAACTGCTCACACTGGACGGCGAGGTGAACGCCGAACGGCTCGCGGCGGCGGCCACCCGGCTGCTCACGCTGTACCCGAACCTCGCCGCCCGGTTCGTGGCCCTCGCCGACGGCCGCGTGGTCTCCGTACTCGAGAGTGGCGCCGAGGCCCCCTTCACCACGCTCGACCGGCCCGGCATCACCGAGGCCGGGATCCGCGACCACGCCGAGCAGGACCGCCGCGCCGGGTTCGACCTGGCCACCGGCCCGCTGATGCGTTACACGCTCATTCGCGACGGTGCCGGCGGGAACGTGCTGGTGCAGACCGTGCACCACATCATCGCCGACGGCTGGTCGGTGCCGCCGATGCTCCGTACGCTGCTGGCCGAGTACCACCGGCCCGGGACCGCGTACCGGACCGGGGGCTTCCCGGACTACGTGCACTGGCTCGCCGGACGCGACGACGACGAGAGCGACCGCGTCTGGCGCGAGCAGCTGGCAGGTCTGCCCGGCCCCTCCCTGGTCGCCGAGGGGCACACCCCGTCCGACCGGTTCGCCGACACGTCCGTGGAACCGGCTGACGACATCGACACGGCCGCCCGGGGGGCCGGCGTCCCCCTGAGCGTGGCGGTGCACAGCGCCTGGGCCGTGACGCTCGGCGGGATCCTGCACAGCGACGACGTCGTGTTCGGCTCGACCGTGTCGGGGCGCGACGCGGATGTGCCCGGCATCGCCGACATGGTGGGCCTGTTCATCAACACCATCCCCGTACGTGCGCGGTGGGCCGGTACGACGACGGCCTCGGGCCTGCTCGCCTCGGTGCGGGAACACCAGAGCGCGGTGCTGCCGCACCAGCACGTCTCGCTGGCGAGGATCGGCCGGCTGACGGGAGCCGCTGCCCGCTTCGACACCCTGGTCGTGTTCGATGTCGCGACCGACGTGGCTGCTCTGCGCGGCCCCGCCGACGAACTGGTCATCACCGGCATCGTGAACGAGGGGGCTCCGCACTACCCGCTCACGCTGGTGGTGGAACGCGCACACGACGGCCGGCCGCGCTTCAACCTGATCTACGACGGCGCACTGCTCCGGGAAGCGAGCGCCGCGGCGATCCTGCACACATTCACCCGTACGCTGACCACCCTGCTCACCCGGCCCGACGCGCTGGTGGCAGAGCTGCCGGCCGACGACCGGCGCCCCGCGCCAGTACCCCCGACGACGCTGGGCGCGCTGTTCGACGCCGCCGCACTGCGCGACCCGGCCGCCGTCGCCGTCACCCAGTGCGCCCTCGACGGTCGCAGCAGCTCACTCACGTACGGCGAACTGGCCTCGGCGAAGGACGAGTTGGCCCAGGCGCTGCGCGAGTCCGGCGTCGGGCCGGGCGGACGGGTCGCCGTCGCCGTCCCACGCTCCCTGGAACAGGTGCTCGCCCTGGTCGCCATCGTCACCGCGGGTGGTGCGTACGTACCGCTTGACCTGGCGTATCCGGACGAACGGCTCGTGTACATACTGGCCGATGCCGCACCGCAGGCCGTTCTCGTCGACCGCGATCAGTACGAGCGCTTCACGGAACTGCTGACCCGGGCGGGCGTGGGGGCCCGCGTGCTCGTGCTCGGGGACGAACTGCCACCTGCGGACCGGCCGGTTCCGGAGTCCGCGGGACCGGGTCCGGACGACCCCGCGTACGTGATCTACACATCCGGGTCGACCGGCCGGCCCAAGGGCGT
The DNA here is from genome assembly GCF_040630635.1 of Streptomyces sp. NPDC005761. Classification (NCBI taxonomy): domain Bacteria; kingdom Bacillati; phylum Actinomycetota; class Actinomycetes; order Kitasatosporales; family Streptomycetaceae; genus Streptomyces; species Streptomyces sp. NPDC005761. The sequence goes on along the minus strand of NZ_JBEXXX010000026.1, from coordinate 78,232 downwards.
CGTCGTCCCGCACGCCTCCGTCGTGGCGCTGCTCGCGAACACCCGGGCCGACATGGACTTCGGCCCCCGGGACGTCTGGGTCCAGTTCCACTCCTACTCCTTCGACTTCGCCGTCTGGGAGCTGTGGGGTGCGCTGGCGCACGGTGCGGAGCTGCTCGTTCCGGACTACGCGCTCACCCGTTCCCCGGTCGACTTCCACCGTCTGGTCCGGGAGCGCGGAGTCACCGTGCTCAACCAGACCCCGTCGGCGTTCTACCAGTTCATCGAGGCGGACCGGCATGCCGGCGAACCCGCCTCCTCGCTGCGGCGGATCATCTTCGGCGGCGAGGCGCTGGACCCCGCGCGGCTGCGCGGCTGGGTCGAGCGGTACGGCACGGGCTCGCCCGAGCTGGTCAACATGTACGGCATCACCGAGACCACCGTCCACGTCACCCACCGGGTGCTCACCGACGGGGACCTCGTCGCCGGCGCCAGCCCGATCGGCGGTCCGATCCCCGGCCTGTACACCTATCTCCTCGACGACCGGCTCCGGCCGGTGCCGCCCGGCCGCGTGGGTGCCATCTACGTGGCGGGCGATCAGGTGTCGCTCGGCTACCTCGGCAGGCCGGGGCTCACCGCGGGCAGGTTCGTGGCCGATCCGTTCGCGGGCGACGGCTCCCGCATGTACCACACGGGGGACCTCGCCCGGCGCACGCTGGACGGCGAGCTGGAGTTCGCGGGCCGCGCCGACGACCAGGTCCAGCTCAAGGGATTCAGGATCGAGCTCGGCGAGGTGGAGTCCGCGATCAGGGAGCTCGACGGCGTGGTCGACGTGGCCGTCACCGCGGCGGAGAGCGGCGATCATCTGGTCGCGCACGTCGTGGGCCGGGTTCCCGGCGACCTCAACGGCCTTCTCACCGCGAAACTGCCCGCGCACATGGTGCCGGGCCTGGTGCGATCGGTCGAAGCGCTGCCGCTGACGGTCAACGGAAAACTGGACCGTAAGGCCCTGACCGAGCAAGCCGGGACCGACTCCCTCCCCGAGGCGCTCAACGGCTCCGCGCTCGCGGCACTGGTGGGTGTCTTCCGTGAGACGCTGCGCGGCTCCGACGCGCACGCCGACACCGACTTCTTCATGGCGGGCGGGGACAGCATCCTCGCCATCACCGTGATCAACCGGGCCCGGGCCCTCGGACTGCCGGTCGCACCACGGGACGTCTTCCTGCTGAGGACGCCGCGAGCCCTCGCCGAACAACTGGAGGCGCGTACACCGCAGACCGCCGCCGGGCCCGTCCGTCGCGCCGACGGTCCGTTGCCCGCGACGCCGATCATGCTGCGCCGGCGGGAACTGGGCGGCTCGCTCGCCCGGTTCGCCCAGGCGAGGTCCCTGGTGGTGCCCGAGGGCGCGTCGGCGGCCGATGTCGAACGCGCAGCGAACGCCGTCGTGGCCGCGCACCCGGTCCTGCGGCTGCGGCTGCACGTCGAGCACGGCGTGTGGGCCCTGCACACCGAACCCCGCCGTGAGGTCACCGTCCTCCGGACGGACACGGACGACGCGACGGCCGCCGCGAACGAAGCGGCCGGACGCCTGAATCCCGGGAGCGGGGACGTCATCGCGTTCTCCTGGATGCGGGAGAGCCGGACCCTCGTGGTCACCGTGCACCACCTGGCCGTCGACGCGGTGTCCTGGCTCATCCTCCTCGACGACCTGGCCACCGCCCTGAGCGGCGGGGCCCTGGCGCCGCCGACCACGTCCTACGGCGAGTACGCGGAAGCGACGAGCGCCCGGTCCGCCCAGGTGACCGGGCTCGGCCACTGGATCACCACGCTCGGGGCGCCCACCCCGCTGCCCCCGGCCGAGGGCCTGCGCGAGACCGCCGTCGTGCTCGCGCCCGCCGTGAGCGACCGGGTGACACGCACCGCACCCGCCGCACTCGGCATCGGTCTCACCGAGCTGCTGTGCGGCGCACTGCGTACGGCGCTGACCCGGGTCCAGCCTTCGCCCACCGATCTCGCGATCGACCTCGAACGGCACGGCCGGGTCCCGGCACTGGAACACCACGACTACACCCGCACGGTCGGCTGGTTCACCTCCATCGCCCCCGTGCGGCTCACCGCGCACACCGACCCGGTCGAGGCGGCGCGCGAGGTCGCCCAGCGCCAGCCGGACGAGGACGGCCACGTCGCCTACGGCCGGCTCAGGTACCTCAACCCGCAGACGGCACCCCTGCTGACCGCCCGCCCGCAGGTGCTGTTCAACTACCTCGGCCGGAGCGGCGAATCCCAGGTGCCGCACATCTCCGGCGCGGAGGAGGGCAGCCCGTACGCCGTCGAGGTCAACGCCTGGACCGACGACGCCACCGGGAGCCTGCAAGCGTCCTTCACCCTCGCCGACGGCATCCCCGACGAGATCACCGCGCACTGGCGCGCCGCGCTGGAACGCATCGCCGACGCCTCAACGACGGCCGAGCGCACCGCGCCCGTCACCCCTCTCCAGCGCGGCCTGTACTTCCAGGCCCAGCTGGCGGGCACGGCCGGACACTACGTCGCGCAGAGCTACTTCACCTTCGACCGGCGCCTGGACACCGGCGCGCTGGCCGAGGCTATGGCGTACGTGATCGCCCGTCACCCGGTCGTGGGCGCAGGCTTCACGACCGACGACCGCGGAAACCCGGTCCAGGTCCTCAAGGCGGGCCGGCGCGTGGATGTCCGTACCGTTCACCTCACTACGGACGCCGAGGCCGACGCCCTGCGCGCCACGGACCGCGAGACCGGGTTCGACCCGGATGAGCCACCGCTGATCCGGCTGACCGTGGTGCGTCTGCCCGGCGACCGCGACGGCCTGCTGCTCAGCTACCACCTCCTGCTCTGGGACGGCTGGTCCCGCGAGATCCTGCTGCGGGACCTGTTCGAGGCATACCGGGCCCTCCTCGCGGGCGAACCCCTGGACGCCACCCCGCTTTCGCCGGGGTTCGAGGACTACGCCCGCGCACTCGACGCCAAGGACCCAGCCGTGGCGGAACGCTTCTGGGCGGAGCACCTGGAGGGCCTCACCGGAGCGACCCTGCTCGCCGGGGCGCGGCCGGCCGTGACGGACGAACTGCCCCGGGCGCTCGTGCACACGATGTCCGCCGAGCTGTCAGACCTGCTGCGGGGCGCGGCCAAGGCGCACGGTGTCACGCTGAACACGGTCCTGACCGGGGCGTTCGGCCTCCTGCTCGGCGCGCACACCGGCCGCGGCGACGCGGTGTTCGGTGTGACCGTCTCCGGCCGTGAGGGCGAGGGCCTGTCCGGCATCGTCGGCGTGCTGCTCAACACCGTGCCCATGTGGACGCGGGCCCGGCCGGACGACACGGTCGGCGACTACCTGACGTCCGTCCAGAGGGCCCGGGTCGAGGCGATGGAACACGAGCACCTGGGCCTCGGCGAGATCCAACGGGCCAGTGGACACGACACATTGTTCGACAACCTGTTCGTGCTCCAGAACTTCCTGGACCTGGACGCGTTCGCCGAGATGAACGCCAGGCACGGCATCACCTCGGTGCAGGCCGACGACTCGACCCACTACCCGTTCACCTGGGTCGTCACGCCCGGCGAGCGGCTCACCGTCAAGCTGGAGCACCGTGACGACGACCCCGCGGGGGCCCGCCGCCTCCTCGACGGCTACCTGCGGGTGCTGGAGGACATGGCCAGGTCGGCCGGTCCGGTCGGAGCCCTGCGCGGGGCGGGTTCACTGCCGGCACCCGCCGCTCGTACGGACGTCGGCACGGACACGGTCGTCGACCGGTTCGACCGGGCGGCGGACCGCGACCCGCAGCGCGTCGCGCTCGTCGCCGACGGTTCGGCCATGACCTTCGCCCAGCTCCGCGACCGCAGCCGTGCGGTGGCGGGTGTGCTGGCCGGTCGCGGTATCGGACCGGAGCGGACCGTGGCGCTCGCGATCCCGCGTTCCCTGGACTCGATCGTGGCGCTGTTCGCCGTACTTCGCGTCGGTGCCGCCTATGTACCGCTGGAGCTCGACCACCCGGACGAGCGCATCGCCGCGATCGTCGAAGCCGCCTGCCCGGACGTGATCCTCACGGTGGGCGCGGTGTCGCCCCGGCTGACCGGTGAGCTGATCGAGCTCGACCGTCCGCTGCCCGAGGCGGAGCCTTTCCGTACGTTCGCTCCGCAGGATCCGGACCGGCTGCGGCACCCCGCGTACACGATCTTCACCTCCGGATCCACCGGAAAGCCCAAGGGCGTGGTGACCGAGTACGCCGGGCTCACCAACATGCTGATCAACCACCAGCGCCGGATCTTCGAGCCGGTGCTGGCGGAGCACGGGAACCGGGTCTTCAGGATCGCGCACACGGTGTCGTTCGCCTTCGACATGTCGTGGGAGGAACTGTTGTGGCTCGCCGACGGCCATGAGGTGCACATCTGCGACGAGGAACTGCGCCGCGACGCGCCCCGGCTGGTCGAGTACTGCCTGGAGCACGGGATCGACGTGATCAACGTGACCCCGACGTACGCGCAGCAACTGGTGGCCGAGGGGCTGCTCGACCACGCCGAGCGGCGCCCCGCGCTCGTGCTGCTGGGCGGAGAGGCGGTCACCCCGGCCCTGTGGCAGCGGCTCACGGAGACCGGGGGCACAGCCGGCTACAACCTGTACGGGCCCACCGAGTACACCATCAACACCCTCGGTGTCGGCACCTTCGAGTGCGAGGACCCGGTGGTCGGCGTCGCGATCGACAACACCGAGGTGTACGTGCTGGACCCGTGGCTGCGTCCCCTGCCGGACGGAGTGCCCGGCGAACTGTACGTATCGGGCGTGGGCATCGCGCGCGGCTACCTCGGACAGCCCGCCCAGACGGCCCACCGATTCGTCGCCTGCCCGTTCGGGGACCCGGGCGAGCGCATGTACCGCACCGGAGATCTGGTTCTCCGGCGGCCCGACGGCAACCTGACGTACCTGGGCCGCACCGACCAGCAGGTCAAGATCCGTGGGCACCGTGTCGAACCGGGCGAGGTCGAGGCCGCGTTCGCCGCGCACCCGGCGGTACGGTTCGCCGCCGCGGTCGCCCAGCCCGACCCGCAGGTCGACGGGGCGTTCCGGCTTGCCGCCTACCTCGTGCTCGACGGCTCGGACCTGGCCTCCGTCGCCGCCGAAGTGGGTGCCGCGCTGCCGGACTTCCTGCGCCCCACGCACTACGCGCAGGTCGATCGCATCCCGCTGACGGTGAACGGGAAGGCCGACACCAAGGCGCTGCCGGAGGCCCGGCCGCTGGGCGTACTGACCACGGTGGCCGAACGGGCACCGGAGACCGACACCGAGATCACCGTGTGCGAGTTCTTCGCCGAGGCACTGGACCTGGACGACGACGAGGTCAGTGCGGTCAGCGACTTCGTGTCCCTCGGTGGCCACTCCATGCTGGCGGTGCGTCTGATCGGACTGCTCCGCCGGGAGTACGGTCCGGTCATCACGATCCGCGACCTGCTCACCCTGCGAACCCCCGAAGCGATTGCCGGTCACCTCGATGCGAACTCCTGACCCCCACCGGCCCCTGCGAGGAGCCGGGATCCTGCGCACCGCCCTGCGCCGCAATCTCGGTGCCATGGCCTGGGGCACCGTCCTCATGGGCCTGTACCAGGCCGGCGAGACCGCCTTCCCCATCGCCCTCGGCCTGATCGTCGAGCACACACTGCAGGACCGGAGCCCCGGCTCCCTCGCGGTGTCGATCGGGGCACTGGCCGTGATCATCACGACCGTGTCCCTGTCGTGGCGGTTCGGGATGCGCATCCTGCAGAAGGCCAACACGACCGAGGCACACCGCTGGCGGGTGCAGGTCGCGGAGTGCGGACTCCAGCCGGTGGACAGGGACATCGATCTGAAGTCCGGCGAGGTGCTGACCATTGCCACCGAGGACGCCGACTCCACCGCCGACATCATCGAGGTGGTGCCGCTGCTGATCAGCTCGCTGGTCGCGGTCCTGGTCGCGGCGGTCGCGCTCGGTCTGGCGGACGTCCGGCTCGGCCTGCTCGTGATCATGGGCACCGTCGTGATCCTGACGATCCTGAGCGTGATGTCCAAGCGGATCGGCGCCAGTACCCAGGAACAGCAGGCCCGGGTGGCGCGGGCCGGCGCGAAGGTCGCCGACCTGATCACAGGCCTGCGCCCGCTGCACGGATTCGGCGGCAACCACGCGGCGTTCGTGTCCTACCGCAAGGTCAGCACGGAGGCGAGGCACCAGGCGATCACCGTCGCCAGAGTGAACGGCGCGTACGCCGGCGCCGCGCAGGCCCTCAACGCGGTCCTGGCCGCCGCCGTCACCCTCACGGCCGGATGGCTGGCCTTCGCCGGCCGGATCACCATCGGGGAACTCGTCATGGCGGTGGGCCTCGCGCAGTTCATCATGGAACCGCTGAAGATGTTCTCGGAGATGCCGAAGTACGTGATGATGGCGCGCGCGTCGGCCGAGCGGATGGCCCTGGTACTGGCGGCGCCGCCGGTAGCGGCTCCGGGGCCGCGGCGCCCGGCGGCGGGCGGGGACCTGGAGATCGACGGCGTCCGCCACGGAACGCTGCGCGGGCTGAAGTTCCGGGTGGCCGCGGGAGAGTTCGTGGCGATCACCGCCTACCAGCCGCGCGCGGCAGCCGACTTCGCCTCGGTCCTGGCCGTCAGCGTTCCGCCGCACGCCTACGAGGGAACGGTACGGATCAGCGGGCAGGAGATCGCGGACCTGTCGGTCGAGGCGGTCCGTGAGCACATGCTGGTGAACCCGTACGACGGGGAGATCTTCGCCGGCACCCTGCGCACGAACATCGATCCGTCGGGCACCAGCCGGATGGTGCCCGAGGCCGTCGAGGCGTCCATGCTGACCGACGTGGTCGCCCTGCACCGCACCGGGCTGGACCACGGCGTCCGTGACCGCGGTGCGAACCTGTCCGGGGGGCAGCGCCAACGGCTGTCCCTGGCCCGCGCTCTGGCGGCCGACACGGATGTGCTGGTGCTGCACGATCCGACCACGGCCGTCGACGCGGTCACCGAGCAGCTGATCGCGCGCAACCTCGTGAAGCTGCGCCGGGGCCGCACCACTGTCGTGATCACCAGCAGCCCGGCCGTCCTGGACGCGGCCGACCGGGTGCTCGTCCTGGACGAGGGGGTCATCACGGCCGAGGACACCCATCGCAACCTCCTTGCCACCGACGGGGCCTACTGCCTGGCGGTGGCGAGGTGAGCGGCGGGCGACTCCGCTCCTGAGGGAGTCGTACCGGACCCGGCCCGGGTGCCGGGCAGGCGCGGCCCGCTCTTCAGGCGTCCCAGGCGCGAGGGCGGGGCAACTCCTCCCAGTCGGGGCGGAGCAGCGGGAGCACGGCAAGATCGTGGCGTCGTCCGCGATGGAGACAGGCGGCGCGGTCGGTGCCTTCGCGCACGAAGCCGGATTCGGCGAGGACGGCGAGGGCGGGGGAGTTGTCGGTGTGGATCGCCGCCGTGACTCGCTACAGGGGGAGTTCGCCGAACGCCAGGTCCACCGGAGGGCAACGAGCGGATGAGCCTTACCACTTCGCCGTTGGCGTCCCTGGAGCCGTGATCCCGCTCGAACCTAGCCGAGGGCCCAGGCGACGTCCCTGAGCAGGGCGTGCCGCCAGCCCGCGCGGTCGTGGCCGGACGCCGACCGTGACACCCGCACCGTCGCACCCGCCTCTGCGGTCAGGGTCTCGACCGGCCGGCAGTGGGGCAGCATCCGCGTCTCGTGCTCCCCGACGTCGAACGCGACCCGCAGCCCGCTCAGGTCGGGGCGTCTGCGCAGCAGCGCGGCCACGGTGCCGCCCGGCGGGCCGCCCAAGGGGTCCGCCAGGTCCAGGGCGCCCGGTGTCCACCAGAACGAGCCCGACTGGCAGGCGACCCGGGAGACCAGCTCCGGATGCTCCAGCGCCGCGTTCACCGCGCTCAGCCCGCCGAGGCTCTGCCCGGCCACCACCAGCCGGCCCGGATCCGCGGGCACTCCCGACGCCGCGACCAGCGGCAGCAGTTCGTCGCGGATCGCCTCCCACAGCCCGGATCCCACCGCGAACTCGGCTGCCCGGTCCTTGGCCGGCAGGAAGACGAGCGTGACGGGCGGCATCTCGCCCTCGGCGACGGCCGAGTCGAACGCGGTCATGGCCGGATGCAGGTAGAGCCAGTCGTCCCCGTCCAGCAGCAGCACCACCGGCCCACCGCCGCCCACCGGGTGGACACGGACCGTGCGCCGCCCGCCGAGCCGTTCGCTGTTCCAGCGCAGCCGCGTGCTCGGTACGGGGAGCACGTCATCGGCGCCGACGGCGGGCCAGTGCGGCTGGGCGGGGGCGTCCGGGGTCGCCGCGACGGAACGGTCCATGCCGGCACCGGCGGGATTGAAAGGATCCGCGTGCGGCGCCTCGTCCACGAGGAACCGGTAGGTCACCCGCAGCCGTTCGGGCATGGGAACGGCGGCATACCAGCAGTCCGTGTCGCGCCACCGGCGCAGCGGGACCGGCTCCGACCAGCTCTCGAAACCGATGTGCGCCGGGGAACCACGCCAGAGGAACAGGGTGACCCAGCCTCCGCCCTCGGCGGGCACCGACGCCGGCGCCCGCGCCGCTGCCCAGAACTCGCCGGTACCGGGCGTGGCGGGCAGTCCGAACGCGGCGAAGTCGTTCTCGGTGCGGATGCGTTCGGTCACCGGGGGCATGAACGTCTCCTTGTGGGAGGGGAGGGTTACGGGCTAAGCTCCGTCTAATTAGGGGAGCCTAACCTAAGGTGGGTCTCCTCTTCCATCCCCGGCCACTCACTCGAACGAGCTCTCCGGGCCCGTTCCCGGGGAGGCGCGACGGCCGGCCCGGCGTGCGGATGTACACGCTCGACGCGGCTGTCACCGGCCCGTCGGACCCGAGGAGGACCTGACGCATGAGCACCAACCCGTTCGACGACCCCGACGGCCGGTTTCTGGTCCTGGTGAACGACGAGGGGCAGCACTCGCTGTGGCCGTCCTTCGTGGCAGTGCCCGGGGGCTGGGTGATCGCCTTCGAGGAGAACACCCGGGAGGCGTGCCTGGAGTTCGTCGAGACCAACTGGACCGACCTCCGGCCCCGGAGCCTCGTGGTGTCCGCGGACGCCTGATCGGTTCCGGCCCGACTCGCAGTCCCCGCTCCGGAAGGTGCTGCCTCGTGCGCGGCGCACCCGGGGCGTGGGCGGGCTGCCGCGTCCGCGCCCGGCAGGGCCGGAGTGTGGCGGGCCCCGCCGCTGGTCACACGCCGCTCATGGCATGGTCCCCACCGGTTCCGGGCACCACGGTGGCACCGGGGATCACGGTGGTGCCGGGGCCGTCCTCGCCGAGGGCGCCACGCAGTACCGCATGTGGCACCCTGCCGTCGAGGACCTGCGCCCGGCGTACGCCGCCGCGGACGGCCCGCAGGCACCCCTCCATCTTCGGGAGCATGCCGCTCGCCAGCCCCGGCAGCAGTTCCTCCAGTGCGTCGGCCGTCAGCTGCCCGATCACCTCGGTGCTGTGCGGCCAGTCCGCGTACAGCCCCTCCACGTCGGTGAGGACCACCAGTCGTTCCGCCTCGAGGGCCACGGCCAGGGCCGACGCCGCCAGGTCCGCGTTGACGTTGTAGACCTGACCGTCGTCACCCCGGGCCACGGGGGAGAGGACGGGGATGTGTCCCTGCTCCAGGAGTGTGCGCACCATGCCCGGGTTCACGGCCACGATGTCCCCGACGAGACCGATGTCGACCGGGCGGCCGTCCACGTAGGCCGGCCGCCGGACCGCCGTCATCGTGTGCGCGTCCTCACCCGTCATGCCCACGGCGAAGGGGCCGTGGGCGTTGATCTGGCCGACGAGCTCCCGCTGGACCCCGCCGGACAGCACCATGCGCACCACTTCCATGGTTTCCGCCGTGGTCACCCGCAGGCCCGCCTCGAAGCGGGTCTCCAGGCCGAGCCGGTCGAGCATCGCGCTGATCTGGGGTCCGCCGCCGTGGACGACGACAGGGCGCAGGCCTGCGTGCCACAGGTCCACGACGTCCCGCGCGAACGACCGCTGGAGACCGGCGTCGACCATGGCGTTACCGCCGAACTTGACGACGACGACCGCCGCGTCCCGCGATTCCGTGGAGCCGGTGAACGAGCCCGGGCCCGCCTGCTCTGTGACGACCGGTCTCATTTTCTGCCCGCCCCGCTAGTAATAATTTAGCTTAGCCTAACCTAAATCGCGGGGTGTCGTTGTGGAATGCCTTGGATCTCGAAGTCTGTTCGTGCGCCCAACCCTGCCCGCTTGTCCGGTGGTTGACGCGGTCCCCTGGCGCGTGGGGCGCACCGGCACCACTCGCCCACGTCGAACGTGCGTCGCGGGCGGGTCCTTTGCTCAGGCGGCGGGGTCGATGGTGACCTTGACGTGCTTCATGATCGGCTGGTCGCTCTGGGTGCTGAAGTCGCTCAGTGCGCACAGCACGTTCATCTCCGGCATGTAGCCGGCCGCGCAGCCGCGAGGGATGTCGTAGGGGATCGCCAGGTAGCCGTTGAGCGACCGGCGGCTGCCGTCCTTCGCGGTGCTCGTGATGTCGACGGGGCCGAGGTCGTCGATGCCGCGCTCGCGCATGTCGGCCCGGTTCATGAAGACGAGCGTGCGCAGGTTCTTGATGCCGCGGTAGCGGTCGTTGTCGGAGTAGATGGTGGTGTTCCACTGGTCGTGCGACCGCATGGTCCCCAGGGCCAGGGTGCCCGCGGCGGGGACGACGTCGGGCAGGGCGGCGGCCGAGAACTCGGCGCGTCCGGAGGGGGTGCGGAAGACCAGCTCGCGGGCGGGCTGCCTGATCCGGAAGCCGAGGGGCAGGCGTACCCGGCGGTTGAAGTCCTCGAAGCCGTCGAGCGCCCGGGCCATGGTGTCCCGGACGCGGTCGTAGTCCTCGATGTACCAGTGCCACGGCGTGGCACTGGTCGGGAGGGCGGCGCGCGCCATGCCGGCGACGATGGCTGGTTCGGACAGCAGATGCGGGGACGCGGGCCGTTTCATGCCGGTCGACAGATGGACCATGCTCATCGAGTCCTCGACGGACGTGCTCTGGATCCCCGTGCGCTGATGGTCCTTCTCGCTACGGCCCAGACACGGGAGGATCAGCGCCCGCCTGCCGTGGACGACATGGCTGCGGTTCAGCTTGGTGCTCACCTGGACGGTGAGGTCGCAGGCGCGCAGTGCCTCGCAGGTGTACGGGGTGTCGGGCGCGGCAAGGGCGAAGTTGCCGCCCATGGCGACGAAGACCTTCACCCCGCCGTCGTGCATCGCCCGGACGGTCCGGACGGTGTCCAGGCCGTGCTCGCGGGGCGGGTCGATGCCGCAGGCCTCGGCGAGGCGGTCCAGGAACGCGTCCGAGGGGCGGTGATCGACGCCGCAGGTGCGATTGCCCTGCACGTTGCTGTGTCCTCGTACGGGGCAGGGGCCCGCACCTTCGCGGCCCAGGTTGCCGCGGAGCAGCAACAGGTTGACGATCTCACGCACGGTGTCCACGCCGTGCTCGTGCTGGGTGAGTCCCAGGCACCAGCTGACGATGGAGCGGTCGGCCTCGCGGTACACGCGTGCCGCCCGCAGGATGTCGGCTCGGCCCAGGCCGGACTGCGTCTCGATCTCCTCCCACGGCGTGGCCCCGCACACCGTGCGGTAGTCCTCGAAGCCGGCGGTGTGGCGGTCGATGAACTCCTGGTCCAGCGCCTTGGGGTCGGTGAGGGACTGCTCCAGGATCGCCTTGGCCATGCCGCGCAACAGGGCCATGTCGCCGCCGATGCGCGGCTGCAGATTCAGACTGCTGGTCCGGGTCGGCTTGACCAGCGCCATGTCCACGAAGTCGTGCGGGACGATGGTGCGCGTCGCGGCCGCCTCGACCAGGGGGTTGACGTGCACGATCCGGGCGCCGCGGTCGTGGGCGTCGACCAGTGCGGTGAGCATCCGCGGCGCGTTGGAGGCGGCGTTGACCCCCAGGATGAACAAGGCGTCGGCCGACTCCCAGTCCTTGAGGTCGACGGTCCCCTTGACCGTGCCCAGGGACGCCTGGAGGGCGCGGCCGCTCGCCTCATGACACATGTTGGAACAGTCCGGCAGATTGTTCGTGCCCAGCTCGCGGGCCATCAGCTGGTACAGGAATGTCGCCTCGTTGCCGAGCCGCCCCGAGGTGTAGAACGCCGCCTGATTCGGGTCGTCCAGCTCGCGCAGGGCCCGCCCGGTCAGTTCGAAGGCGTCCTTCCAGCTGATGGGCACGTAGTGGTCAGACCCGGGGTCGTACACCATGGGCTCGGTCAAGCGGCCCTGGTCCTCCAGGTCGTGGTCGCTCCACCCGGACAACTCGGTCACCGAATGGGCGGCGAAGAACTCGCGTCCGACCCGCTTCCGGGTCATCTCCCAGGTGACGTGCTTGATGCCGTTCTCGCAGATGTCCAGGCGCAGGCCCTTGGTGTCGGGCCACGCGCAGCCGGGGCAGTCGAACCCCGTGTGCTCATGGTTCATCCGTGTGAGCGCCCGCGCGCCGTTCACCAGTGCGCCCTCGCGTACCAGGAAGCGGCTCACGCCCTTGGCCGCGCCCCAGCCCGCCGCGGGGTGGTGGTAGGGACGGAACGCGGGTCTGGCCTCCGGATCGGGCCCGGCTCCGGGTCCCCGGGGTTCTTGTCCGTCACCGTTGGCGCTCAAGTTCCTTGACCCTTCAACCATGTGGGGTGGCTGACGAAACTGCGTTTTCGCAGGCTATGCCCGGCGGCCGGCGCCGGCCATCCGGCCATCCGGCCGCCGACGGCCCTCGGGCGGACGGCCCTCGCAGCTGCAGCCGCGATCCGGGGTGCGGCCGGCACCGCCATCCCTTCGGGCGGTCCGTCGGCCTCCGGGTGGGAGGGGTACCGAGCGGGACGCGTTGCCGCACCCGGGTCCCGGGGTGATGCTTGGGGGCATGGCTGACCAAGCCGGCCCTGATCCTGTCGCGGCCGTCAGACGTGCGCTCCGCCTGCTGGAGGCCGTCGGGGCGCACGGGCGTGGGGTCACCGCGCAACAGCTGGCCCGGGAGGCAGGGCTTCCGCTGGTCACGGTCCGTGAGCTGCTGTCCGCGCTGAGCCGGGACGGGTTCGTGACGGACCTGGGCGACGGGGCGTACGTCCTCGCCGACGCGGGCACGGCATCGGGTGCGATGCGCGCGGGCCACGAGTTGCACGAGCGCGTCCGCCCCCTTCTCACGGCTCTGCGGAACGATCTGTCGGCCGCTGTCTACCTGACTCTGTACGAGGAGGGCGAGATCCGGGTCATGGAGATCGTCGACAGTGCCAGGACCCCGCGGGTGGACCTCTGGGTGGGTTTCGAGGACGCCGGTCATGCGACGGCACTGGGCAAGAGCGTGCTGCGGGAGCTGGACGAGGAGGCGCGGGCCGAGTACCTGTCGCGGCACTCCCTGACCGGGCTCACCCCCCGGACCATCACCCACCGGGAGGAGCTGCTCCGGCAGCTGGACGCCCCGTCGGCGGCACCGCTGGTCATGGACCGCGAAGAGTACGCCCGGGGCACCACCTGTATCGCGGTGCCCGTATACAGCGGCGATCAGGTCGGGTCCTTGGGGATTTCCTTCCGGTCGGACCGGATGTACCGGTCCGTCCGTGTCCGCGACGGGCTGTTGTCCTCGGCGATTCGCGTGTCCAGGCGGCTCTCTCTCCCTGGCTGAGTCCCGGGGCCCTTCCCCCGGGCGAGGGGTGCGGCACGACGTCCCCGTGTCCGCCCGTCCCCCGCGCGGCGCCTCGGCTACTCGATGACGAGCTCGACCGGGATGTTGCCGCGGGTCGCGTTCGAGTACGGGCAGACCTGGTGGGCCTGCTCCACCAGCTTGCGACCGGTGGCCTCGTCGACGGATCCGGGCAGCTCCACGCGCAGCGTGACGGCGAGGCCGAAGCCTTCGCCCTGCTTGCCGATGCCGACCTCTCCCGTCACGGCGGCGTCGGTGACATCGACCTTGGCCTGACGGCCCACGAGCCCCAGGGCGCTGGCGAAGCACGCGGCGTATCCGGCGGCGAACAGCTGCTCAGGGTTCGTGCCCTTGCCGTTACCCCCCATCTCCACCGGGATGGCCAGCTGCAGGTCCAGCGCGCCGTCGGAGCTCACTGCGCGGCCGTCACGGCCGTGGGTGGCGGTGGCGACGGCGGTGTAGATCGATTCCATGGAAACCGTTCCTCTCGAAGGGTTGCGCGGCGGGTGTCCGCCGCTTCCCTGAAGTGAATCACACAACTCAGTTGTGCACAATCAAATGGGGGGTGCGGCGTTATGCTGAATCCATGACCGCCACGCCCAGCCCCGCCCGCCAGGCCCCGCCCGAGGCCGACTATCTCCGCCTCGACCAGCAGATCTGCTTCTCCCTGAACGCCGCCTCGCGCGCCTTCGGCAGCGTCTACCGGGTCCTCCTGAAGGATCTGGGTCTGACCTATCCCCAGTACCTCGTGATGCTGGTCCTCTGGGAGCACGGCGAACTCCCGGTGAAAGCGCTGGGGCAGCACCTGCGGCTGGATTCCGGCACGCTGTCGCCGCTGCTGAAGCGGCTGGAGGCGGCGGGTCTCGTGCGGCGTGAGCGGAGCGCCCGGGACGAGCGGTCGGTACAGGTGCACCTCACGGACGAGGGCACGGCCCTGCGCGACCAGGCGCTCCTCGTGCCGCGCCGGATCGCCGCCGCGACGGGCTTCGGCCTCGATGAGATCAGCGAACTTCGCGAGCGCCTCGACCGGCTCACGGCGGCATTGGACACGGCGGCCCTGGAGGAGGGCCGGGGCGGCACCGGCACACAGTAGGGTCGGCTCCCCGGAGGAGTCCGGCCGCCCCGGTCAGGCGGCGTACGCGGTGATCGCCAGCGTCCCGGACAGCACCTTCCACAGCGCCCAGGCACCCGCACGGCTCGCCACCGCGCACGGTGTGCTCCGGGTGCAACGGGTCGGCCGGTCCTGCCAGGCGCTGACGGTCAGGTAATGGAAGCCGAAGGTGCTGCTGAACGTGAAACGGATGTGCAGCCCGTCGCCCAGGTCGTGGCCGGGAAGGGTCGCGATCTGGAGCCGGGTGTCGCCGACGGCCTCCACCCGGACGGGGTTCCCGCCCAGCAGATCGCACTCGTCCGCCGGCCGGATCCGGGCCGGACACGCGCCGCTCACCGGGAACAGCCAGAAGTGGCCGGTGAGCTGCCGGCGTACGTCGTGGGGGCTCGTGAAGGGGTGGACGCCCAGCGAGTAGTCGTACCGGTACAGCCATTTCACGCCGCCGTGGCACGACGCGGGCCCCTCGTCGCACCCCTCCCTGGCGACGCCGTGGCCGTCCGGTGGCCGGACAGGGGGAGGGGCGGCGTTCGAAGGCTGGGCCGGCGTGACGAGCAGGAGCGAGACGGAGAGCAGAAACGCGCCTGCGCAACGAGCGGCCGTACGGGTGAACGCCGCCATGGGCCGGCAGCCCGCCGGACAACCCCGGTCTATCGCTCCCTGCCCGGATTCGTGGAAGGTGCGGCACCGAGCGAGAATCGCCTTCCGCATCAGCACCTCCCGAAATGCGGTACGAGCCACATGGACGCTATGTCCTCGGGCGGGGTTCGGCATCTCAGCGAGTCGGTGACACCGCCGGGGCTCGGCCTCCGAGCGGCAACTGCCCCACAGGTGCGGCGCGTCGGGCCGCCCATGCCTCCGAGCGGTTCGCTGCGCGGGGAACCGGGACGGGGGCGTACACCGAGGCGCACACGCGGGGTGGGGAGTCGTGTGAACAGCCGGACACACGAGCGTACGGATCACGGGTCCGGCTGGGTCCGGTGCGGGCGCCGCGCCGCCCGGGCGGCGGACGGTCGCAACTCCCTCGCGCCCGGCCGCGGGGCCGCCCCGCACTGTGGCCCGGCGGCGGCGGCAGCCGCGGACGAGGGCAGCGGCCCCGTCACCAGCGACGCGGGCGGCGCCCCGGTCACTGGAGACCGGGAGCCCGTCACCGTCCACGAGGAGTGGCGGTGCGCCGATGGCCGTGTCGCATGGGTGACCGCGCATGAGCCGCGCCGCTCTGCGCCTCTCGGGCCCCGGGCGCGGGATTCAGGCCGCGAGGCCGAGCACCATGGCCCCGACGACCGGCGCCGCGTACACCAGCGGGAAGGGGATGTGCGAGTACCAGCGGGCACGGATCACCGTGATGACCGCGCCGGCGAAGTACAGCACCAGCCCCGAACCGGCCAGGATGCCGACGAAGGGCACGAACAGACCGGCGACCAGTCCCACGGCCCCCGCGGCCTTCGCCGCACCGAGCCACGTCCACCAGGAGCGCGGGACGCTGTAGTCGGTCAGGGCCTGGACGACCCACTGGGCGCGGAAGAGAAGGGCGCCGGCCGAGTAGCCGGCCATGGCGGCGGCGACGAGAGTGACGACGACGTGGGCGACGGACATGATGGAAGCTCCTCATCAGGCGGGTGCCGGTGTGTTCTCGCCGGCCTCGGTGGCCGGTCCGGCACTGCACTGAAACGCCCCGACGGGAAAACGTGACACGTCCGCGAAGAATTCTTCGGATCCGGTCCGGTTGGCGCTGCGGGGGCCTCGCGCCCCGCAGCGCCGCTCCGTCAGGTCCGCCGCTCCGTGAGGTCCGGCGCTCCGTCAGGTCCGCCGCGCCAGCAGGAACAGATGCGGTTCGGGCACGGCCGCCGGATGGTCCGGAGTGAACAGGGTGCTCTCCTGCGCCAGGACCGTGAATCCGGCCGTCGCCACGACCGCGATGAACGCCTCTTCGCCGAAACTGGTCACGTGAACCGCCTGGTCCATGAACGTGCCGGACACCCCCTCCACGTCCAGCGGCACCGTGGCCACGGCCAAGTGCCCGTCGGGCCGCAGCACCCGGGCAGCCAGACGCAGCATGTCCGTCTGTTCCGTGCGGGACAGCTGGAGAAGTGAGAAGTACACGCAGACCGCGTCGAAACTCCCGTCCTCCAGGGGAAGATCACGGACATCGGCGCAGCGGAACTCGGCTCCGGGCACCTGCCGCGACGCGATGTCCACCATGACGGGGGAGACGTCGACGCCGAGTACATCGTGGCCGGCGTCGGCGAGGGTCTGCGCGGCCGGCCGACCCGTGCCGCAGCCGACGTCCAGCACCCGGCTGCCCGGAGCCAGCCGCTCCAGCAGCAGCTCCAACGAGGCCCGGTGCGCGGCCGATTCCCCGAACGCCTGCTCATAGTCGGCACCGAGAGCGTCGAACACCGATGCGGCGGTGGGGTGCTGAGCCGAATCCATGGCGGATTCCCTTCTCCTGCGGTCTCTCCCTACGGTACGCGGGCCACGGCCACGTACAGTCCGCTGTGCTCGGGCTCCGGCGCGGGCGTGTCGCGGAACCACTCGGGGGCTGTCACCAGCCCCGGCTCGGCGACGTCCAGCCCGTCGAGGAACAGGGCGAACTCCGCCCGGGTGCGCAGCGCCAGCCGGATGCCGCCCTTGTCGTACTCGTCGGCGCCCTGCTGCCCCCGCTCCGGGTTGACGTCGGACGCGCCCTGGGACAGCACCACATAGCTGCCCGGTGACAGCGCCTGCGTCAGGGTGCGGACGATGCCGACCGGGTCCACGTCGTCGGGCAGGAAGTGCAGCAGACCGAGCATCGAGAGGGCTACGGGACGACGGAAGTCGAGGACCTTGTGAGCCGCCTCGATGATGGTGTCCGGTTCGCGGACGTCCGCCGGGACGTAGTCGGTGGCGCCCTCGGGCCGGCTGATCAGCAGCGCCTCGGCGTGACGCAGGACGATGGGGTCGTTGTCGCAGTAGACCACCCGGGCGGACGGATTGATCTCCTGGGCGATCTGGTGGAGGTTCGGCGCGGTCGGAATGCCGGTGCCGATGTCGAGGAACTGGTCGACGCCCGCTCCGGCCAGCCACGCCGTGGCGCGGTGCATGAACGCGCGGTTCTGATGGGCGCCGATCTTCGCCTCGATCGGCAGCTGTTCCGCCACCGCCTGGTCGACCGGGTAGTTGTCCTTGCCTCCGAGGAGCGCGTCGTAGACGCGCGCCGACTGCGGCCTGCTGGTGTCTATCGGGGGCTGGGACGTCCCTGCCGTCATGGCGAGCTCCGTTGCAGATGAGGTGAAACCACTCCTGCGGTGAAGTCTGCCACAGCAACTGGGCGTTGATCACGCGGTGTTGCGGGCCGCTGGACCGCTCATCGGGGCGGTGACCTGCACCGGACCGGAACCCGGCACGACGCGGCCCCTACTGCAGCGCGCGCACCGCGGCGCCGAACAGGCCCGGGGCCCGATGCGCGGCGGGGACGATCAGCCGTGCGGTGGCGGGACGCCGAGCCACCGACAACAACCCTGCGGTGAGCAGCCGGTGACGCCGGGTCAGCCCGGCCCATCCGGCCGGGTAGTCCTGCGGACGGCCCGCGGCGAGCGAGTCCACCGCCGCACCGGCCGTCGCCACGGCGAGCGCGACCCCCTCGCCCGTCAGCGCGTCCACGTAGCCCGCGGCGTCACCGACCAGAAGGACCCGCCCCGCGCGCCGGCTCCGCGCCTGCCGACGCAGGGGCCCGGCACCGCGCACGGCACCGGCCTCCCGGCCGCGAAGTGCGGCGGCCAGGCGGGGGAAGGCCGCCAGTTGGCTCTCGTACGCTCGACGCTCCCCGCTGAGCACGGCCACCCCCACGAAGCCGTCCCCGAGCGGCGTCACGTAGGCCTCGCCGTGCCGGGACCAGTGCACCTCCACGAACTCCGTCCACGGGTCCACGCGGTAGTGCCGGCGCAGCCCGTACCGGCGCACCGCGCCGGCGGGCCCGTCCAGACCGAGACCGCGACGGACGGGCGAGTGCAGCCCGTCGGCGGCGATCAGCCAACGGGCGGTGAGCCCGCAGGCGCCGACCCGGTCATCGCCCTGCTGTACGTGCCCGACCTTCCCCGGCACGATCCGGACGCCGAGCTCCACCGCCCGCTCATGGAGTGCGGTGTGCAGTGCCGTCCGCCGCACCCCGAGCCCTGCCCGGCCACGGAAGGCCGCCGCCGCGCTCCGCGCGCCCTGCACGTAACGGATGCCGCGCAGCGGATGGCCTGACAGCTCGACGCCCAGGGCACGCAGCGCCGCCACCCCGCTGGGCATGATGCCCTCGCCGCACGCCTTGTCGACGGGGGCGGTACGGGGCTCGACCACGACGGCCTCCATGCCGAGCGAGGCCGCGCGGATCGCCGCCGCCAGGCCGGCCGGGCCACCGCCCGCGATCAGGAGATCGATCACGCCGGCACGCCCCCGGCCGAGGCGAGCGCCGCCTCCTCGCACCGGACCCGCACGGCCATGAGCGCGGCGTTCAGCACGGTGAAGAGCAGTGCGGTCACCCACGCCCCGTGGACGAGGGGCAGCGCGATCCCCTCGGCGGCGACGGCGGCGTAGTTGGGGTGGCGCAGCAGGCGGTACGGGCCGCCCGTCACGAGCGGCAGCCCCGGCACCACGATGACGCGGGTGTTCCACCGGTGCCCGAGCGTACGGATGCACCACCAGCGCAGGGCCTGTGCCGCCACCACCACGGCCACCATCGTCCAGCCGAGCAGCGGTACGAACGGCCGGTCCGCCGATGCGGCCTCGGCCAGACATCCCGCCAGCAGCCCCGTGTGCAGGGCGACCATCGCCGGATAGTGACCGCGGCCCGACTCGGTTCCGCCCCTGGCCAGCGCCCAGCGCGTGTTGCGCAGGGCGACGGCGAGTTCTGCCAGGCGCTCGCCCGCCACGGTCAGCACCAGTGCCGTGTACCAGAACATGTGTCCTCCGACCTACCAGCGCAGCAGCACCAGTTCGCAGCAGAATCCAGGGCCCATGGCCATCAGCAGTCCGGGAGAGCCCGGCTCGGGCCGCCGCTCCAGCGTGTCCCGCAGGACGTGGAGCACCGAGGACGAGGACAGGTTCCCCACCTCGGCCAGCGAGCGCCAGGTGACGTCGAGGGCCCCGTCGGGGAGCGAGAGCACGTCGGAGACGGCCTCCAGGACCTTGGGGCCGCCCGGATGGCACACCCAGTGGGCCACGTCCTTCGGCTTGAGTCCGTGTTCTGCGAGGAAGCCGGCCACGTCGTCCGCCAGATGGCGGCGCACGACGTCGGGGACACCCGGATCGAGCACCACCTTGAAGCCGGAATCGCGGATGTCCCAGCCCATCACGTGCTCGGTGTCCGGATACATCCGGCTGCGCGTGGCCACCACTTCGGGACCGGCGTCGGGCGCCCTGCCCTCGCCGAGCGCCACCACGGCGGCGGCCCCGTCACCGAACAGCGCGGTCGCCACCAGGTTGGCGGGGGAGGTGTCACCGCGCTGGAAGGTGAGGGAGCACAGCTCGACCGAGAGCAGCACCGCCACGTCGTCGGGCCGGCCCAGCAGGTAGTCGTGGAGCCGCGCGATCCCCGCCGCTCCGGCGACGCAGCCGAGCCCGAAGACGGGCAGCCGCTTCACGTCCGGGCGCAGGCCGAGCCGCCCCACGAGCCGGGCGTCGACCGACGGGGCGGCCACGCCGGTCACCGACGTGAACATCAGCAGGTCCACGTCGGTGGGCCGCAGACCTG
This sequence comes from Streptomyces sp. NPDC005761, assembly GCF_040630635.1. Classification (NCBI taxonomy): domain Bacteria; kingdom Bacillati; phylum Actinomycetota; class Actinomycetes; order Kitasatosporales; family Streptomycetaceae; genus Streptomyces; species Streptomyces sp. NPDC005761. Next base: position 57,719 of record NZ_JBEXXX010000026.1, on the reverse strand, counting down.
CCGTCCGCAGCGCACCGCGCAGCGCCTCGGCACCCAGATCGACGGCCGCCTTGATGAACACGTCGTTGGCGTCCCCGAAACCGTCCAGCTCCGCGTACCGCTCCAGCGGCAGCACCATGTTCCGGGTCCGCACCTGGGCGTTCTCGTGCAGCCGGTCCAGGACCCGCCGGTCGGCTCCCTGCGGCAGGCACGTGCGGGCCACCATGTCGGTGACCTCGCGCTGGGTGTGGCGGTACGGGGCCGGCGTGCCGTGCACGGCTGCGATCCGGGTCATCCCGGACCCTGCTTCTCAGGCGTCATGGCCCATCCCTGCCCCACCCGAGGGACAAAACACCGCAAACAACCCGTGCGGCTGTCAGGTCCGCCGGGTCCGGAGTCCCTACGATCACGTGATGGGCACTCCGGAACCGTCGCGCGCCCACCCCGCGACCGCGTGGCCACCGAGCCGTACGGCAGGGCTGGCCCGCTCCTGTCACCCGGGGCCGGTCGTCGCGGTGACCGCGATCGCGGGCGTCCTGGGCGTGGGCGTCGGCCTCGGCGGCCTCCGCTGCGCCCTCCTCGTCGCGGCCGTGCTGAGCGGCCAGCTCTCCGTGGGCTGGTGCAACGACGCCTTCGACGCCCGGCGGGACGCGGCGGCCGGACGCACCGGCAAACCCGTGGCCGAGGGATCGGTGAGCCGTCGGACGGTCTGGGCGGCGGCGTTCACCGCCGCCCTGCTCTGTGTTCCGCTCTCCTTCGCCTGCGGCCCGCTCGCGGGCACGGTGCATGTGACGGCCGTGGCGGCCGCCTGGGCGTACAACCTGAGGCTGAAGGCCACAGCCCTGTCCTGGCTTCCGTACGTCATCGGGTTCGGTGCCCTGCCCGCCGTGGCCGCGCTGACCCTGCCCGGCCGCCCCGGGCCCACGTGGTGGGCGGTGACCGCGGGCGGGCTGCTGGGCCTTGCGGCCCACCTGGGCGATGTCCTGCCCGACATCGAGGACGATCTGCGCGACGGCGTGAGAGGCCTTCCGCAGCGGATGGGCGCCGCGGCCACCGGACTGCTGCTGCCGGTGCCCCTCGTGGCGGCCTCCGCGGTCCTGGCCCTCGGCCCGGCGGGGCCGGCCGGTCCGTGGGGCGCGGTGACGCTCGCGGCCGCGGCGCCCGCGGCACTCGGTGGGCTGCTGCTCGCCCGGACCTGGCGCAAGGCGCCGCTCGCCGCAGCGGCCGTGATCGCGGCGGCGGACGTGACGCTCCTGCTGGTCCGCGGCACCGCCCCGGTGTGATCCGGCTCCGCGGCCCTCACACCGCGCGGAGCCAGCGGTCGAGCATCCGGAGATCGGAGTCCGTCAGGCCCAGCCCGGGATCGACGCGATGGAGCAGCGCGGGACCGCCGTGGTGCGCGGCGACCCACCGCCGGTCCCGCTCGGTGATCTCGTCGTCCACCCACGCGAAGGCGCGCCCCGCCGCCCACCCGACGAGCGTGCGTGTCTTCCAGTGCAGCCCCGCCCGCACGTCCCGCTCGTCCTCGTCCGAAGGAGCGGGCCAGGTGACCACACGGAGAGCCGGCAGCCCGAGCCTGGGTGCGACGACGGCGTTCGCCTCGTCCTCCCATGTCGAAGCCCATACCGGCTCGCATGCGAGCGCGGCCAGGCGGGGCCCGAGCGCCGGGTCGATCCTGTCGAGCAGCGGATTGGCTCCTGCTCCCGGCGGCCCCGGCCCTCCCGGGTACACCGGGTGCCCGCCCGTGCGCGGGCCGAACGGGATGAGGGGGCCGTCGACGTCGAGGAAGAGCAGAGGAAGCCCGTCGGAACCGGTCACCGCCGCACCCTACTGCCGGACGCCGGTAACTGACCGGGGCTCAGCGCCCGCCCGCCACCCGCAGGATCGCTCCGGTGGCGTACGAGGCGTCGTCCGAGAGCAGCCAGGCGACGGCACCGGCGATCTCCTCGGGCTGCCCCGGCCGGCCCAGCGGAATCCCGGCGGCGGCCTTGTCCGGGCGCTCCGGATCCGCGTGGAAGCCGGTCCGGACGATGCCGGGGGCCACCGCGTTGACTCGGATTCCGGCCGCCCCGACCTCCTTCGACAGGCCGACGGTCATCGTGTCCACGGCGGCCTTCGCCGCGGCGTAGTGGACGTACTCGCCCGGACTTCCGAGCGTGGCGGCCGCCGACGACATGTTCACGATGGCCCCGCCGCCCGACCGGCTCATGTCGCGCACGGCGCGCCGCGCACAGAGCAGGTAGCCAACCACGTTGACGTCCAGGGCGCGCCGCAGACCGGCCGCGTCGGCATCGGCGAGTGCTCCTGTCGGGCCGCTCACCCCGGCATTGTTGACCAGCCCGGTGACGGGGCCGAGCTCCCCGGCCGCGGTGTCGAACAACAGGTCGACCCCGGCCTCGTCGGACGTGTCCATCCGTACCGTGACGCAACGCCGGCCCGTGGCGCGGACGACCGCGGCGACCTTCTCCGCCGCCTCGGCGTCGGAGTGGTAACCGAGCGCGATGTCATGGCCGTCGGACGCCAGACGTGCGCAGACGGCGGCTCCGATACCCCGGCTGCCCCCGGTGACGACGGTGACGGAAAGACGGCTCATGCAAGGTCCCCCTTCGTGCGACGCCGGCGCGGCGCCCTCGATGAGGCTTCATCGTAAGGACGGTGACCGGCGCCGCTCCGGGCGGGCCTCGGCCGCCGGGACGGAGGCGTCTGCGGAGGCGGACACGCCGATGGGCTGCCACCCCCTCATGGAAGGGTGGCAGCCCATCGGTCGTGTGTGCGCCGCGGCTGATTAGGCAGGGCGGTCGCTGCCGGCCCGGCCGGCGTGCTGCTCGCTCTGCTCGTGCAGCTTGCGAGCCTTCTCCTCCAGCCGGCGCCGCTGCTCGGGGTCGCTCGTGCGCTCCGCGGCCTCGGTCATGTGCCGGGCCTTCTCGCGCATCTGCTGGGCTCGGCCGGTTTCTCCTGCAACGCTCATCGTCGCTCCTTGAACGGTAGGGAAGAGCGGGCCCCTTCAGAGAAGCAGCGCTGCGTGAGCGGCGCACCCCGAAGCGTTACTGATGGTGAGAGTGCCAGGTGGGGAGGGTGTGAGGGCCCGGCCGCCGCGGCCCGGGGCCCCGGTCGTGACCGGCGTGAGCCGGGAGTCCGGGCGCTGGCATGATCAGGGGTATGAACGAGCGCATGATCGCCGCGTGTGACGGGGCGTCGAAGGGTAATCCGGGACCGGCCGCCTGGGCCTATGTGGTGGCCGACGCGGACGGCAGGCCGCTGCGGTGGGAGGCCGGGCCGCTGGGCACCGCCACCAACAACGTCGCCGAGCTCACCGCCCTCCAGGAACTGCTGGAGTCCCTCGACCCGGCCGTGGCGCTCGAGGTCCGTATGGACTCGCAGTACGCCATGAACGCCGTGACCAAGTGGCTGCCGGGCTGGAAGCGAAACGGCTGGAAGACCTCGGCCGGCAAACCCGTCGCCAACCGCGACCTCGTGGCCCGCATCGACTCCCTGCTCACCGGCCGGACCGTCGACTTCGTCCACGTGGCCGCCCATCAGGTGGACGGTGACCCGCTCAACGCACTGGCCGACCAGGCTGCGAGCGAAGTGGCCGTGACCCAGCGCGCGGCGGGCACGTCGCAGGGCTCGGCGGACCTGCCCGTCCCCGCGCCCTCCCGAGCCACCGAAGGGCGGCGGACCGGGGGAGCGGCGAAGAAGAATGCGGGGAGCGCGACCCGCTCCGGTGGTGCGACCATCCGCGCGAAGTTCGCCGGCCGGTGCCACTGCGGAAAGCCGTACGCGGCCAAGGACATGATCGCCAAGAACGACCACGGCTGGGGCCACCCGGAGTGCCGGGCCGCCACTGCCTGACGCGGCGCGCGCCGGCGTGCGAAGCCTCCGCCCGGGCGGCGCCATTCGGCCCGGCACCGGTGATCCCGCCCGCGCGGGGCGGTGCGCATGCCATGATGCGGCTCCGGCGGCGAGGGCTGAATCGTCACCGGAGCTGTGGGGAACGGCAACACGCTGGGGGGCGTATGAAAAGCACGGGTGCGGTGCTGCGTGAGCTGCGCGGGGCGCAGAAGCCGGCCAAAGGAGTGTCGCTCTACTCGCGGTACGTGAACCGGCCGGCGGGCCGGGTATTCGCGGCAGTCGCGTACCGTCTCGGCATGACGCCCAATCAGGTCACCCTGACGAGTGCGGTGTTCACGTTCGCCGCCCTAGCGGCGGTGGCTCTCGTCCGCCCCGCCTGGGGGCTGGGGGTCCTGGTCTGCCTGGGGCTCGCCGTGGGCTTCGCCCTCGACTCGGCCGACGGGCAACTCGCCCGGCTGACAGGCCGTGGCGGCCTTGACGGCGAATGGCTGGACCATGTCGTCGACTGCGCGAAGATGATCCTGGTCCACACCGTCGTACTGATCTCGTTCTACCGCTACTTCGGTCCGGATTCCGACGCCTGGCTGCTCCTGCCGCTCGGTTTCCTGTTCGTCGCGGTGCTCACCTTCTGCGCCGGGCTGCTGCGCGAGCAGCTGGGCAAGGCCGCGGCCCGGTCCGCGCCGGCGGGCGCGGCGTCGCCCGGGCCCGCCTCCCGGCTGCGGGCCGTGGCGCTGCTGCCGGCCGACTACGGGGTGTTCTGCCTGGTGTTCCTGCTGCTCGGCGACGAGACGGCGTTCCGGACCGGATACGCCGTACTCGCCGCCGTGCACGCGCTGTTCCTCGTGGCGTTCCTCGGCAAGTGGTTCAGGGAGCTGAGAGCGCTCCGGGCAGACTGACCAGCGTGTCCAGCGCCCGGCGCAGCTGGGTGCTGGACGTGTGCACGGTGTACGGGAAGTAGACGACCTCCACGCCGACCTCGGCGAAGTCGCGTTCCAGTCGTTTGCCCTTCTCCGTGTCGCGCCAGTCGTCCCCCTTGAAGATGACGTCGAACCTGACCTGTTGCCAGGTCTCGACCTTGTCGGGGACGGTCTCGACGAACGCCGCGTCGACGTAGCGCACGCTCCGGACGATCTCCAGCCGCTCAGGCAGTGGAATGACCGGCTTGTGGCCCTTGGCGAGCGCGGCCATCTCGTCCGAGACGACCCCCGCGACCAGGTAGTCGCACTGACTGCGGGCATGCCGCAGGATGTTGAGGTGACCTATGTGGAACAGGTCGTAGACCCCCGGCGCGTAGCCGACCCTGTGCACCATCCGTTCTCTCCCCCCACGGTGTGAACGTGATGTCCGTGTCCCGCCGGAAGGTGTCCGGACATGGCATCCGGTCCGGCGGGATATCGGTATCGGTGTTGATGGTGCAACGACCTTACTGTGAAGACCACTTACGCATCTCGTGAACGGATAAGCTCACTTTTGGGGCTGTTCCTTGGGGGGAACACAGGTGGCTCCGGGGGGAAGGCGATCGTCCGATGACCGAGACAGCACACCACAAGCCGCTCGACGGCCGCCGACTGCTGGTGGTCTCCACGAACTACGCACCCGAGCTCACCGGCATCGGCCCGTACGCGGCCCAGCTCGCCGAGCACTGGGCCCGGTCCGGGGCCGACACCCATGTGCTGACCGGCATGCCGCACTACCCTTCCTGGCGGACCGAGTCGGCGTACCGAGGAGTGTGGCGTACGAAGGAGCAGCGCTCGGGTGTCACCGTCCACCGGCGAAGACACTATGTGCCGTCCCGTCAGAGCGCCCTTCGCAGAGCCGCTTTCGAGGCGAGCGTGCTCGCGCACGGTCTCGCGGCCCCGCCCCCGCTGCGGCCCGATGCGGTGATCTCCCAGCTGCCCAGCCTCGCCGGCGGCGTCATCGGCGCCCGGCTCGCCCGCCGCCACGGCATCCCCTACATACCCGTCGTCCAGGACCTGATGGGCGCCGCGGCGGCGCAGAGCGGTATCCGGGGCGGCGACAGGGCGGCAGCCCTGGCATCCCGGGCCGAGCGGTACGCGCTCACGGCCGCGACACTGGTCGGCGTCATCCACGAGAGCTTCGTACCCCGGGTCACGGCCTACGGAGTGGCCCCGGAACGCATCCGGCTGGTCCCCAACTGGAGCCACGTACCGGCACCCTCCGCGGACCGCGCCACGACCAGGGCCCGCCTCGGCTGGCGGGAGGGCACACCCGTGGTCCTGCACTCCGGCAACATGGGACTCAAACAGGGACTGGAGGTCCTCGTCGACGCGGCACGGCTCGCCCCGGAGATACGCGTGGTGCTGATGGGGGACGGAAATCAGCGTGACGCCCTGCTGGCCCGTGCGTCCGGCCTGCCCAACCTCGACGTCCTGCCGCCCGCCGGTGAGGACGAGTTCACCGACATCCTGGCCGCCGCCGACGTCCTCGCCGTGACCCAGCGCGCGTCCGTGCTGGACATGAGCGTGCCCTCCAAGCTCACCTCGTACTTCGTCACGGGCCGCCCCGTCATCGCCTCCGTGGCCGACGGGGGCGGCACCGCCCTGGAGGTGCAGCGCTCGGGCGCGGGACTCCTCGTCGCCCCCGAGGACCCGGCCGCGGTACTCGCGGCGGTCCGCAAGCTCATCGAGGAACCGGAAGCAGCCGACGAACTCGGCTCCAACGGACCGCGCTACGTGGCCCGCCACCTCGGCCGGGAAGCCGGTCTCGCCCGCTTCGACGCACTGCTCACCGAGGTCCTTCAGGACGCCGAAGGGAGAGACCGCCGATGACCCACCCGATCCGCGCCCTGGAGGACCAGGACGAGCCCGCGCTGCTGCGGGACCAGTTCCGCCAGCTCCTGCGCTACCGCTCCCTGCTCGCGTGCGGGGTCGTCGTCGGACTGCTCGGGGCCGGCTGGCTGGCCCTGAGCGGCGAGGACACCTACACCTCTACCGGCGAAGTCTCGGTGCGCTCCGCCACCTCCGACCCCTTCGCCGCCGGCGCCTCGGCCGACAAGGGCATCAACATCGGCTCCGAGCGCCAGACGGCGGTCAGCGACGCCGTGGGCACCGTCGCCGTCGGTTCCCTGGTCAAGGGCGGCGACGCCGTGGACGTGGGGACGCTGCTCTCCGGGCTCCAGGTCACCAACCCGCCCAACACCCTGGTGCTCAGGTTCTCCTACACCGGCAGCACTCCCGAACTGGCGAAGGCCCGTGCCCAGGCGCTCGCCGAGGCCTATCTGGAGATACGCCGGGAACGCACCGAGAACAGCATCGACAACATGGTCGACGGCTACCGCGCCCAGCTGAAGCCGCTCACCGAGCAGCGTGACCGGCTGGCCGAACAGGAGACCGGCGCCGTGGGCAACGACGTCACCAGCGCCCGCGCCAACCTCATCGTCTCCATCTCCGAACTGAGCCAGAAGATATCGGAGTTGCGGGCCCTGGACACCACACCCGGCTATCTGAACAAGAAGCCCGTCGTACCCGAGGCGCCGAGCGGCGCCGGGCTGCCCCTGCTCCTGGGACTCGGCGGCGTCGTCGGACTCGCGCTCGGCCTGCTGCTGTCCTGGGTGCGGCTCGTCTTCGACCCCGCCGTCCGCTCCACCAGGGAACTCGTCCGCTCGCTCGGCGCCCCCCTGCTCGGCACCCTGCCCAGGGAACGGGCCGCGGCCGGAACCCTGCTCGCCATCGGACGCGGAGGAAGCAGACTGGCCGAGGAGTACCGGGCGGTGGCCTTCCGGCTCGCCTACGACCCCTCGTTCACCGAGCGCCGCCGCATCCTGGTCACGGCGCCCCGTGGCGACAACCGCATGGCGACCGCCGCGGCAGCCAACCTCGCGGCCGCCTTCGCCGAGATGGGGCGCGACGTCCTGCTGGTCGAGGCCGATCTGAGAGCCCCGTCCCTGGCCAGGGAACTGGGTGCGGCGGGCCGTGCCGGCCGGCCCAGCTGGGCCGCCGAACGCGACGAGCGCACCTGGCCCTCCGACAGCCGCACCAACGTGGACGTGCCCGGCTCCGGGGCCTTCGCGCTCGTCGCCGGCCGCCGTACGGACAACGTGCCGCGCGCACTGACCTCCGCGCCCGTCAGTCGCATCCTCGCCGAGGGCGGCCGGCCCGGAGCCGTCGTCATCGTGCTCGCCCCGCCCGTGCTCTCGTACGCCGACGCCGTCGCGCTCATCGACCGCGTCGAGGGCGTCGTGGTGGTCTGCGACCCGCGCGAGGTGCACCGCAGCGACCTGGAGCGGATCCGCGAGATCATCGGCGCCGCGGGCGGCACCGTACTCGGTACCCTGCTCCACCCCGGATACGGACGCCTGGAGCGCCGGGCCCGGCGGAAGGCGGCCAAACGCCCGGGTCGCGGCCGGTCGGCGCTGCCGAACGAGCCGACGGACGGCGCGGAAGCGAGCGGTCCCGACGGGGCGGACGGCGCCGGGCACACCGGCGACCCCACCGAGACGCTCGGCCTGCGCACGCTGGACAGCGGCAACGGACGCGGCGGCAGCGACCACAGCAGTACCGCGGGACACAGATGAGGGCACGCGCCGCGGTCGTCTGCTCGGTCGCGGACCAGGGGGTGGCGGCACTCACCAACATCCTGGTCCTGGTGGTGGCCGCCCGGCTCTCCACCGTCGCCGACTTCGCCCGCTTCTCCGCCGTCTACCTCGTCTTCTCCGTACTGCTGGGAGTGTCCGGTGCCTACACGGGCCAGCCCCTGGTCCTGCGCCGGGGGGCGGGTGACGAAACGCGCGGAGCCTGCCGGTCCGCGGTCCTGCTCACCCTGCTCGTCTCGGCCGTCACCGGCGGCCTGCTCGCCGCCGTCTGCGTACTGCTGCCGGGGGAGACGGCACACGCCCTCACCATGCTGGGGCTCGTGATTCCGGTGGTCCTCGCGCAGGACACGGCGCGCTACGCCTTCGCCACGCTGCACGCCCAGCACCTGGCGCTGGCCGCCGACACGCTCCGGCTGGTCTGCGTCCTCGGGGCGCTGGCCCTGCAGCCGCACGGCGCCCCGGCGGCCCGGCTGGTCCTCGTGTGGGGTCTGTCCGCCCTTCCCGCGCTGGTGCTGTCCGCGGCCGTGCTGCACCGCAGGACGGCCGGCACCCCGGCGCGGCTGAGACCCCTGCTGAGGAAGGGCCACCTCGGGCGGCGGTTCGTCGTCGAGTTCGGCGTGGGCAACGCGACGAGCCAGCTCTCCGTGCTGGGGCTCGGCGCGGTGGGCAACCCCCTCGTCGTCGGCGCCCTGCGCGGCGCCACCACCCTCTTCGGCCCGCTGAACGTGCTGTTCACCTCGGCCACCGGCTTCGGCCCCCCGCTCCTCGGGCGGCTCGCCACCGATCGCCTCAGGGTGCGGGCCACCGCGGCGCTGGCCGGCCTCCTGGCAATCACCGCCGCCGGCTGGGCCACGGTCCTCGCGCTGCTCCCCGACTCGGTCGGCCGTCATCTGCTCGGCGACACCTGGCCGACGGCGGCGGCGCTGCTCCCGGCAACGGGCAGTCAGTACGCCGCCATGGCCGTCGGCACCTGCGGGCTGCTGGCCCTCAGACTGCTGGATCCGCGCACCACACTTCCCATCCAGGTGGTCTTCTCCCTCGCCGCGGTCGCCTTCCTCACCGGCGGCTACCTGCTCGGCGGGGTGACGGGCGCCGCCTGGGGACTGTGCCTGGGATCCGTCTGCAAGGCCGTCGCCACCTGGACCCGGGTGGCCCGCCTCACCCGCCGGGCCGAACAGGGACGTGCCCCGTTCAGCGCGACCGCCGTCGGCTCCGGTCCGTGAAACTCGTGATCAGCACCAGGCACAACGCTGCGATGGCAAGCTTCCCGACGGCCTGGAGCAGCGGCCCGCGCAGAAGGATGAAGGTGTATCCCGCGATCAGTGGCGCAGCGATCGCCAGGACGCTGCCGGGCCCAGGACCGTCCCGCGACACCGCCCTCGCATACCGGCGGTCGGTGCGCGCCGCCGCGTAACCGATCAGGGCGAGCCCGCCGATCAGGCCCGGCGCCCCGAAGTCCACCCAGAGTTCGGTCCACAGGGGCGCCGAGAGGTTGGTCATGTTCATCCCCATCCACTGCCCGACCCGGACCCCGGTGTCCTCCGGCTTCCCGCTCCACGCCCCCCGCGGCACGAAGAAGAAGGCGGAGCCGGCCAGTTGGCGTCCGTAGGTGTGGCCACGGGTGTCCACCCACGAGATGGTGTTGGCGAACATCACCGTCTGGTCGTAGTCCTTGGTGGCCAGCGGCTCGAACACCGACGACGACTGGACCGGCCGGTACCCGGAGTCGTCGTAGCGGAACCTGTCCGCGTACGGGAACAGCACCAGGGCGCCGACCACCCCCATGGCCAGCACCGAGCGGTACATCGCGGCGCTGCTGGGGAAGGCCGTGAACAACAGCGAGACGAGCACCGTCAGGAACCAGTAACGCGCGTTGGATATCGGGTTGTTCACCACGAGGTTGACCGCCGCCAGCGCGATCCACACGAGGACGGTGGACGGCGAGCGCCGGGCCCGGCGCGAGGTCACCAGCCGCCGGGTGTAGAAGAGCAGCGCCAGCAGGGCCGGGACCGTTCCGAAGCCCTTCAGGAACGCCGAGCCCACGTTGGACTCCCCGGACGCGACGCCGCTCTCGGCGACCGACGCACTGATCTCCTGCCTGCTGGAGAAGAACACGGCGGGGCCGCCCAGCTTCAGCACGTAGTATCCGCTCGCCGCGAACGCGACCAGCACCAGCAGCCGCAGCCTGACCGGGTGCGCCGTGGCGGGGCCGCCACGGCCCCCGCGGGCTGTGGTGCGCCGCCGCAGCGGACGCCGGGACGCCAGGAGCGCCCCCAGGTCGAAGGCGGCGCACCCCACCAGGATCAGCGCGATCGCCGTGACCAGATCGGAGCGCGGTCCGACCACCGGCGTCGGTGTCTGCCCGATCACCGCCTGGGCGAACGGCGCCACCCCCATCGCGATGTACACGAACATCCAGAAGACGCCCTGCAGCAGCCGCCGCCGGGTGGACAGGATCATGGTCGCGAGCCGCGCCCCGGCGTAGCACGTCAGTACGAGTTGCAGCCAGTACGCCGTGTCCCGGGATCCGGTGCCCGGCTGGGCGGCGATCAGCGCCGGAAGGAAGCAGACCAGCCCCAGGATGAGCGGCAGGGCCATCGCCCGCGACAGCATCGCCCAGGACATCGGCTTGGCGGGCGGCTCGATCGGACGGCGCGGACCTCCCTCCCGCGAGAGCGCGGGTGGCGGCCCCTCGTGCACGGACGTCATCGTTCCCCCGTTCCGTGAACCATCGAGCCTGTGAACACCTTAACGAATCAACCCACTTGAGGTGATGTGATGACTAGTCTGTGAACAGCCGGCCGAGGTCGAGGGGAACCCTGGTGAAGATCCTGCACATCGTCACGCTGCACACGCCGGACCACGCGTTCGGCGGTCCGACCCGGGTGGCGCTGAACCTTTCGAAGGTCCAGCGCGCCGGGGGTGACGACGCCCGGATCATGGCCCTGGGCGACGGTTTCGCAGGTCCGCTGCCCGACGAGGTGGAGGGGGTGCCCGTCCATCTCTTCCAGGCACGCCACCTGTTGCCGATGTTCGAGGTCAGCGGCATCACCTCCGGAGCCCTCCTGCGGACGGCGCACCGCATGATGCGAGGCGCCGACCTCGTACACGTCCATCTGATGCGCGACCTGGTGACGCTGCCCGCCGCGCTCCTCGCGCTGGCCACCCGCACCCCGCTCGTCGTCCAGACGCACGGCATGGTGGACCCCACCGACAAGCGGGTCGCGCAACTGACCGACCTGCTGGGCGTGCGGAAGGTCCTGCGAGGCGCGGACGCGGTGCTGCACCTGACCGAGGCGGAACGGATCGATGTGAACGCCGTCGCGGCCCCCGTCGCGCTGACCAGGACCGTGCGCCTGGTCAACGGCGTACGCCCGCAGGAGCTCAAGCCCGCCCGGGACCCGGGCCGCCCGCCGAGCGTGCTCTTCCTCGCCCGGATCCAGGAGCGCAAGCGCCCGGAGGACTTCGTGGCCGCGATGCCCGCGGTCCTGGCCAAGCACCCGGACGCACGTTTCGTCCTGGCCGGGCCCGACACCGGCGCACTCCCCGGCACACTGCGGCTGGCCCGTGGCCTCGGCGTGCTGGAGTCCCTCGACCACGTCGGACCACTGGGCCACGAAGAGGTGCTGGCCGCCGGGCGGCAGGCCGATGTCTACGTGCTGCCGTCGATCGAGGAGCCGCTGGGTGTCTCGGTCCTCGAAGCGATGTCCGTCGGGACCCCCGTGGTCATCACCCGCACCTGCGGCCTCGGGCCGGACGTCGCGCAGGCCGGAGCCGGCCGGGTGATCGACAGCCGGGTGGGTGAGGACGAGGCCAACGCGCAGAAGGTGGCACAGGCGGTCCTGGAACTGCTGGAGCCCGAGGCGAACGCCGAAGCGGGGCGGTCCGCCTGGGAGTTGGTCAACGGGGGCTTCACCATCGATGTCGTGACCCGGACGCTCCGGCGGACCTACGAGGACGTGGTGGCCCGCCGGAAGCGCCCGTGACTCATGTCGAGGGTCTCTCCCGCGACTTGAGAGCGATCTGCCACCGGTAGAAGCTCATCGCCAGGGCGAAGTCGAGCCCCGCCCTTCCGTCCAGGAAGCCCCGCCGGTACACGTACATGTACGCGAAGGAGACCAGCGGCTTGAACGGCGCCTTGTGGAACAGCTGCCCCTGACGGGACTTGACCCGGCGCACCTGCTCCTTGACGTCGGGATGGTGCTCCAGCCACGCCTCCCAGTCCGAGTACCTGTTGTGCCGCTCGAACCACGCGGTCACCGGGTCGAGGTCCTGGTGCTCGATCGGGTTGCGGAGTGCTCCCGCGCTCTCCGCGACCGGCTGGTAGTGCCCCTCCACCTCACCGATGCCGGGCGCGTCGAGATCCCCCACCTCCGGGTAGTGGCTGCGCGTGCGGTCGGTCAGTGAGCGCTTGCGGATGGTGTAGCCGTGCCGCAGCCGCTTGCCCGAGAACCAGTACCCCAGCGGTATGTCGTACGCCGCGGGCCTCGGCGCCTCCGGATCGGCGAAGACCTCCCGCAGCTCGGCCAGCAGACCCGGGCTCAGCCGTTCGTCGCCGTCGAGCAGCAGGATCCAGTCCAGGTCCGTACGGACATGGTCAAGGCACCACTGCTTCTTCCTGGGATGTCCGCCGTCCCAGGTGTACATGACGACCTCGGCCCCGCACTCCGCGGCGATCTTCGCCGTGTCGTCGGTGCTGTGCGAGTCGACGACGACGACCGCCTCGAAGTGGCCGAGCACCGACTTCACCGCCTCGGCGATGTTGAGCCCCTCGTTCTTCGTGGGGATGGCCACGGCTATCGGCAGTCTGGTCATCGGTTGTCTCCTTCGGGCAGCCAGGCGTAGCAGCCTGTGGAGGTGAAGGCGCGGGCCGCGGTCGCAATCGTGATCACGGTCCGCTTCCCGTCGTCGGACGAGCCCGACGCCAGGACCTTGCCGTTCGCGCCGGTGACCTGCCAGCTGCAGGCCTTGGTGGGGGAGACGTCGCGGTAGCGCCCCGGCCGCAGCTGCTTGCCCTGGTGCGTGCCATCGGCGTACCCCAGGGACGCCCGCTCCAGCAGGTCCTTGTGCTGGACGCACAGGTGCTCGACGGCGGGCTTCGCGTCGGCGATCTCACCCGTGAGGATCGCGCCGGCCGCCGTGTCCCGGTCCACCTTGACGAGGTACGTCAGCCGGTCGCACGTCTCCTGTCCGGTCTGGAGCACTGCGGCGGGGTCCATGCCCTTGGGCACCCGGTCGACGAGGTAGCCCTTCTGCTTCTTCGTGAACGTGCCGGTGGCCGGGGTGAGCTGGTCGGTGGGCACCTTCGGGGGTTCGCTGGTGGGGGAGGGGGAGGCCTGCGGCCCCGTGGAGGCGGTACTCCCGGCTCCGGCCTCCGGCCCCGACGAGACCGCCGGGGCGGCACCCGTCGTCCTCTCCCCGCCTCCGTCGTCGGAGGGCGAACCGCAGGCGGCCAGCGCCGCCGCCATCACGACGACGGCGGCGGCGCCGGCCAGGGACGGATACCTCATCCACCCGTCCTCAGCGCGTAGTGGGCGGTGATCTTCGAGCTGCTCAGCACACTCGGGTAGACCGCCGTCTCGTCGACCTGCCCGGCGAAGAAGTTGCTCGTGGGGCGGTTGGGCCAGCCGGACAGGTTGTCCCCGCCGACCCGCCAGTAGCCCTGATAGTTCCGGTTGCCGGTGTACAGCGGATTGGTGGCGCGGAGCTGCCCGTCGACGTACAGAGCCACACCTCCGGAGCCCTGGGTGGCCACCACATGGTGCCAGGCCCCGTCGTTGTAGGCGGCGGAGGTGGCCACAGCCCGGTAGCCCCCGCTGTAGACCCCGAAACTCAGACGTCCGTCGTTGCGCATGTACAGGTGCTTGTCGTGCTGGCCGCTGAGTTCCATGGTCAGATTGCCGAGGCCGATGATGTTCCCTCCCCGCGTGGTCGTCGTCTTGATCCACGTCTCCACCGAGAACGTGGCAGGTGAGGGCTGCGGCCTGTTTCCGTACGCGTACTCGTCGGTGCCGTTGAAGCCGATGGCGGTCGACGGTCCGGCGATCGCGGCCGGAGCCTGCCGGTAGGAGGGAGCGTTGCGCAGGAAGCCGTTGTTCAGATTCCCCGAGGCATCGGCGGCGAACGTCGAGGTCGCTTCGTCGTAGCGCCAGTACAACGACGCACCGTCGGCGATCACCCTGGCGGGATACGCCTCCGCCGCGGACGCCACGACCGCGGTCACCGCCGGCGACTTGGCGCTGGTGCTGGTGCCGTCGCTCGCGCTGATCCGATAGGTGTGCGTCTCACCCGGGGCGACGTCCGTGTCCTTCCAGGTGAGTTGCGGGCGGTTCCAGAACACCGAGAAGCCCGTGGTGGTGTGCACCGGCGTACTCGCGCCGTCCTTGTAGATCCGGTACGTCAGCTCCCCGTCGTCGGTGTCGAAACTCGTCTGCCAGTTCACGTCCACCTCGCCGGGCCGGACCGTGGAGACACTGGCGTTGGGCACCCAGGGCGCTCCCGTGTCGGGGCCGTCGGCGAACCGGGTGAGGCCCTGCTGGGCCGAGCCGTTGACGGTGGTGAACTCGCCGCCCACCCACAGATAGTGACGGCCGCCCTTGTCCGTCTGGGCCATCGAGCGCGGACCGACCGGTTCGCCGATGCCGTCATTGGTGTCCGGGAACCAGGGCAGCAGCTTCGGGTCGTCGACCGCCTGGGCCAGCAGGTGCTTACGCGGCTGGTCGGGGAACTCGCCCATGGAAGCGCAGTCATGGGCGTGACTGCCGCTGTACAGCACGCCGTCGTGCACCAGGATCGCCTGGGTGGCACCCAGACACGTGTCGCGCCAGACCTGCGAGAACGTGCTCAGGTCGAGTGCGATGCGGCCGTCGAAGACGCCACCGCCGGTGCCCTCGTTGGCGGTGTAGAACTGAGTGGCGTCCGAGGTGAGGTCCTGCACCGTCGAGGTGTTCGGAATGAATCCCGGATAGCTCTTGTCCAGGGCCCCCGTGGTGGCGTCCACCACGGCCAGCGCGTGCGAGTTCGTCCCGTTGACGGTGAAGAAGTCGCCCCCGATCAGCACGTGTTGCCCGTCGGGGGTGACCTCCACGGCTCTGCCGACCTCGTCCGTGTTCGCGGTGAACGGCTTGAGCTGGGCGCCGGTGGTCACGGCTGCGAACTTGTTCCGGGTCTGCCCGGCGACGCTGTTGAAGTCCCCGCCGAGATACACGGTGTCGTCGGTGACGGCCAACGCCCGCACGGTCGCGGACACGGCGACCTTGAAGTCCCCGCGCGGAGTGCAGGTGGCCGTGTCGATGGCCGCGATGTTACTGACGCCGACCCCGTTGACGGAGCCGAACTGACCGCCCGCGTAGAGCGTGTCACCATCCGGGGAGAGGACGAGGGAGCGCACGGTCGCGGTTCCGGAGGAGAGGGTGAACGACAGGCTGCAGCCCGTCGGTGCGCCGGTCGCGGCGTCGAACGCGGCGAAGTTCACCGCAGGCTGCTCCGACGTGCCGGCCGCCGCGTCCGGCGGCCGCACGGTGGAGAAGGTGCCGCCCGCGTAGACCACCCCGTCGGCGGAGGCGGCCATCGACCAGACGATGCCGTTGGTCTGCCAGGTGGACAGATCGTCCGCGGTGATCGAGACCGGCGGGGTGAGGGCTGCTGCCGGGGAACCCCCGGCAGCGGCGCTCAGCGCTCCGGCGAGCAGGCAGAGCGCGGCGGCCGCCGCACGCGTGCGGCCGCGGGCGCCCGGACTGCGCCCCGTACTTTCGTTCATCATTCAGCTCCGAAGGTGAGAACGAGCTGCGGCCGGTAGGCCGCGGTTGCGACTTCGCTGGACCAGATGCGGAGGCTGTCCGCACCGTTGTTGGTGACAGCGAGTGAGTAGGAGGAGCCCAGGGCTCCGCCCAGAACCGGCGCGTTCAGCTCCACCGTGTAGTCGGTGGAGACGGCGGTTGCGCCGGAGATCGTCCCCAGCACCGTCGGGGCGAGCGACGGGCGGGTGGTGTAGGTGACCGCGGCCTCGGTCCACGCGCCGGTGACCGGCACGATCGTGTGGGGTTCGGCCGAGCCCGCCGTGGAGTCCGACGAGGTACGGAAGTCCAGCCGGGCACTCTTGAGCTCCTGCCCGGCCGGTGCGGCGGGCAGGGCGAAGCGGAGGTAGCCGAGGTACGGCGTGCTTCCCCGGGAGGCGAGCTGGTTGTCGTTGTAGGTGGTGTTCGCGGCGACCCCGTTGACGTACGCGTCCTCCGTCGGCGTCAGCGTGACCGTGGTGTCCCCGGGACCGGAGGGGGTGTCCGCCAGGTCGTGGTGGGTGGCCACCTGGGCGGCGCTCAGCGCCGACGGGTAGACCGCCGTCTCGTCGACCTGCCCCGCGAAGTAGGTGCTGGTGGGACGGTTGGGCCAGGCGGTGGCCATGGCGTCCCCGCCGACGCGCCAGTACCCGTTGTACGAGCGGTTGCCGGTGGTGGCGTTGGTGCCGACCTGGGTACCGTCCACGTACAACCGCATACCGGACGGCCCCTGGGTGGCGACCGCGTGGTGCCAGACGTTGTCGTTGTACGACGCGGCCGAGGTGATCGTGGGGCGGCTGCTGGAGCTGCCGACCTGGACACCGAAGGCGAGGCGTCCGTTGTCGGTGAGGTAGAGGATCTTGTCGGAGATGCCGCTGGTGTGCCCCTGGGCGGTGCCGATGTTGCTCCCGTACCCGACGATCCGCCCGCCGCGGGTGGTGTTCGTACGGAACCACGTCTCGATGGAGTACGGGGTGGGCGAGGTGTAGCGGTGCAGACGGTCGCTGTAGACGTACTCGTCGGTGCCGTTGAGGGCGAGTGCGGTGGAGCCGGTCACGGCGGACGGCGTCGAACGGTACGACGGCGCGTTCATGTACACCCCGCCGTCGTCGGCTGAGGAGGCGTCGGAGGCGAACGCGCCGCCCGCCTCGTCGTATCGCCAGTAGAGATCCGCCCCGTCGGCGAGCACCCGCTCCGCGTACGGACCGGCCGAACCGGACGCTGTGACGGAGACGTTGGCGGAGAGGGCGCTGGTGTTGGTGCCGTCGCTCGCGGTGATCCGGTACGCGTAACTGCGGCCCGCCACCACGCCGGTGTCGGTGAAGGTCAGCTGCGGCCGGCTGAAGAAGAGCGAGGAGCCCGTCGTCGTGTGGACCGGCGTCGTGCCACCGTCGCGGTACACCCGGTAGGTGAGCCGGCTGTCGTCCAGGTCCAGGCTCGAACGCCAGCTCACACGTACTTCACCGGCTCGCGGTGCGGAGAGGCTGACCACCGGCGCGGACGGCGCCCCGGTGTCGGGGGAGTCGGCGAATCTGGTCAGAGCCTGCTGTGCGACACCGTTGACCGTGGTGAACTCGCCGCCCACCCAAAGGAAAGTGCGACCGTCGCGGGACGAGACCGTCAGCGCGCGCGGCCCCACCGGCTCACCGATGCCGTCATTGGTGTCCGGCAGCCACCCGAGCATCGCCGGATCGTCGACGGCTTGCGCGGTCAGGTGCTTGCGGACCTGGTTGGGGAAGCCGCCCATGGTGGAGCAGTCGTGGACATGGCTCCCCGCGTACAGCACCCCCCGGTAGACCCGCAGCGCCTGCGTGGCACCCTGACAGGTGTCGCGCCAGCGCTGGTCGAACGTGGTGAGATCCATCGCGAGCCGCCCGTCGAACGAGGCGCCGCCGGCCCCCTCGCCGCCCACGTACCAGCCCCCGGACACGGAGTCGGTCACGATGTCCTTGATCACGGCGGACGACGGGATGAAGCCGTTCGGGTACGCGCGGGTCAGCGCGCCCGTACCGGCGGCGGTCACCGCGAGCGCGTGCGAGTTCGCGCCGCCCACCGTGACGAAGTCCCCGCCGATCAGCACGCTCTGCCCGTCAGGAGTGACCTTCAGGGTCCGCCCGGGATCATCGGCGTCCGGATTCCAGGCCGTCAGCGCCCCCGTGGCCGTGACCGCGCCGAAGAAGCGGCGGGTCTGTCCGTTGACGCTCTGGAAGTCGCCGCCCGCGTAGACGGTGCCGTTCGCCGCCACGTCGAGCGCCCGCACGGTCGCCCCGAACTCCGGGGCGAACCCTGAACGCAGGCTGCAGGTAGCGGTGTTGATGGCGACCAGGCCGTTGGCGGGGCTCCCGTTCACCGCGTTGAAGTAGCCGCCCGCGTACAACGTGGACCTGTCGGCGGAGACCGCCAGCGCCCGCACCGTCGCGGTGCCGCTGGAGCGGGTGAAGGAGAGCGAGCACCCGGTGGGCGCCCCGGTGGCCGCGTTAAACGCGGCGAAGTTGACGGCCGACGTGGTGTTGCTCCCGGCGGGGGAGCCGGCCGGGCGGACGTTGGTGAAGGTGCCGCCCGCGTAGACGACCCCGTTCGCCTCGGCGAGCGACCAGACGATGCCGTTGGTCTGGTACGTGGCGAGGTTGTCGGCGGTGAAGCCGACGGGCGGAGTGAGCGCGGCGGCCGGGGGGACGGTCACCGCGGAGGCGGTCAGGACCCCGGCCGCGAGGGCCAGGACGGCGGCGAAGACACCACCGCGGCTGCGTCTGAGACGTCGGGGGCGGCTCATCGGTCCACCCGCACGGCCGCCCCGGTGAGCTGGTCGGTCAGCTGCCGGACATCGGCGTCCACCATGATCCGGGCCAGCTCCCGCGACTTCACAGCGGGCTTCCAGCCCAGCATCTCCGCGGCCTTGGACGCGTCCCCGATCAGCGCGTCGACCTCGCTGGGCCGCTCGTACTTGGCGTCGTAGCGCACGTGCTCGCGCCAGTCGAGACCGGCGTGCTCGAAGGCGTACTCCAGGAACTGCCGGACACTGACGCCCTCACCGGTCGCCACCACGTAGTCGTCCGGGGTCTCGCACTGGAGCATCCGCCACATCGCGTCGACGTACTCGGGTGCGTACCCCCAGTCGCGCACCGCGTCCAGGTTCCCCAGGTGCAGATGCGTCTGCAGACCCGCCTTGATCCGGGCCACCCCGCGGGTGATCTTCCGGGTCACGAAGGTCTCCCCGCGACGCGGCGACTCATGGTTGAACAGGATGCCGTTGACCGCGAACATTCCGTACGCCTCACGGTAGTTGACGGTCGCCCAGTACGAGTAGACCTTGGCCACGCTGTACGGGCTGCGCGGGTGGAACGGCGTCTTCTCGTTCTGCGGCGGCGGGTTGGCGCCGAACATCTCCGACGAGGACGCCTGGTACACCCGGGTGTCGATGCCGCTGGCACGTACGGCCTCCAGCAGCCGGATCGTGCCCAGACCGGTGATGTCGCCCGTGTACAGCGGGGCGTCGAAGGAGACCCGGACGTGCGACTGCGCGCCGAGGTTGTAGACCTCGTCGGGACGGATGTCGCGCAGCAGGTTCACCAGCGCGACCCCGTCGGCGAGATCGGCGTGGTGCAGCACGAACGAGCGGTTCTCCTCCTCCGGCCCCTGGTAGATGTGGTCGATCCGCTCCGTGTTGAAACTCGACGAACGGCGTATGAGGCCGTGGACCGTGTATCCCTTCTGGAGCAGCAGCTCGGACAGGTACGAACCGTCCTGTCCGGTCACGCCGGTGATGAGCGCGGTCTTCGCCACGTCTCCCCCTTCTGTGGTCGCCTGAAAGGCGGTCGGTCAACCGAAATTTCAGAGTTTGAGCGATCTGCGGCAAAGCGTCCCCGCGTCATGGAGCTGCTGGCACAATCCGAGCCATGACGACTGATCTCCCCGGCCCTCCCCAGGAATCCGTCCCGTCCCTGCTACGCCCCGGCGCCCGGGTGTTCGTCGCCGGCCACCGCGGTCTGGTGGGTTCGGCGCTGGTGCGCCGCCTGACCGCCGACGGCCATGAAGCGATCACCCGCGGGCGCGACCTCCTCGATCTGCGCGACGCCGGGCGGACCGCCGCCTTTCTGCGCGAGACGCGCCCCGACGCCGTGGTGCTGGCCGCTGCCAAGGTCGGCGGAATCATGGCCAACAGCACCTATCCCGTGCAGTTCATCGAGGACAATCTGCACATCCAGCTGAGTGTGATCGCGGGCGCGCACGCCGCCGGGACCGAGCGGCTGCTCTTCCTCGGCTCGTCCTGCATCTATCCCAGACTTGCCCCGCAGCCCATCCCCGAGACCGCGCTCCTCACCGGCCCGCTGGAGCCGACCAACGAGGCCTACGCCCTCGCGAAGATCGCCGGAATCGTGCAGACCCAGTCCTACCGCCGCCAGTACGGCGCCGCCTACATCAGCGCCATGCCCACCAACCTCTACGGACCGGGCGACAACTTCGATGTGGAGACCTCCCACGTCCTGCCCGCGCTGATCCGCCGCTTCCACGAGGCGCGGCAGAGCGACGCCCCTGCCGTGACGCTCTGGGGCTCGGGCAGCCCCCGCCGGGAATTCCTGCACGTCGACGACCTGGCCGCCGCCTGCGTACTGCTGCTGGAGCGGTACGACGGTGACGCACCCGTCAACGTCGGCACCGGCGAGGACCTCACGATCCGCGAACTGGCTGCGCTCGTGGGTGAGGTGACGTCTTATCAGGGGCGGGTCGAGTGGGACACGGCCAAGCCGGACGGCACCCCCCGCAAGCTCCTGGACGTGTCCCGGCTGTCCTCCCTCGGCTTCGAACCGCAGGTCCCGCTGCGTGACGGAATCGCACGGACCTATGCCTGGTGGCTGGAACAGCAGGGCGCACAGGTCTGACCGCCCCCCGGGGCCGGGCCCCGGGGCCGGGTGGACGGCCGCGGTGGTGCGGCCCTCCACCCGGCGCTCCCTCTTCCCTCTCATCCGACCCGGCCCGCCCTCAGTAGGCCCCGCGGCCGTCGGTGACGGCACGCAGCGTTCGGGCCATGAGTCCCACGTCGGTGGCCACGGACCAGTTGTCGACGTACCACAGGTCCAGCGAGACGGTCTCCTGCCAGGACAGGTCGGACCGTCCGCTGACCTGCCAGAGGCCGGTCAGCCCCGGCCTGACCGCGAGCCGCCTCAGCTCACGCTCGTCGTAGCGTGACACCTCGTCCGGCAGCGGCGGCCGCGGGCCGACCAGGGACATGTCACCCATGAGCACGTTGAAGAGCTGGGGCAGCTCGTCGAGGGACGAGCGGCGCAGCAGCCGGCCGACACGGGTCACCCGGGGGTCCCGGCGCATCTTGAACATCGGACCGTCGTTCTCGTTCGACGTCACCAGCTGCGCCTTGTGCTGTTCGGCGTCCACCACCATCGTGCGGAACTTCCACATGGTGAACGGCTGATTGTGCTGACCCTGACGGACCTGCCGGTGGAAGACCGGCCCGGCCGACGTGAACCGGACCGCGGCCGCGACCACGACCAGCAGCGGGGCCAGGGCGAACAGGCCGAGAGCGGCGCCGGTGCGGTCCACCGCGGCCTTGAGGGCCTGCTGCGGGCCGCGCCGCAGCGGCGGCACTATGTGGAGCAGGGTCAGTCCGGCGGCCGACGAGGTCCGGACCCGGCTCTCGGCGATCTCGGAGAGGTGCGACAGTACCGACAGGTCGAGCCCGCCGTCGTGCAGTCCCCAGGACAGCTGTCGTATCCGCTCCTCGGCGAGCTGCGGTCCCGGCACCACCAGGGCCAGGTCCGCCTCGTGCGCGAACGCCGCTCCCAGGACGGTCGAGGCGTCGTCGTCGGCCGGCTGCGGCGCGAGCCGCCCCGGCATCGGGGCCTCGCAGGACAGGGTCGCCGTCCCCACGGGCACCGCTGCCACCACGAGGTAGCCGTGATCCGCGCGGGAGCTCAGCATCCGCACGGCCCGGTCCACCCCCGAGGCCTCACCGACCACCAGTACCCGCCGGACCGGCCGGCGCCGCCAGGGCCACGGAAGCCGCCGTGCCCCGGAAGCCGCAGCCGTGGCCAGCAGACCCGGGATCAGTGCCACGACGGCCGTCGCCGGATCGATGGTGCCGTCGGCCACGGTCCAGAGCACGGCCATCAGCCCGATGAGCAGCAGCCAGTCCCCGGCGGCGGTCAGCGCACCCGGAGGCCGTCCCACCGCGCCGCGCACCGCGTACCGGCCGCGCGCGGCCCGAACGCCGGACCACACGATCGCGGCGGCCGCAGCACCGGCCAGGGCCCTGGGCTGTCCGTCGGTGCGCAGGACGAGCCAGGCGGGAATCCCCAGGCCGAAGAGGTCGAAGCCGATGACGAGTGGCAGGTACCGGCCCGGTCTGTGCTTCGGCCCGGGCCGGACGAGACGGTCGCGCTGTACGGTCGGGCCGTGCCGCAGGCGGTCGAACTCCTGTCGGCGAGGCCGGTGCGAAGCAGTCCGTGGACGAGGCGCCCCCGCCAGTCCCACGGGTCCTGATATTTCGGATTCGGGTAGCTCGACATGCCCCATGAACCCCCCAGTCACAGTTGCATCTCCACAAACGGGGCGCATCCGCCGATCCTGTGGACTGACGGATGCGCCCTCGCTCGGTGCACGATATCCACACACGTGCCATTTCGCTGGAGTTCCAGTGAAGTTCAGACAGGCGAATCGGCCCGGGACTCGTCCCGTTCCGTACTGGATCTCAGGTTCTGTGGGCGGCTGTTGGTATTTGGGACGCACCGGAACCGGATGGTGTGCGGATATGTACGGCTGACCGCCAACTACGCTACGTGTCCGTCGGGTTGAGGGAACAGCCTGCTCGCCGCCGCGAGCCCCGCCGCCGTCTGGGAGAATGTGGTGCCGGGGGACAGCGCCCGGCACGAGCGAAAGAGGAACGCACGGTGACTCCCGCGGAGACGAACTGGGCCGGCAACATCACGTTCGGCGCGAGAAGGCTGTGCATACCCCGTAGCGAGGCCGAACTGCGGGAGACGGTCGCCGCCTCCACCACGGTGCGTGCGCTGGGTACCCGGCACTCGTTCAACACGGTCGCCGACACCTCCGGGGACCTCGTCTCGGTGGCCGGGCTGCCGCGAGTGGTCGACATCGACCGGGCGGCGCGGACGGTCACGGTCAGCGCGGGGCTGCGCTTCGGCGAGTTCGCCGGTGAGCTGAACGAGAGCGGCTTCGCGCTGCACAATCTGGGCTCGCTGCCGCACATCTCGGTGGCCGGTGCCTGTGCGACCGGAACCCACGGTTCGGGTGTCGGCAACCGCTCCCTCGCCGGGGCCGTCGGGGCCCTGGAGATGGTGACGGCGGACGGCGGGACGGTCACCCTGCGGCGCGGCGACGCGGACTTCCCGGGTGCGGTGGTGTCCATGGGCGCGCTCGGCGTCGTGACCCGGCTGACCCTGGACCTGGTGCCCGCGTTCGACGTCCGGCAGTGGGTCTACGAGGACCTGCCCGAGTCCGTGCTGAGCGGCCGGTTCGACGAGGTGATGTCGGCCGCGTACAGCGTCAGCGTCTTCACCGACTGGCGTCCGGGGCCCGTGGGCCAGGTGTGGCTCAAGCAGCGGGTGGGCGACGAGGGCACGCAGGAGGCCCCGGCCGCATGGCTCGGCGCCCGGCTCGCGGACGGCCCGCGCCACCCGATCCCCGGAGTTCCGGCCGGGAACTGCACGCGCCAGCAGGGTGCCCCCGGGCCGTGGCACCAGCGGCTGCCGCACTTCCGGCTGGAGTTCACCCCCAGCAACGGCGACGAGCTGCAGTCCGAGTACTTCGTGGCCCGCAAGGACGCCGCGGCCGCGTACGAAGCCGTGGGCCGGCTCCGGGACCGGATCTCCCCGCTGCTCCAGATCTCCGAGATCCGCACCGTGGCCGGCGACGGCCTGTGGCTGAGCCCCGCGTCCGGCCGGGACTCGGTGGCCTTCCACTTCACCTGGGTCCCCGTCGGCGCCGCCGTCGCGCCGGTGCTCGGGGAGATCGAGGAGGCGCTGGCCCCGTTCGGTGCCCGCCCGCACTGGGGCAAGGTCTTCGGCACAGCTCCCGATCTCCTGCGCACGCTGTACGGGCAGTACGAGGACTTCGAGAAGCTGATGGCCCGCTACGACCCCTCAGGGACCTTCCGCAACGACTTCCTGGACCGGCACTTCCGGCGCTGACCGGCCCGCTTACGGGAGGGTCAGCGGCTCTCGCGTTCGTCCCTCGACCGGGACGGCCAGGCCGTCGCGGACTTGCCCGGGGCGAGCTGGTCCACCAGGGCGGCCAGCTCCTCGCAGGCATGCTCGATCCGGTGCCGCACGCTCTGCTGTTCGGCGACGAGGGCGGCCAGCAGGAGCGCGGTCAGCGCAACGGCCCCGTTCAGAACCGTGAGGTTGACCATGATTTCGAGCATGGTGTGGTCCACGAACGGGCCCACCCGGTCGGTCCCCGCGACAATCGCCAGGACCGAGATCAGCAGGGCGCACGGAGCGCTGCCCGCGAGCTGGAAGCGCAGCGCCGCCCAGATGAGGATCGGGAACACGAGGTAGAGCATCGACAGCGAGCTGCGGGTGGCGAGCAGCGTGCCCGGCACCGCGACGACCAGCAGCGCGCCCCCCTCCACCCACCGGTCGGTGGACCGGGGCATCCGCAGCCGGCGCAGCACGAGCAGCAGCGGGGTGACCACGAGGACGCCCATCACGTCCCCGGCCCACCACGCGGCCCAGACCGGCCAGAACCCGCTCGCGGGCACCTTCCCGTCGGCCAGCAGCACGGCGGTCCCGGTGGTCGCGCTGACCGCCATGCCCGCCATCGCTCCCAGGAACACCAGGACGACCCCGTCGCGCAGCCGGTCCAGCTCGGGGCGGAAGCCCACGCCGCGCAGCAGCAGGAAGGCACAGACGGGCGCGAGCGTGTTGCCTGCCACGACGAGGGTGGTGGACGCCGTAACCGATCCGCTGAGCGTGGCGATGACGAGGAGGGAGCCGAGTGCGATCCCGGGCCATACGCGTAACCCCATGTACAGCAGGGCGCCGAGTGCGATTCCCGTCGGCGGCCACAGCGGTGTGACCACCGCCCCGTTGACGGTCACCTGCCGGAGCAGGCCGAGGTCCGCAGCCGCGTAGTAGGCACCGGCGACGGCCAGGACGCGCAGTAAAGCCATGGCCCTTTGTCGGTTCTTCTCGCTGTGGATCACGGTTCTCATGAGACACCGGCGGCGACAGGTGGCTGCTGCGTGACACGCGCCGGTCCCCGCGGCCTCATCCGGGGGCGGCGGGAAACGCCTCGTGCCGCAGGACGAGTACGGCGGCGTCGTCCTCGTGACCGGTGCGCTCCGCCGTGCCGAGGATCGCGTCTGCCAGCTCGTCCGCGTCGTCGCCGACCCGCGAGCGCACCAGACGCACGACGGCGTCCAGTCCCTCGTCGATCGGGTACGAGGGCCCTTCGATCACGCCGTCGGTGAGCAGCACGAAGGCGCCGCCCGCCGTGAGCCGCCGGGTGGTCACCGGGTAGTCCTCCCCGCTCTGGATCCCGAGCGGCAGACCGCCCTCGTCCTCGGTGACGCCCGAGCGCCCGTCCGCCGTGGCCCACACCGCGCCCACATGACCGGCTCGGGCACTCTGGAGTTCCCGGGTCCGCGGATCGAGCCGGACGAAGGTGCAGGTGGCGAGGAGACCGGAGTCGACGGCCAGCAGGAGGTCGTTCGTGCGGCGCACCACCTCGCCCGGATCGGTCGCCGTGGTCGCGATCGCCCGCATCGCGATCCGGACCTGGCCCATGAAGGCCGCGGCCTCGACGTCATGGCCCTGCACGTCCCCGATGGCGAAGGCCGGTGAACCGTCCGGCAGGAGGAACCCGTCGTACCAGTCACCACCGATGTCCAGGCCGTTGCGCGCGGGGGTGTAACGGGCCGCGGTCTGCAGTCCGGGCAGGGACGGCAGGGCAGGGGGGAGCATCCCGCGCTGCAACGCCTCGGCCAGCTCCACCCGCGCCTGATGCAGCTCCACCTCCCGGCGGGCCCGCGAGGTGAGGTCCTGGAGGGTGGTGAGCAACTCCTCGGCACTGGCCGGGCGGGGAGGACGACGCCGGTTCATGGGCCGCTCCGCAGGGCAGATGGTGGCCGTCCGCACCACATCCGTCGTGGCGGGCCGATCCGTGGGATCGACGCCGGTGACCCGGAGGGCAAGGGCGCCCGGCCCGGCTGCTGCGGGCATGGTCCCTGCATCCTATTTCGGTCCGGGCATCCTCGCAGGCCGAGCGGCAGCGGGGCGGGAGCGCGCGTGCGGGCCCGGTTGGGTGGATGCTGGGAACGGACCTGTACGGCGGCGGGCGCCCGCCTGCCGGTGCGGGCCGGGAGGTGCGCGATGAACCGCACGATGGAGTGGACGGTCCGAGTCGATCTGTCGGAGGACGACGGCACGACGAAGGCGGAAGCGGTGCTGGACACCGGTACGGCGAAACTCACCGGCCACGGGGTCGCCCGATGCAGCCCGCAGGACCCGGACGTGCCCACCATCGGGGACGAGCTGGCAGCGAGCCGCGCGATGCGCGATGTCGCAGGTCAGCTGATGAGTGTGGCCGACCGTGAGCTGGGCCGGGCGGGCGCGGGGCCGGGGGACGGGCCCGTGCCGCCGCCGTACGCCTGGTCGGACGCGACGCCCTGAGACCGGTCCGGCTCCCGTCGGCGGGTCGCGGATGCGGACCCGCCCGCCCCGGTGTCCGGGACGGGCGGGCCCGGCACGTCACCCGTGATCAGTCGACATACGTGATGTCGGAGGTGGCGTACAGGCAGTTCGTGCTGTCCGGGCCGGTGCCCGTCTTGCTGGGCTCGCCGCTCGTCACACCCTTGTACTTGGTGCAGATGTCGATGTCACGGTCGCCGTCGTCGTAGATCGTCACGCCGGAGAGGCGGGCCGTGTCACCGTAGTTGGGGTTGATCCCCACGAGCCCGTCCCCGGGCGCGGTGATCCAGACATTCTGCACCTGGACGTGGCGGCCGTACTGGGTCGAGCAGTTGCCGCACGAGCGGTAGAGCTTGCCGAAGTCCCTGACCTGGAAGTTCTTGATGATCAGGGTGCCTCCGCCGTTGTGCTGGAACACCTTGTCGTCCGCCAGCTTCGCGCCGCCGCCGTCGATCGTGCGCACCAGCGAGGAGGAGCCGCCGAGGAAGGTGGCGGCGTCCTCGCCCACGTCCTCCCACCACACGTTCTTCAGTGTGCAGGCGCCCAGGCAGTGCACACCGTCGGCGGCGGGGGAGCCGAGGATGACGTTTTGCAGTGTGGCGCCGTCCGCCAGCTCGATCAGGGCGGGCTGGTCCTCGTCCTGGCCGTCACTGCCCAGGTCGCCGCTGCCGTAGAAGCGCTTCAGGTTGCCGTCGTAGGTGCCGGAGAGCTTCATCGTCGAGGACACGGCCTGGCTGCCGGTCGCCGTCGGCCAGGCGGGCGGCGAGCCGGGGTCCGTCGGCGGGTCCGTGGGCGGGTCGGTCGGCGGGTCGGTCGGAGTCGTCCCGGCCGCGGTGAACGTCCAGCGCTTGCTGGTCACGGAGTCGCAGGAATTCTGCTGGACGAGGGCGCCGGCCGCGGTCGAACCGTCCTTCACGTTCAGGCACTTGCCGCCGTTGGCGTTGACGACCTGGTACGTGCTGCCGCTGACCTGGGTGAGCGTCCACACCTGGCCCGCGCCGCCGGTGCAGCTCTGCTGCTCCACGGCCTTGCCCGCGCTCGTCGAGGCGCCACGGACGCCGGCGCACTTGGAGCTGTGCGCGGCGGCCAGGGTGTAGCCGCTGCCGGAGGTCTTGAGCTGCCAGGTCTGGTTCGCGGCTCCGCTGCAGGACCGCTGGCCGAGCTGGACGCCGTCGGAGGCCCCCGCGCCGGGAACCTCCAGACACAGTCCGCTCGCGGCGTTCGACAGGCTGTACGAGCCGGCTGCCGGCGCCGCCGTCGCGGAACCGGTCGCGAAGAGCGCAGTGAGCCCCGCGAGAACGAGCGACGCTATCGCGACGAACGAGGCGGCTGCCCGGCCGCCTCTGCGTCTGGCATGCTGATTTCTGATACGCACTGGGTATTCCTTTCACCGCCTGCGGTGTCCTCCGCAGGCACCAATGAGTGGTTTGGTGCGGTGGTAGGCAATCCCTCGACCATCGGAACCACGACTCGCAATGTTCCGTATGGTGAACCGAGTTCTTGTATGAGAACAGCCGTGACGGTACGTCAACGACATGGACCGGTCAAGAAGTGGGAGTGTCATGGTTCGGCACCCGTCCGGGCGGGCCGTAGCGTGACCGGGGGAGCGGCCGCGGCGGAGACCGGCCGCCGCGCATGAGACCCCTCGGGCCTTTCGTTCGGATCAGGCCGGCCTCGCGGGGTCCGAACGAAAGGTCCCGGGTGACGCCATGTGCTGGAGTGCGACCGCCGATCTCGTCGCGGGAACGGCGATCACGGCGATCGGCGCGGCCTGCGTGCTCCGTACCCGCCGGGCCCGGGACCTTCCGCTCGCGGCGCTGCCGCTGCTCCTGGGGGCTCACCAGATCATCGAGTCCGTGGTCTGGAGGGCGGACGGCGGAGCGGGACCGGCCACCGTGGCCTGGGCGGTCATCGCCCTGCCGGTCCTGGCGTTGTGGGTGCCGCTGGGCGTGCTGTGCGCCGCCCCGCCGCAGGCCCGGCGGCGGCTCGCACTGCCTGCGGTGGCGGGGGCGGCTGCCTCGGCGGCGCTCGCCCACAGCCTGGCGACGCGGACGGTGACGGCGCAGATCCGTGGTCACACGCTCGGGTACGTCCTTGATCTACCGCGTCCCGGACTGCTCGTGGCGGGCTATCTCCTCGCCACGGTGGGAGCGCTGCTGCTGTCCGGCGACCGGGTGCTGGTGTGGCTCGGCGTGCTGGTCGCGGGCGGGGCTGCGGTCTGCGCCGCCCTGTGGCGCCTGGAGTTCATCTCCACCTGGTGCGCGTTCGCCGCCGTCTGCTCGGTGGTCCTGCTCGGCTGGTCCGGGAGGCGCCCGGCCGGCGCGGCGGACGAAACGTCCGGGCCGTGACGCCGGGTCTGGCTGTATTCGGCCGGTGTTCGAGGGAACGTCCGTGCCGCTTTCCCGGCGTAGTGGAGCAGGTGTTCACATCCGGCCGGGTCGTCCCTGTTACGGACCCTCGGGTGGGAGCGGCTGTGCCTGCAGGGGAGCGTGCGGGGCGTTCGGTGACGATAGGACTTCCGTCAACCCCGTGCCGGACGGGTGGGTGCAGCAGACAGGGATTGACAGGTACCCGGAGGATCCGGTGGATGTCGCGTACAACCGCGTGTGACGGAAATGTCTGCATCTTGTAACACACACCGGGGCGGTGCACGGGCCGCGGGCAACCGGGTCAAAGTATGCCTTCCCGGCACGACGCCGGGGCCGAACAACGCCCGGACCGCAAGGCCCGGGCCTGCACTTGAGGGGTCTTCATGTCCCGTTCCGCACGACGGATCACCGCTGCCGTTCTCGCCTCCGGCGCGCTGGTGGCCGCCGCCGCCCTCCCGGCGATCGCAGACGACCACGGCCACGGCCGCGGTCACGCCAATCGCTCGGCCGTCGTCCTGGGCAAGATCCAGTACGACAGTCCCGGCCGCGACAACGGCTCGAACCGGAGCCTGAACGGCGAGTGGGTCACCGTCACCAACACGAGCCGCCACTCGGTCAACCTGCGTGGCTGGACCCTCCGCGACGAGAGCCGCCGTACCTACCGGTTCGACCTGCGTCTGCCCGGCCGCTCCTCGGTGCGTGTGCACACCGGTGTCGGCCGTGACACCCGCACCGACGTCTACCAGGACCTCCGCCGCTACGTGTGGGACAACAGCGACACGGCGACCCTGCGGGACGCGAACGGCCACAAGGTCGACTCCAAGTCCTGGGGCCACCGTCACGGCGGCCACCGCTGACCCGTCGGCGGCCGCCCACTGAACCCGGGGCGGCCGCCGGCGTCCTGACCGCGGCGCACCACGGCCCGACCTCCGTGGTGCGCCGCACCCATGTCCGCGTCACAAGGCGCCGGCCGCCTCCGCCCTCTCCTCGTCGAGCGCCGCCTCCGCCCTCGTACGTCCCCGATCGTCGTGCAGCCGACGGCGACGAAGTTCCGCCGCGCAGGTAGCCGACCGCGCTGTCGATCTGCTGGTGGGTCAGGTCCCGGACCGTGTGCCGCCCCGTCAGGAACCTTCGTCCGCCGGTACCTCCTGCTCGGTCCACAGGGCCTTCCCGCCGGCGCTGTACCGGGTGCCCCAGTGGGTGGCGAGCTGGGAGACGATGAACAGGCCGCGGCCACCCTCGTCGACGGTCCGGGCGTGGCGCAGGTGCGGCGCCACCGGGCTGGTGTCGTGGACCTCGCAGGTCAGGGCGCGGTCCAGCAGGAGCCGCAGATGCAGCGGCGGGGTTCCGTAGCGGACCGCGTTGGTGACCAGCTCGCTCACGATCAGCTCGGTCGCCTCGACCGTTGCCTCGCCGAGGTTCCAGCCCTCCAGCCGGTCGCGGACCAGGGTGCGCGCGATGGCCGGTGTGGTCGGGTCGTGCGCCAGTTCCCAGGTCGCGACCCGGTCGGGCGGAACGACACCCGTCCTGGCGAGCAGGAGCGCGGCACCGTCCGGGTGGGCTTCGGCGGGCTGGTTGTAGACGACGGCGTCGCACAGGTCCTGCAGGGGGCGGTCCGGATAGGCGAGCGCGTCCTGCACCCTGCTCGCCGACCGGTCGCCGGACAGCAGTGAACCGGTGAGGAAGGCCAGCACACTGCCCTCGTCGAGCTCGATCGTCGCGGTGGCGAACGGGGCACTGTCCTCGGAGAACAGGGGCGGCCCCTCGGGCACGTCGAGGGCGATCGGACGGCCGTCCGGATCGACGGCGACCGGCGCCGGGTGCCCCGCCCGCGCCACCGTGCAGGTCCGGGAGAAGGGGTCGTAGACCGCGTACAGACAGCTTGCCGTCAGCGGCTGGCGGTGCAGCGAGTCACCTGGGGGAAGCGACCGGCGCTCCCGTGCGAGGCGGTCGGCCGTGTCGTTGAGGCGGGCCAGCACCTCGTCGGGGTCCAGGTCGAGGCCGGCCAGGGCATGGAGTGCGGTGCGCAGTTGCCCCATGGTGATGGCGGTCTGGAGCCCGTACCCGGCGACATTGCCGATGATCAGCGCGGTCCGGGCACCGGACAGCCCGATGGTGTCGAACCAGCAGCCGCTGTTGCGTCCGGGAAGCAGCGCATGCGCGGTCTCGACGGCGATCCGGGCGCCGTCGTGCTGCGGCAGGAGTCTGCGCTGGACGGTCGAGGCGATCACATGGTCGTGCGCGTAGCGCCGCGAGGTCTCGATGCTCAGCGCCGTATGGGCGGCGGCCGTCAGCGCGAGGGTGAGGTCCCTCTCGTCGTACGGCTCGGAGCCGGGGCAGCGGTACAGGCTCACCAGACCGAGGAAGGAACCGTGCAGTTTCAGCGGCGCCACGATCAGGGAGTGGGCGCCGGTCGCCCTGACCACGTGCGAGGTGACTGGATCCGAGTCCAGCCACGGGGTGTCCGGGCCGAGCTGGACGAGCCGGGGCCGCAGATCACCGGCGGTCAGCGCGTACGGCGTGCCCTTCGGCAGCCGCCGCATCACGCCCACCGGCGTGTCCCCGGCCGAGCCCAGCTGCGCGGCGCGACGCAGGGGGACGTCGGGCGGCACCGGGCTGAGCGGTGCGCTCGAACCGCGCAGCACCTCGTCCACCACCTCGACCACGGCCAGGTCCGCGAACGCGGGCACCAGTGCCCCGACGACCCCCTGACAGATCGCCTCCATGTCGAGGGAATGGCCCACGTTCCTGCGGACCGCGGCCAGAACGTCCACCCGGGCACGGGACTTCTCCCGTTCGTTGACGTCGACGACCGCCGCCAGCAGCCCGAGCGGACGGCCGAATGGGGCGTCGAGGCGGTGGACGGTGACCATCAGACTGCGGTCCGGCCCGGGCGCCCCCATGAGCTGCCCGCGGATCACATGGTTCACGACGGGCACACCGCTCTCCAGCACACCGCGCAGCAGCTCTTCCGATTCCTCGGGGTCATGCAGCCGGTACGCCTCGGTGAAGTGCAGGCCCACGATCCGCTCGGGTGCGACCGCGTCGGACAGGGCGTTGACGCGTTCCACCCGCAGATCCGTGTCCAGCACGTGCAGTCCCACCGCGGACTGGCTGAACAGCGTGTCCAGCAGCGCCTTCGCCATCCCGTCGGCCTGGGGCGTCCCTGGGACCGGTGCACCGGCGTCCGGCACGTCGCACCCCCATCTGGCTCCGCCACCCCTGCGAATCGGCAGCTCTGCGGACAGCCTGCGCATGCCGCGCCCGGCCCGCCACCGCGCTGCGGCAGACGGGTGAACCGGGCCGGTCGCACATCCGGTACGCCCCGGCGGCAACCTTTCCGGCTCCGGCGGGCACTGAGGTGTACCCGACCACCCCCACTGCGGAAGGCACGCACCGTGGCTCCTGAGCATCCCCGATCCCCCCGCAGACGCCGCACCACACGCACCCGCACCGTGCTCGGCGCCCTCACAGCGGGTCTGCTGGCCACCGCAGGACTGGTCGTCACCGGCCAGACCTCGCACGCCGCGACCGCGCGCCAGGCGGAGGCGCTGGACCGTGGCGTCGTCAGCGTCCATACCGACGCGGGCAACCTGATCAGCTGGCGCTGGCTCGCCACCGACGCCGACGCCGTGTCCTTCAACGTCTACCGGGCGGGCACCAAGGTCAACGCCTCACCCGTCACCGGCTCGACGAACTACTTCCACGCCGGAGCCCCCAACTCGGCCGACTACACGGTGCGCGCGGTCGTGGGCGGAGTCGAACAGGGCGACTCCGTGCACGCTGTCCAGTTCCGCAGCGGCTACAAGGACGTGCCCATCAGCCCGCCCGCCGGCGGTACGACGCCGGACGGCGTCGCCTACACGTACGAGGCCAACGACGCGTCCGTCGGCGACCTCGACGGGGACGGCGCACTCGACTTCGTACTGAAGTGGCAGCCCACCAACGCCAAGGACAACTCCCAGTCCGGCTACACGGGCAACACGATCGTCGACGGGATCAAGCTCGACGGCACCCGGCTGTGGCGCGTCGACCTCGGCCGCAACATCCGCTCCGGCGCGCACTACACCCAGTTCCAGGTGTACGACTACGACGGCGACGGCAAGGCCGAGGTCGCGATGAAGACCGCCGACGGCAGTGCCGACGGCAGGGGCACGGTGATCGGCAGCGCGTCGGCCGACTACCGCAACTCCTCCGGCTACGTCCTGTCCGGCCCGGAGTACCTGACCATGTTCAACGGGCAGACGGGCGCCGCCATGGGCACCGTCGACTACGTCCCCGCGCGGGGCACCGTCTCCTCATGGGGCGACAGCTACGGCAACCGCGTCGACCGCTTCCTCGCGGGCACCGCCTATCTCGACGGCTCCAGGCCCTCGCTGATCATGGCGCGCGGCTACTACACGCGTACGGTGATCGCCGCCTGGGACTGGCGCAACGGGGCGTTCACCCGGCGCTGGACCTTCGACACCAACAGTTCGACCAACTCCGGCAAGGGGTACGACGGCCAGGGCAACCACCAGCTCGCGGTCGCCGACGTCGACGCGGACGGCAAGGACGAGATCGTCTACGGCGCCATGGCCGTCGACGACAACGGCAACGCCCTGTGGACCACGAAGAACGGTCACGGCGACGCCATGCACGTCGGTGACCTGGACCCGTCCCGCTCGGGGCTGGAGGAGTTCAAGGTCGACGAAGACGGTTCGAAGCCCTCGTCCTGGATGGCGGACGCCAGAACCGGGCAGATCATCTGGTCGACGCCCGCCTCCGGCGACAACGGCCGCGGTGTCAGCGACGACATCTGGTCCGGCAGCGCCGGCGCCGAGTCATGGTCGTCCGCGGCCGACGGAGTACGCAGCCCCAAGGGCGCCGTCGTCGCGAGCCGCAAGCCCTCCAGTGCCAACTTCCTGTCCTGGTGGGACGGCGACACCACCCGGGAGCTCCTCGACGGAACCCACATCGACAAGTACGGCACCTCCGGCGACACCCGGCAGCTGACCGGGGCCTCCGTCCACTCGAACAACGGGACCAAGGCCACCCCGGCGATCTCGGGCGACCTGTTCGGCGACTGGCGTGAGGAAGTGGTCTGGGCGACCACGAACAACACCGCTCTGCGGATCTACTCCACGCCGTACGAGACCGGCACGAAGATCACCACACTGCTCCACGACACCACCTACCGCACGGCCCTGGCGTGGCAGAACACGGCCTACAACCAGCCGCCGCACCCCAGCTTCTTCATCGGCAGCGGGATGGCGACGGCGCCCCGGCCCACCGTCTCCACGCCCTGACGGGCCCGCCGGGACACCGGCGGGCCGAGGGGCGCTACACCGTCGCTCCCGAAGAACCGTCGCCGGACGCCGGCGGTGGTGCCTGTGACTCCGCGGTCTGCGGGGTCACGGGCTCGGGGGCCGACTCCGATGTCGGAGGTGCCTCGGTGGTGGGCGGCGGTGAGGGGGGAGGTTCCTCGGATGACGGGGGTTGCGAGGGCGGCCGGGCCGACGGTTCACCGGGCTCCGTGGTGGGTGACGACGGTTCGTCGGACGACGGGGGACGCGAGGAGTCCGAGGGGCAGGACTTCGCCGGATCCCCACCGGACCGCGGGGGACACGGCGAGGCACTGGAGTCGGCGGGCGGATCGGTCTTCTTGTCGCCGCCACCCGTGTCACCCGCGTCCCGCTCGAACCAGCCCTCGGTTTTGGGGTCGAACATGACGAACACGTCCACCGGCTGCGCGGCCGGCTTCACCACCACGACGTCGCCGGCCCGGTAGCCCGGCCAGGCGTCGCCCTTCTGCTGCGGTGTCCCCTCGATGGCGACCGGCGGCAACAGCGGATTGCCGCAGGCACACCGCACCCTGGGAACTCCGCGGTCGTCGATCAGCACCGCCGTTCCCGCCTGGAGAACCGCCTGGTAGCGAGTGGCCGAGCCGTTCGCGAAGCCGTGGTTGGTCACGCGGGTGTCGAGCCGCAACTGGACCGGCGTGAGCGCGCGGAGATACGCCGGGACACCGGACGGGGCGATGCCCTCGACCGAGGCGAAGGCCTTGTTCTTGGCGGGCTGGTCCGTGAGGGCGGTGATCTGCTTCTCCACGTCGCAGGCGGCGACCTTGCGGGTGCCGCCGTACAGACCGGGAGCCGAACCGTCCACGCCCTGAGTGGCGTTGGGCCG
This sequence comes from Streptomyces sp. NPDC005761, assembly GCF_040630635.1. Taxonomy (NCBI): domain Bacteria; kingdom Bacillati; phylum Actinomycetota; class Actinomycetes; order Kitasatosporales; family Streptomycetaceae; genus Streptomyces; species Streptomyces sp. NPDC005761. The sequence goes on along the minus strand of NZ_JBEXXX010000026.1, from coordinate 22,360 downwards.
GTTCCGGGAGGCGCTCGCCACCGGACTCGGTACGTCGGTGGGCGTCGCTTCCCCGGCACTGCTGCGCGCGGTCGAACCGGTGAACGGATCGGGGCCGGTCGAACCGGCCGCCTCGAGGAACACCTCCCCGCCGGCCTTGGCCGAGCCGTCCGGACGGGTGAGGACGACGGTCAGCACCACCGCCGCCACCAGGGCGACGGCGATCGTCGCCACCTTGGGGACCGACCGCCACCAAGGCGAGCGGGGGCCGCGCCCCGGGCCCTGCGGAGACTCGCCGGGGCCGCCGGGACCGGGAGGCCCGCCATGGCTGCCGCCGGAAGGCGGGCCGGCCGGCGGGCCGGACGGGCGCTCGGGAGGCGGCGGTACGGGCCCCTCCTGCGAAGGACCTGAAAGCGGTCCCGACGGCGGCCCCGTGGGGCGGCCGGAAGACGGCGGCTGGTCACTCACGGCTCTTCTTTCCCACGCCAGGTTCGTTACCGTTACCGGATTATTCCGGTATCAGCCATTGTGTGCCCGGCACCCGCGGGGCCCGCAAGCCGACGCGGTCGGCCCACCCGAGGGGCGGAGCCCCTCGGGGCTGCCTAGCGTGGGTCCGTGAACACACAGGGATCGGAGCGCCGGAACCGTACGGGAAGCCGCGCCTCACACGGCTGGGGCGATGCCGTCCTGACCGTTCTCGCCGGACTCGTGGTCATGGGCGTCACCGCCGCCCTCGGCCTGTGGGCGGCCGGCGCCGCGGAACTGCCCGGCGGTTCCTTCCCCCGCGTGGTCGCGGCCGTTGTCGTCATGGCGGCGGGCGGATCGGTCGCCCTGTCGGGGAACGCGGGGGAACTGGCCAAAACGCACGCGGACATCTCGGCGCTGCCGCTCTCGGTCACCCTCGTCGGCGCGCTCGTCCTCGCCGCGGGATTCCTCCGCCCGCTGCGCCACCGGGCCGTGGCCACCACCCGCGAACTGGCCGGATGGGCAGGCCGGATCGCGGCTCTGTGGATCCTGGTGCTCATCGGTCTGTGCCTGCTGGCCCGGCAGACCTTCGCCGTGCCGGGGGCCGACCCGACGGGCGGGGTCATCGGTGACGTGCTCGACGCCGAGCCGAGGGCCGGCTTCCGTGCCGAGATCCCGCTCACCCTGGTCCTCGGCCTGCTCTGGCTGGCCGGCGTCCTCGTCCTGGCCCTGCTCGTCTCGCGCGGGGCGCCCCTCCCCGCCCGCCTGGTGCGCTTCCAGGAATCCGTGCGCCCGGCCGCGTACGCGATGGTGGCTCTGCTGCTCGCCTACGTCGTGGTGGGCCTGGTCGTCTCCCTCGTCGTCGCGGCGACCCGAGGGCATGCTGCCGAGACGTTCGCGGTGATCCTGCTCGGACTGCCCAACCTCGTCTGGCTGGTGTTCACCCTGGGCCTCGGGGTGTCCTGGGAAGGAAAGGTGGAAGGGCCGTTCGGACTGCCGATGCCTCAGGTACTGGACTCCGTCCTGCGGACACCCGACCTCTCCACGCTGAACGTCGGCACGCTCGCCGAGCAGGACGGTCGTGTCTGGTGGTGTGTCGCCGCCGCGGCGTTGTCCACCCTGGCGGCCGCGTTCCTGGCGGCCGCGCGCTCCCCGGCCCGGATGCGTCCTTGGCAGCATGCCGTGCACATGGCCGCGGCGCTCGCCCTCACCGTGCTCGCCGTATGCCTGCTCGTCCGGATCTCGGCCCACTACGGCCTGTCTCTGCTCGGCCTCGGCGACCTCGGCGGTGGGCTGGGCGGTGAGGTGCTGCTGCGACCGCGGCTGTGGGGCGCACTCGGACTCGCCGTGCTGTGGGGGCTCGTCACCGGCTTCCTCGGCGGGCTGCTGGCCGCCCGCGTCCACCGGCGCGGCGAGGTGCGTCCCGAAACCTAAGGGTTGTCCCGCACTTCCTGGTGGATCCGCGCGCGGCGTCGGATGCGGTGCATCGCAAGGCGGAGAGGTGCCCGCATACGGGACGTATTCGGGCGTTTCGACAACGGAGGGGGTCCCCCCGTGCCGTTCAGGCTGCGTTCAGGCTACGGGGGAGAGGTGGCGTAGCTGTCGTCGTGCGCCCGCCAGGAACTGCGGGACAGTCCTTAGGGATTGCAGATCATCAAGGTGTTGCTTCCCGGCCTGAGGCTCGTTGGTCTGGTATGCGCATCCCGGATGAGACTCGTGACCAACTCTGCGCGAAGTTCGCGGTGTTGTTCCCGCACCTTGACGAGCGGCAGCGACGGCTGCTGATGGGAACCGAGGCCCGGCTGCTGGGGCATGGTGGCATCCGCGCTGTCGCTCGGGCGGCCCAGGTCAGCGAGACGACGGTCCGCAATGGCGTGTTCGAGCTGGAATCCGGAGAGGAGCCGTTGGGGCGGGTCCGGCGTCCCGGCGGAGGACGCAAACGGGTCGCCGATCTGGATCCGGGGCTGCGGCCGGCACTACTGGCCCTGGTCGAGCCCGACGAGAGAGGCGACCCGATGTCGCCGCTGCGGTGGACGGTGAAATCGACCCGCACGCTCGCGGCGGAGCTGGCCCGGGCCGGGCACCGGATCAGCGCCGATACCGTTGGCGACCTGCTGCGGGAGGAAGGGTTCAGTCTTCAGGCCAACGCAAAGACGCTCGAGGGCAGTCAGCATCCGGACCGGGACGCCCAGTTCCGCTACCTCAACGAGCAGGCCCGCAACTACCGGGACGCCGGCCAGCCGGTCATCAGCGTGGACACCAAGAAGAAGGAACTCGTCGGCGACTTCAAGAACAGCGGCCGCCAGTGGCGTCCCGCCGGCGAGCCAGTCCCGGTCAGCGTCCACGACTTCCCCGACCCGCAGCTGGGCAAAGCCGTCCCCTACGGAATCTACGATCAGACCGCGAACACCGGCTGGGTCAACGTCGGCACCGATCACGACACCGCCGCGTTCGCAGTGGAATCGATCCGCCGCTGGTGGCACGGCCAGGGCCAGGCTGCCTACCCGCGCGCGACACGGCTGCTGATCACCGCCGACGCCGGCGGATCCAACGGCTACCGCACCCGGTCCTGGAAGCTCGAGCTAGCCCAACTCGCAGCTGAAACAGGGCTGACGATCACCGTGTGTCACCTACCACCAGGCACATCGAAGTGGAACAAGATCGAGCACCGGCTCTTCTCACACATCACCATGAACTGGAGCGGCCGCCCGCTGACCAGCCACGAAGTCATCGTGCAGTCCATCGCCGCGACCACCACCCGGACCGGACTGCGTGTGAGAGCCGAACTCGACACCAACACCTACCCGACCGGAGTCCGCATCAAAGACGCGGAAATGGCCGCCCTGCCGCTGACCCGGCACGCGTTCCAGGGCACCTGGAACTATGCACTGCACCCCCACCCATCACCCGTAATCCCGGTGGCCCGGGACCCGCAGACACCGGATCCGGAGTGGGACCAGGCCTTGCTCTCCGATCCAGCACTGACCGGAATGACCCGCCAGCAACTGAACGACCTCACCGAGACCCTGGCCTCGGACGGGGATATCCGGCGCGGTCGGCCGCCTCGGCTGGCCTTCGCCGACCAGGTCCTGGCCACCGTGCTCCACCTACAGGCCGCCCTGGCCGCGGAACCCCTCGCCGTGCTGTTCGGCACCAGCCGCACCGCGATGCACCGCACCCTCCTGAAGAACCGGCGACTGCTCGAGGCACACGGCATCACCATCCCACCGGCGACAACCCCACCCACGGCCCTCGCCGCCCTACAGGCCCGGGTCCAGGCACAGGCCGGCGAGGACAACAAGATCAAAACAACGTGTTAATGATCTGCAAGTCCTTAGCCGCGGAACACCGGCAACGCCCACGGCGGCGGTTCGGGCGGCGGTTCGGGCCCCGACTGCCAGGTGCCGATCCTCCGGGCCACCTGCGTCGGCGGATGCCCGCCCTGCATGTCGCCCCGCGCCGCGGCACGCAGGGCGGCCACGAACTGGAGGCACGAGTCGTAGCGGTCGTCCGGACTCTTGGAAAGGGCCTTCGCCAGCACCGAGTCGACGCCTGCCGGGAGATCGGGCCGCAGCTCCGTCAGCGCCGGCGGCGGGTCGTACTGGTGGGCCCACAACAACGCCATGTCGTCGTCGCGCTGGAACGGCGGAGCGCCGGCCATCGTCTCGTGCACGACGCACGCGAGGCTGTAGACGTCGCAGCGCCCGTCCACGGGACGGCCCGAGATCTGTTCGGGCGCCACGTAGTCGAGCGTTCCGACGAACTGGCCCACGGAGGTGAAACCGGTCAGCGACAGCGACTTCTTCGTCAGGCCGAAGTCCGTGAGGTACACATGCTCCGGATGGTCGCTGTCCGTACCCGCCGCGACCAGGATGTTTCCCGGTTTGACGTCCCGGTGCACCAGATCGTGGTCGTGCGCGGCATCCAGGGCGGACGCCACCTGGGCCGCGATCCGGACCGCGGTTCCCAGGGGAAGCGGTCCCTGCCGGTCGATGAGGGCACGCAGGTCCTGGCCGGCCACGTAACGCATCGCGATGTAGAGGATGCCCTCGGTCTCGCCCGCCTCGAAGACCGGCACGATGTGCGGGTGGTCGATCGCGGCCGCCACTCTCGACTCATGGGTGAAGCGCTTGCGGAAGGTGTCGTTGCGGGCGAGCTCCGGGGCGAGCAGTTTGAGTGCGACCGTGCGGTCCAGGCGCAGATCCTTGGCCCGGTAGACGACAGCCATCCCGCCGCGCCCGATCTCGCCCTCCACGAGGTAGTCGGCGATCTGCAGGCCGATCAGGTCGGAGGGCCGTCCGGTGGGCAGCGCGGAGTCGTCGGGGGGGCCGGTGGCAGGGGTCATCACCCGTCACCGGGCCGGGTCCGCGGATGCGTGCCGGGGTCGTCGACGAGCCGGGTCGCCTCCGGGGCGGCCGCGGGAGCCGGGGCGCTGCTCGGCCGGCCGGGGGCGGACTGGGCCGCGTAGGTCGTCAGCCGGGTGCCGTCCGTGTACAGCCAGCGCTCGTGCTCCGCGTCGAACAGCCACACGGCCTCGCCGTCGACGACCATGCCGGCGCGCAGCCCCTGGGTGCGGCGGCGGAAGGCCTCGCCGTCGATGCGGCCCTCGACGAGTTCCTCGGATGCCTGTCGGAAGCGGTTCAGCGACTCCTGGACCCGGGCCATCAGCGGCCGTGGGTCCGCCGTGCGGGCCATCGGCTGTCCGGCCTGCGGCGGGTCGTGCGGTACGGACACGAGCAGCCGGCCGTCGACCCAGGCGGACCAGCCGTTGGCGCACAGGACCTGCCCCCAGTCGCCGCGCCGGTCGAGCAGTTGGACGGGGAGCAGCGGGTCCAGGGGCTCGGTGGGACGGGACACGTCCGGAGCCTCCCAGGCGGGCAGCCCGTCCTGGGGGACGACGTGGGTGGGGCGGAAGTCCTCGGTCTCCATGGACCGCCCCTACTTCCGCATGATGGCGGGCTCGTGTCGGCGCAGGAGCCTGGCCACCGCGAATCCGAAGACGACGGAAAGCACCACGAGCATCCCCATGTTGAGCAGCCAGATCCCGGCGGAGTGCTCGAACAAGGGGTCCGCGGTCAGCTTCCCGGGCACGATCCGCGCCAGCCCGATCGTCCCCGCCATGGCGCCCAGCGCCCAGCGGGAGGGGATCAGCCAGGACAACTGCTCGATGCCGGGCACGCCGTGCAGCTTCAGCAGCGCGCCGCAGAAGACGACCTGGACGATCGCGAGCAGTACCAGGAGGGGCATGGTGACCTCCTCCTTGCGTACCAGGGCGGACACCAACAGGCCCAGCATCATCGCGGTGAAGGACAACAGCGCCACCGTCAGGGTAATTTCGGCCAGAGGTGGCAGGAGCACACCCTGCCCGCCCGGGGCGTTGAGGTCGACCCCGACGAGACCGACCAGGGTCAGCACGATGGCCTGGAGCACCGTGATGGTGCCCAGCACCACGACCTTGGACATCAGATATGCGGATCTGGACAGCCCGACGGCCCGTTCCCGCTGGTAGATCACCCGTTCCTTGACGAGTTCCCGGACCGCGTTCGCAGCGCCCGTCAGGACACCGCCGACACACAGGATGAGCAGCGCGTTCATCGCCGTCTCCTGCGTCAGCCGGCTTCCGGCCAGGGCTCGGGCCATCGCGCCCATCACGAACGGCAGCGCGATCATGATGACGAGGAACGTCCGGTCGGCGCCGAGCGCGGCCGCGTAACGGCGCACGAGGGTCCGCAGTTGCGCACCCCAGCTGCGGGTCTTCGGCGGTGGGGCGACGGCCGCCGCCGCCGCGTGCGGCAGCCGGGGCTGCGCGGTGGCGTTGGCGATGTACTGCCGGTGGAACGGGGAAGCGGCGAACTCCTCGGCCCAGGGCCGGTCGCGGTCGTTCTCGAACGCCTCGAACGCCTCCGGCCACTCGGCGAATCCGAAGAAGGCCAGCGCGTCCCCGGGCGGACCGTAGTAGGCGATCTTCCCGCCGGGCGCGAGCACCAGCAGCCGGTCGCACACGTCCAGGCTCAGCACGCTGTGCGTGACGACGATGACCGTGCGCCCGTCGTCGGCCAGTCCGCGCAGCATGTGCATGACCGAACGGTCCATGCCGGGGTCGAGGCCCGACGTCGGCTCGTCGAGGAAGAGCAGCGACGGCTTCGTCAGCAGCTCCAGCGCCACGCTCACCCGCTTGCGCTGGCCGCCGGAAAGGCTGTGGATCGGCTGGCCCGCCCGCTGGTCGAGACCGAGTTCACGCACCACTTCGTCGACCCGCTCCCGGCGCTCCGACTTGGCGGTGTCCTGCGGGAACCGGAGCTCCGCGGCGTAACCCAGCGCTCTGCGCACGGTCAACTGGGCGTGCAGGATGTCGTCCTGCGGCACCAGGCCGATGCGCTGGCGCAGTTCGGCGTAGTCATGGTAGAGGTCACGGCCGTCGTACAGGACGGTCCCCTCATCAGCAGGGCGCAGTCCGGTCAGGGCGTTCAGAAGCGTGGACTTGCCCGCGCCGCTCGGCCCCACCACACCCAGCAGGCACTTCTCGCCCACCGGGAAGGCGACGTGGTCGAGCAGCGTCTTGCGTCCCTTGTCGACGGTGACTGCCAGGTCCTGGACGTCGAGCGACACCTCGCCGGTGTCGACGAACTCCTGCAGCGTGTCCCCGACCAGACAGAAGGCGGAGTGCCCGATGCCCACGATGTCTCCGGGGGAGACCGGTGCGCGGTCGGCCGGCTGACCGTTGAGGAAGGTTCCGTTGTGCGAGCCGAGGTCGACGATCTCGTACGTGCCGTCCGTATGGGCCAGCAGTTCGGCGTGGTGGCGGGAGACGCTCAGATCGTCGACGACCAGGTCGTTTCCTGAGCCGCGCCCGATCCGTACGGTGCGGGACGGCAGGGGTCGCACGGTGGTCGGCTGCCGGAAGGTGCCGGTCGCGGCTGGCATGGAGACGGCCGAGGGCCGGTCCGGCGTGGTGGGGATCGGCTTCGGTACCGGCCGGACCTTCAGTACGGCCTGCGGCCCGTCCTCCGGATGGCCGAAGCGGATGCGGGTGCCGGGCCCGACGTCCGCTTCATGGACCTGTTGGCCACCGGTGTAGGTACCGTTCGTGCTGCCCTCGTCCTCGATGGACCAGTGGCCGTCCAGCGCCCTGAGCACCGCGTGGTGCCATGAGACCCGGACGTCGTCGATGACGATGTCGCTCAAGGGGTCGCGTCCGACGTGGTACTCCCGGCCCGGACTCATCACCGTGGGCCCTGCGTCGGTTTCGAGTACGAGTTCGGGCGCCGTTGGCGCGACAGGCCGCTCTCCCATGCCTGAATTCTATCGACCGGTACCGTTATGTGCCCGGCAAGACGACTGTGTGCGGGGCGGGGGGAGCCCGCTCGCCCCCGCACCGGCCGGCGCGGGGGGAGGCGGCTTCCGTCAGGCGTCCAGGGCCGCGGAGACGACGGCCTTCGCCTCCTCCTGGACGCGGGCCAGGTGTTCGGTGCCCCGGAAGGACTCCGCGTAGATCTTGTAGACGTCCTCGGTGCCCGAGGGACGCGCCGCGAACCAGGCGTTCTCCGTCGTCACCTTGATCCCGCCGATCGCCGCCCCGTTGCCCGGGGCCGAGGTGAGCACGGCCGTGACCGGTTCGCCCGCCAGGGTGTCGGCGCTGACCTGCTCGGGGGAGAGGCGTGCCAGCACAGCCTTCTGATCGCGGTCCGCGGGAGCGTCGATCCGGGCATATGCCGGCTCACCGAACCGGGCGGTCAGAGCGGCGTAGTGCCGGGACGGCGACTCGCCCGTCACCGCGAGGATCTCGGAGGCCAGCAGGGCCAGCAGGATGCCGTCCTTGTCCGTCGTCCAGACCGATCCGTCACGGCGCAGGAACGACGCCCCGGCCGATTCCTCGCCGCCGAAGCCGAGCGACCCGTCGGCCAGGCCGTCGACGAACCACTTGAAGCCGACCGGGACCTCCACCAGCTTCCGGCCGAGATCGGCGGCGACCCGGTCGATCATGCCGGACGACACCAGGGTCTTGCCGATGCCTGCGTCCGCCGGCCAGCGGTCGCGGTGCGCGTACAGGTAGTTGATGGCCACGGCGAGGTAGTGGTTCGGATTCATCAGACCCCCGTCCGGGGTGACGATGCCGTGCCGGTCCGCATCGGCGTCGTTGCCGGTCGCGATCGAAAAGCGGTCGCGCTGCCCGATCAGTGAGGCCATCGCGTACGGCGAGGAGCAGTCCATCCGGATCTTGCCGTCCCAGTCCAGCGTCATGAACCGCCAGGTGGGGTCGGTGAGCGGATTGACCACCGTCAGGTCGAGCCGGTGCTGCTCGGCGATCCGGCCCCAGTACGCGACCGAGGCGCCGCCCAGGGGATCGGCGCCGATCCGCACCCCCGCCGCACGCACCGCGTCCAGGTCGAGCACGGACGGCAGGTCCGACACGTAGCCGCCCAGGAAGTCGTACGTTCCGGTCGAGGGCGCCGCCAGCGCCCGCACGTACGGCATACGGCGGACGTCCTTGAGGCCGCCGGCGATGATCTCGTTGGCCCGCTCCTGGATCCAGCCCGTGGACTCCGACCCGGCCGGTCCGCCGTTCGGCGGGTTGTACTTGAATCCGCCGTCACCCGGCGGGTTGTGCGAAGGGGTCACCACCACACCGTCCGCGAGGTGCGAGGTGCGGCCCCGGTTGTACGTGAGGATGGCGTGCGAGACCGCGGGGGTCGGCGTGTAGCCGTCGGCGGAGTCGATGAGCACGGTGACGTCGTTCGCGGCGAACACCTCGATGGCCGTCACCCGCGCGGGCTCCGACAGCGCGTGGGTGTCGGCCCCTAGGAAGAGCGGCCCGTCCGTGCCCTGCCGCGCCCGGTACTCGCTGATCGCCTGGCTCGTCGCCGCGATGTGGTCCTCGTTGAACGCGGTGGCCGTCGACGACCCGCGATGCCCCGAGGTACCGAAGGCGACCCGCTGGCCCGGTTCGGCGGGGTCGGGATGCAGCGTGTAGTACGCCGTCACCAGCCGCGCCACATCGGTCAAATCCTCCGGGCGCGCCTGCTGCCCGGCTCGTGTCTGCGGCATCTGCCACTCCTCCGTATCGGTCGGTCGGTACGATTTGCCCGCCCCGTCATTTTCGTGGGTCGCCCTCGCGGGCGGGCGGCTGCCCCGCCGCGCGGACGGCCACCGCCGCCGCATATCCCGCGGGGACCTCGACATCGGTGACCGTCCAGCCCCCGGGGCCGGGCCGGGGCCGGAGGCCGGTGCCCACGTGTTCGGCCGCGAGACCGTCGGCCAGGCCAATGCCCTCGCCCTTCAGATAGGCCTCCTTGCGGGTCCACACCCGGCCGAAGGCGGCCGGACGCTCATTCTCGGGAAGCTCCGCCAGCTCGCGGGACTCCGCCGGATGCAGCTGACCGGCTATCTCGGACACGGTCCCGGGCTTCGGGACGAGCTCGACGTCCACCCCCACAGGGGCGTCCGCGAAAGCCAGCAGTGCGACCCCCCGGGTGTGCGAAAGGGAGAAGTGCACCTTGCCTTCGGTCGCGGGACGGCCGTGAGGGCCGCCGCAGGAAGGGCACGGCTCCCGGGTGAAGGGCACGGCGTGCGGAGCGAGGCCCAGTCGCGCCCCCAGCAGCAGTCGCAGGGCCACGTGCGCGGCGACGTAGCACGTGCGGTCGGCCTCGACCACCAGGCGCGCCGCCCTGTCCAGTTCGCCGGCGTCGAAGACCCCCGGCGCTAGCCGCTGCGCCTGCCCGCCGTCTCGTACCGCGTCAACCAGCCACAACGCGGGGACGCCCGGTGGGAAGAGAGGAGCCGGGATCCGGTGGCCGTCTCCGGGGAAAGCGAACACGTGGGGCTGATACACCGTTACGTCGATTCCTTCGCCGGGCGGGCGCCGTGAGGACGTGTCACGGCGGAGCGGTCACCCATATCCTATGGAGATGGGGGCCGGGCCCGACGTACGTTCGATCACAGGGTGGCCAGTTCGCCGCGCTCACGGGCGGCCGACCTTTCCCGTCACCCGGACCCTTCGGACAGGAGAACCGGATGTCATCGGACAGCCCCGCGCCCCCAGACGCTGTACTGCTGCGGGAGGCACGCGTCGAGGACGCCGAACGCCTCACCCGGCTCTTCCTCGATTCCCGCGCCGCTGCCATGCCCTACCTGGCGAGGGTGCACAGTGACGAGGCCACGCTCGGCTGGATGACCCACGTCGTGCTGCCCGGCACGGACGTCTGGGTGGCCGAGCTCCGCGAGAGCGGGGGAGCGGCACGGCCCGTCGGCTTCGTCTCGCTCGACGGCGAGGAACTCGAACACCTCTATCTGCGCCCGGACATGCGACGGCGGGGCATCGGAACGCTGTTGCTGGCAAAGGCCAGGGAGCGCAGCCCGCAGGGGCTCGCTCTCCACGCCTTCCAGCGCAACGCGGGCGCCCGTGCCTTCTACGAGCGGCACGGATTCACCGCCGTCGCATTCGATGACGGCAGCCGCAACGAGGAGAACGAGCCGGACGTCAGATACCGCTGGAGCCCGTCGGACTGAACCGGCGGACGTACGCGACGGGAACGACGAGCGGGGTCCCGTGGCAGGGCCCCGCTCCTCGTCGTGCTTCCAGGTGGCCGCGGCGAACGGACATGCAGAGGGGCGTTCCCCCGTCCCACCCGGGCCCGGTCATGCGAGCGGGGGGAGCTGTTCGCGCACCCACGCGGGATCCGGGTTGACATGGGGCCGGCCTGCGACGACGACAGTCGGCACGGTCTCGTTGCCGTCGTTGGCCGCCCTCACCACTGCCGCTCCGTCCGGGTCGCGCCAGATGTCGACCCAGTGCAATCGGCCGGCGCTCGCGCCCAACCGGACGCGCAGCCGCAGACAGTACTTGCAGCCCGACCGCCAGAAGACGACGGGCCGGCCGTCGACCGCGCTGCGGCGTTGTGCCTCCAGCGCACCGATGGACCTCGGAAAGACCAGGGGCGAGTTCACCCCTGCGAGCAGCACGAACATCGGCAGGACCGCTGCGGCTTCCCCGGCCCGTCCCCGCACGATCAGTGCGGTGGCAACGACTGAGCCGCAGAGCACGAGCAACATCGGCAGAATCCATGCGCGCATCATGGTGACGCAGGTTAGCGCCGGGCCTGCGCCCTCGTCGGACCGGGGGCGCCCCCCTGCCGCACGGCCCGGCGAACGGATGAATGGCCGACCCGGCGCCCGCCCGTCGCGCGTGCCGGCGCTCGGCGCGACGGTCCGGCCGTCCAGCGGCCCTCCCCTCTCGGCTCCGGTTCCGAGCTGGCACCTTTCAGCGCCTTTCATATCTGCGCAAATTTCTTGCGCTGAGTGCGGCCGCGTGGACGATCGAGCGCGGGCACGTCAAATGCGTTAATTGTCAGCCTAGTTGTGGCGGCATGGCGGAGTCCGTTTAGGTTCTCACTTCTGTCGCAACGGTGGACGATCCCTCACTTCTCTGCAATTCTCTGACCGCTAAACGCAAAAGTCCATCCTGTTGGTGCAGGAAATCATGCTCCAGCAGGTACGCAGACAGAGCCGCGCCTTGGTCGCGCCCTGCGCCGAGGCCGAAGATCGGGGACATATGAGAACGCAACGCCGCCGATGGCGGGTCCTTTCCGCCGCGCTCACGACCAGCCTGCTGATGGTCGGCTGGCCGGCGCTCGACGCGTCGGCCGCCGACGGCCCGAACATCGCCGCCGGTCACCGTGCGGCAGCGAGCAGCGCGGGCAGTGGGAGAGGGGCCGGGAACATCGCCGACGGAGATCCGTCGACGTACTGGCAGGGGTCGGGCAGTGCCCTGCCGCAGTGGGTGCAGAGTGATCTGGGCAAGGTCACCCGCATCGACCGGGTCACCCTGAAACTTCCCGAGGGCTGGAAGAGCCGCCGTCAGACCCTCTCGCTCCAGGCCAGTGCCGACGGCACCAGCTTCACCACGCTGAAGACCTCGGCCGCTTACACCTTCGCGCCGGGCAGCTCCAACAAGGTGACCATCGACGTCCCCGCGACCCGGGCACGGTTCGTGCGGGCGGACATCACCGCCAACTCCGCCTCGAAGAACGGCCAGCTCGCCGAGCTGGAGGTCCGGGCGGCCGCCGAGTCGTCGGTGAACCTGGCGGCAGGCCGCACGCTCACGGCCAGCAGCTACACCCAGACCTACGTCGCCGCCCACGCCAACGACGGCAACGCGGCGAGCTACTGGGAGAGCCGCAACAACGAGCTGCCGCAGTGGATCCAGGCCGACCTCGGTTCATCCGTCCGGGTGGACCGAGTGGTGCTGCGCCTGCCGGACGGCTGGGAGACCCGCAGCCAGACCCTGAAGATCCAGGGCAGTTCCAACGGCACCGACTTCAGCGATCTGACGCAGGCAACGCCCTACACCTTCAGCCCCACGGCAGGAGAGTCGGCGACGATCTCCTTCGACGCCACGACCACCCGCTACGTGCGCGTGCTCGTGAGCGCCAACTCCGTCCAGCCGGGCGCCCAGGTCTCCGAGCTGGAGATCTACGGACCGGCATCCGGTGACACCGTGGCGCCGAGCGCACCGTCGCAGCTGGCGTACACCGAACCGGCCACCGGACAGATCCGACTGACCTGGAAGGCGTCGACGGACGACACCGCCGTCACGGGCTACGACATCTACGCCGACAACACGCTGCTGACGAGCGTGGCCGGCACCGTCACCACGTTCACCGACACCCGTCCGGCCGGGGCGACCGTGTCGTACTACGTCCGCGCCAAGGACGCGGCCGGCAACGCCTCGGCGAACAGCAACACCGTCACCCGTACCGGCAGTACCGGCGACACCCAGGCGCCGACCGCGCCGGCCGGCCTGAGTTTCACCGAGGCGACCGCCGGCCAGATCAAACTGGTCTGGCAGGCCTCCACCGACAACAAGGGCGTCACCGGGTACGACATCTACGCCAACAACGTGCTGCGCAAGAGCGTGGCGGGCGACGTCACCACCTACACCGACGCCCAGTCGGCCGGGACCACCGTCTCCTACACCGTCCGGGCGAAGGACGCGGCGGGCAACGTATCGGGTGACAGCAACACCGTCACCCGCAACGGCAGCACGGGCGCCGCGTCCAACCTCGCGATCGGCAAGCCCATCACCGCCTCGTCCGTGGTCCACACGTTCGCCGCGGAGAACGCCAACGACAACAGCGTGACCACCTACTGGGAAGGCGCGGGGGGAAGTTACCCGAACACGCTGACCGTGAAGCTGGGGGCCAACGCCGACACCGAGAGCGTCGTCGTCAAGCTCAACCCGGACAGCAGCTGGGGGGCCAGGACCCAGAACATCCAGGTCCTCGGCCGGGAGCAGGGCGCGTCGTCCTTCACCGGTCTGGTCGCGGCCAAGGACTACGCGTTCAGCCCGGCAAGCGGCAACGCGGTGACCATCCCGGTCGGCGCCCGGGTCGCCGACGTCCAGCTGAAGTTCACCTCCAACACCGGCGCGCCCGCCGGTCAGGTCGCGGAGTTCCAGGTGCTGGGCTCACCGGCACCCAATCCGAACCTCCAGGTCAGCGCGGTGACCGCGGCCCCGGCCGCGCCGGTCGAGTCGGACCCGGTCACGCTCACCGCCACGGTGCGCAACAGCGGTCCGGTCGCGGCGCCGGCGAGCAAGGTCGAGTTCCGGCTCGGTGGTTCCAAGATCGCCACCGCGTCCGTGGGTGCGCTGGCGGGCGGGGCCTCGGCCCAGGTCAGCGCCGAGATCGGCCCGCGCGACGCGGGCACGTACGCACTGAGCGCGGTGGCCGACCCGGCGAACGAGGTCATCGAGCAGAACGAGACCGACAACACCTACACCAGCACGACGGGCCTGGTCGTGAAGCCGGTCGCCAGCTCGGACCTGGTCTCCACCGGGGTCAGCACCTCTCCGTCGGCGCCGTCCGCCGGTCAGAACGTCGCCTTCTCGGTCGCCGTCAGGAACCAGGGCTCGGTGGCCTCCGCCTCCGGCGGCCACGCCATCACGCTGACGCTGACCGATTCCAAGGGCGCCACGGTGAAGACCCTCACCGGCACCTATTCCGGGGCGATAGCCGCGGGCGCGACCAGCGCCCCGGTGAACCTGGGCAGCTGGACCGCGGTCAACGGCTCGTACTCCGTGAGGACGGTGATCGCGGACGACGCCAACGAACTCCCGGTCAAGCGTGAGAACAACACCGCCACCAGCTCGCTCTTCGTCGGACGCGGCGCCAACATGCCGTACGACATGTACGAGGCGGAGGACGGGGTCACCGGCGGTGGCGCCCAGGTCGTCGGCCCGAACAGGACCGTCGGCGACATCGCGGGCGAGGCGTCCGGCCGTAAGGCCGTCACCCTCAACAGCACCGGCAACTATGTGGAGTTCACCACCAGGGCGAGCACCAACTCCCTGGTGACCCGCTTCTCCGTCCCGGACTCGGCGGGCGGCGGGGGCATCGACTCCAAGCTGAACGTCTATGTGGACGGCACCTTCCTCAAGGCGATCGACCTCACCTCGAAGTACGCGTGGCTGTACGGCGCCGAGACCGGTCCCGGCAACTCCCCGGGTTCGGGTTCGCCGCGGCACATCTACGACGAGGCGAACATGCTGCTGGGCAGGACGGTCCCGGCCGGCAGCAGGATCCGGCTCCAGAAGGACGCCGCGAACACCAGCACCTACGCGATCGACTTCATCAGCCTGGAGCAGGCGACGCAGATCCCGAACCCGGACGCGGCCGCCTACGCCGTTCCCGCCGGGTTCACCCACCAGGACGTCCAGAACGCCCTGGACAAGGTCCGGATGGACACCACGGGCAAGCTGGTCGGCGTCTATCTGCCGGCAGGTGACTACCAGACCGCGAGCAAGTTCCAGGTCTACGGGAAGGCCGTCAAGGTCGTCGGAGCCGGTCCCTGGTACACCAGGTTCTTCGCCCCCTCCGGCCAGGAGAACACCGACAACGGCTTCCGCGCCGAGGCCAGCGCCAAGGGGTCCACGTTCGCGAACTTCGCGTACTTCGGGAACTACACCTCGCGCATCGACGGGCCGGGCAAGGTGTTCGACTTCTCCAACGTCTCGGACATCGTCATCGACAACGTCTGGAACGAGCACACGGTGTGCCTCTACTGGGGCGCGAACACCGACGGCATCACCATCAAGAACTCCCGCATCCGCGACACGTTCGCCGACGGCATCAACATGACGAACGGCTCGACGGACAACCACGTTGTGAACAACGAGTCCCGGGCCACCGGAGACGACAGTTTCGCGCTGTTCTCGGCGATCGACTCCGGCGGCGCGGACATGAAGAACAACGTCTACGAGAACCTCACGTCCCTGCTGACCTGGCGTGCGGCGGGCGTCGCCGTCTACGGCGGCTACAACAACACCTTCCGCAACATCCACATCGCGGACACCCTCGTCTACTCCGGCATCACCGTCAGTTCGCTGGACTTCGGCTACCCGATGAACGGCTTCGGGACCGATCCGACGACGGTCGAGAACGTCTCGGTGGTCCGCTCGGGCGGCCATTTCTGGGGGACGCAGACCTTCCCCGGGATCTGGCTGTTCTCCGCGTCCAAGGTCTTCCAGGGCATCCGGATCAACCACGTGGACATCGTCGATCCGACGTACAGCGGCATCATGTTCCAGACCAACTACGTCGGGGGCCAGCCCCAGTTCCCCATCAAGGACACGATCCTGACCGACATCTCGATCTCGGGCGCCCGTAAGAGCGGGGATGCCTTCGACGCCAAGTCCGGCTTCGGGCTGTGGGCCAACGAGATGCCGGAGTCCGGCCAGGGGCCCGCCGTCGGTGAGGTCACCTTCAACGGGCTGAAGTTCAGCAACAACGCCCAGGACGTGAAGAACACGACGTCCACCATGAAGATCAACATCAACCCGTAGCCGGCACGGCATCCAGGGGCGTCGTCCGGTCTGCCGGACGGCGCCCCGTGCTGCGTGCGCGCCGCCCCTCGCACGCCGCGTGCGAAGAGCTGTCAAACTTTTACGAAAACTGCGCGAGATATTGCGTTCACATGTCGGCACTGGTTGAGTGTGGCTCGCCCCGGCAGAGAGTCGGCCGAGGGCCATCCACGCTCATGCCCAAAGGGGAACATCGATGAGAAGTGCTGGGTTGCGCCGCACACGCCGTATCAGCCGTGCCTCCGCGGCTGCCCTTGTCACCGCACTTGCCCTGACCTCGCTCGCCTCCTGCGGCACGAGCAGCAGCAAGGACGACGACTCGAGCAGTGCGTCCAAGGGTTCGTCCGACCCTTCGGCTCCGCTGGACCCGAAGACGAAGGTGACGATCTCGATCGACTGCATGCCGCCGGCGGCCAAGGCCGCGGAGCTGCGTGAGTGGAACGAGGACATCAAGACGTTCAACAAGACCTACCCGAACGTCAAGATCAACGGGAAGTCCACCCCCGGCCAGTGCAACGAGCCGCCCCGCTTCACCGCCATGCTGAAGGGGAAGTCGCAACCCGACGTCTTCTACGCGTACTTCACCGACCTCCAGCAGGTGCTGGACAACGACGGGGCCGAGGACATCTCCGCCTACGTCAACGACAAGTCCGTCCCCGCGCTCAAGGACATCCAGCCCCAGGTCATCGATGTGGCCCGCAAGGACGGCAAGCTCTACGCCCTGCCGACCAGCAACTACACCATGGGCCTGATGATCAACCGGAAGCTGTTCACACAGGCCGGTCTCGACCCGAACACCCCGCCCGCCACCTGGGACGAGGTCCGCACCGCCGCCAAGAAGATCGCGGGCCTGGGCAAGGGCATCGCCGGCTTCGGCGAGTACAGCGCCGGCAACAACGGCGGCTGGCACTTCGCCGCCACCCAGTACGGCCTCGGAGGGGACGTCGTCGACGCCTCGGGCAAGAAGGCCGCCTTCAACGACGCCACCGGCAAGCAGGTCCTCCAGCAGCTGCACGACATGCGCTGGGAGGACGACAGCATGGGCAAGACCCAGCTGCTGAAGTGGGGCGACCTGCAGAAGCAGATATCCAGCGACAAACTGGGCATGTTCCTCGCCGCCCCCGACGACATCGCGTACATGGTGCAGCAGCTCGGCGCCCAGTACGAGACCTTCGGCCTGGGCCCGATCCCCGGCGCCAAGGGCACCCTGTTCGGCGGCAACAACTACATGATCAAGAAGGGCAGTTCGCCCGACCAGATCAAGGCCGCCGTCGCCTGGCTGAACTTCAAGAACCTCACCCCGGGCAAGGGGCAGTTCGACTGGGCCCGCACCAAGGCCGACAAGCTTCCCGTCGGGCTTCCGCAGCCGAACTTCTTCCTCGGGGACAGCAAGGCCAAGGACGACGCGTCACGCACCGCAAACGCCTCGATGCCCATCGAGAACTTCAAGGCCTTCATGGACAACCCCGTCCAGGGGAAGGCCGAGCCGCCGAAGGCGCAGGAGATCTACAAGATCCTCGACAACGCCATGTCCGGTGTGCTGACCAACAGGGACGCGAACGTCGACAAGCTGCTCTCCACCGCCGAGCAGCAGGTCAACCAGGTTCTGGCGAACCAGTAACGGACGCGCGGGACCGGGTCACGCGGACCCGGTCCCGCATCCGGACCCGTCCGACTGCGCTCGAAGTTCACCGGCACCGAGGAGACACACCATGTCGGCCCCTACCCTGTCCGCCCGCAAGGCGACCGGAGCCCGCCCGGGACAACCAGGCCCCGCCCGCCGCAGCTCCGCCCGCGAGGAGTTCCTGCGCGCCGTGCGCCGCAACATCTCGGCACACGGCTTCCTGATCGGAGCGGTGCTCTGCTTCTCGCTCTTCTCCTGGTATCCGATGGTCAGGGAGTTCATCCTGGCCTTCCAGAAGACCGAGGACGGCAAGACCAGCTGGGCCGGCTGGTCCAACCTGACCTACGTCTTCAACGACCCGGCGTTCTGGCAGGCCTGGCGCAACACCCTGCTGTTCACCGTGCTCGCGCTGCTGCTCGGTTTCGTCGTCCCGTTCGTCGTCGCGGTCGTGCTGAACGAGTTCCGCCACGGACAGGGCTATCTGCGACTGCTCGTCTACCTTCCGGTGATGCTGCCGCCGGTGGCCTCGGTCCTGCTCTTCAAGTACTTCTACGACCCCGGCTACGGACTCTTCAACCGCATCCTGGACGTTTTCCACCTGCCCGCCCAGCAGTGGCTCCAGGACACCGACACCGCCATGCTCTCGGTCGTCATCGCGGCGACCTGGATGAACATGGGCGGCGCGACCCTGATCTACCTGGCCGCGCTCCAGGGCATCCCCGGGGAGCTCTACGAGGCGGCGGAACTCGACGGCGCCGGGCTGCTGCGAAAGGTCTGGCACGTCACCATCCCGCAGACCCGGCTCATCCTCTCCCTGCTCCTGCTCATGCAGGTCATCGCCACGATGCAGGTCTTCACCGAGCCGTTCCTGCTCACCAACGGCGCCGGACCGGAAGGTTCCACCACCACCGTCGTCTACCTCATCTACCAGTACGCCTTCAACTTCAACAACTACGGCAGCGCTGCGGCACTCGGCCTCGTCCTGCTCGTCGTGCTCGCGGGCTTCTCCGCGGTGTACGTACGGCTGAGCCGCAACAGCGAAGACTAGGACGGGAGAACGACCATGGCATCGAACACACTGGTCTCCCGGCGCGGGAGCCACGGGCGCGGAGCCGGCCGGCGCAGGGCCGGACGCGCGGCCGACGCGGGGCGCCAGCGCACCCTGATCTCACCGGCCCAGCTCGGCAGACCCCGTGGCAAGGCCTTCTACTGGATCGTCTTCGGCCTGGTGGTCGTCCTGTTCACGGTGGCCTTCCTCGGGCCGCTGTACTGGATGGTCACCGGTGGCCTCAAAACCACCCAGGAAGTCGTCCAGAGCCCGCCCACCGCCTTCCCCAGCTCACTCCACACCGAGAACTACAGCCAGGCCTGGACCGTGATGGACCTGTCCAAGCTGCTCTTCAACACCCTGTACTACGCCTTCGGCGCGCTCTTCTTCCAGCTCGTCTTCGACGTCGCGGCCGCGTACTCGCTGTCCAAGCTGCGGCCGGTGTTCGGCAAGGTCATCCTCGGGATGATGCTGGCCACCCTGATGATCCCGGCCACCGTTCTGGTCGTACCCCAATACCTCACCGTGCTGGACGTCCCGGTCTTCCAGCGCAATCTGGTCAACTCGCCCTGGGTGATCTGGCTGCCGTCGGTCACCAACGCCTTCAACATCTTCCTGCTGAAGCGGTTCTTCGACTCCATCCCGCGCGAACTCCTCGACGCCGCCGCGATCGACGGCGCATCGCCCGTGCGCACCCTGCGCTCGATCGTCCTGCCGATCTCCCGGCCGATTCTCGGCGTCGTCTCCATCTTCGCCGTCGTCGGGGTGTGGAAGGACTTCCTCTGGCCGATGCTCACCCTGCCCGACCCCAGCAAGCAGACGCTCAACGTCGGTATCTACTCGCTGGCCAGTGGCGTGCCCGAGAACGTACTCATCGCCGCACTCACCATCGCGTCGATCCCGACGCTGCTCATCTTCCTGCTCTTCCAGCGCAACATCATGAGCGGTCTGACCGCGGGCGGCCTCAAGGGCTAGCAGCCCTTTCCAGGACCGCGCCCCGCCCGGCCGGGGGCCCCGTCCGGCCGCCATCCCCCAGCACTCCGCCGCCGGCCCTCCATCCTGCCCCGCTCGCCGGGCCGGCGGCGGAGTCCCACCTGCCCGAAAGGAACGTCACGTGGCAGCCAACCGTCCGTCCGAGGCCACCGCGAACTGGTGGCGGGACGCCGCCATCTACCAGATCTACGTACGCAGCTTCGCCGATGGCGACGGTGACGGCACCGGCGACCTCGCGGGGGTCCGGGCCAAGCTGCCCTACCTCGTCGAACTGGGCGTGGACGCACTCTGGTTCACCCCCTGGTACCTCTCACCGCTCGCCGACGGCGGCTACGACGTGGCCGACTACCGCACCATCGATCCCGCGTTCGGCACCCTCGCCGAGGCGGAGAAGCTGATCGCCGAGGCCCGCGGGCTGGGCATCCGCACCATCATCGACATCGTGCCCAACCACGTGTCCGACCAGCACGCATGGTTCCGGGCCGCCCTCGAAGCCGGCTCCGGCAGTCCCGAGCGCGACCTCTTCCACTTCCGTGCCGGCCGCGGCGCCGACGGTGAGATCCCGCCCAACGACTGGGTATCCGAATTCGGCGGCACGCCCTGGACCCGGCTGGACGACGGGGAGTGGTACCTCCATCTGTTCGCCACCCAGCAGCCCGACCTCAACTGGGCCCACCCCGCGGTCCGCCAGGAGCACGAGGACGTGCTGCGCTTCTGGTTCGAGCGCGGTGTCTCGGGCGTACGGATCGACTCGGCCGCCCTGCTCGCCAAGGACCCCGCGCTGCCCGACTTCGTCCCGGGCAGCGACCCGCACCCCTTCGTCGACCGCGACGAACTGCACGACATCTACCGTTCCTGGCGCGCCATCGCCGACGAGTACGACGGAGTGTTCGTCGGCGAGGTGTGGCTCCCGGACACCGAGCGGTTCGCCCGCTACCTGCGACCCGACGAACTGCACACCGCCTTCAACTTCAACTTCCTGGCCTGCCCGTGGGACGCCGCGATGCTGCGGACCGCGATCGACGACACCCTTGCCGAGCACGCGTCGGTCGGCGCCCCGGCCACCTGGGTCCTGTGCAACCACGACGTGACCCGCACCGTCACCCGCTACGGCCGTGCGGAGACCGGCTTCGACTTCGCCGCGAAGACGTTCGGCACCCCCACCGACCTCGCCCTCGGCACCCGCAGGGCCCGCGCCGCGGCCCTCCTCTCGCTGGCCCTGCCCGGCGCGGCCTACCTCTACCAGGGTGAGGAACTCGGACTGCCGGAGGCCGACATCCCACTGGACCGCATCCAGGACCCGATGCACTTCCGCAAGGGCGGCACCGACCCGGGACGCGACGGCTGCCGGGTCCCGCTGCCCTGGTCGGCGGGGGAACCGCATGCCGGATTCGGCGCCACCACCGCACCCTGGCTGCCGCAGCCGGCCGACTGGTCCCGGTATGCCGCCGAGCTCCAGGCCGACGACCCGGACTCGATGCTCGGTCTGTACCGCGAGGCCCTGCGGCTGCGCCGGAGCGAACCGGGCTTCGAAACGGCGGGCGAGCCCGGGATACGCAGACTGACCTGGCTGGACACGGGGTCCGAGGTGCTCGCCTTCACACGGGGCGAAGGTCTCGTCTGCGTGGTCAACCTGGCCGCCGAGGCCGCGGAGCTGCCCCCGTACACCAGGATTCTGCTGAGCAGCGGCCCCCTGGACGGTACGGGAAGACTGCCGCGGGACACCGCGGTCTGGCTGCGCGTCTGACCGCCCCGCCGAGAACCCACCTGCCGACGGACCCGGCCGCGCTCAGCACGGCCGGGTCCGTCAGGATCGCGGGGGAGCGAGGGCTGCGGCACAGTGGGGCACATGGACGTACCCAATGATCTGAACGCACTGGCCGACGAGCACCTGGCCGCCGCCCGCACCTCCCCGCACGGCCGCAGCGCCCACCTCCTGCTCCATGAGGACCCGCTGCGCCAGACCGTCATCGCGCTGGCCTCGGGCCGCTCGCTCGACGAGCACAACGCCCCGCCGGCCGCGTCCCTCCAGGTGCTGCGCGGCTCGGTCCGGCTCACGGCCGCTTCGGGCGATGTGGAACTCGCCGCCGGGCAACTGCATCCGATCCCGCAGGAACGGCACGGGCTGCTCGCCCTGGAGGACGCCGCGGTGCTGCTCACGGCCGTCAACGACTGACGGGACGGGTCAGGCGGCGGGTCGCCGGGACCGGTCAGCTGCCGGGCAGCGCGTCCCGGCGGTGTCGAAGGAAGTCCTGCTCCGCCTTGTTGTCGGTGAGCCGGGCGGCGGCTTCGTACGAAGCCGCCCCCCCGGGGGACCCCCCCCCCCAAAAAAACACACACGCAACCGCACCGGTAGGCAAACAGCGAAACCGCAACCCCCCCCCCCACACACCCC